>QHRF01000094.1 GCA_003220055.1 Verrucomicrobiota bacterium | reverse complement strand
TACAAGATGATCGTAGTCGAGTTTTTGCAGGGGCTTACGGTAACCACGCGAAATCAGGACCCGTTTGGTTCGCAGATCGATTTGGTTCACATCACCCACCAATACGTCAACCTTCCGGAGTAGCTTGCGTAGGGGATTTACAATATTCGTGATCTCGAGATCGCTCGCGGCGATCTCGTGAAGCATGGGTGTAAACAGGAAAAAATTATCGCGGCTAACGAGACAAATCTCCGCCGTTGTCTCTCGGGCCATCAATTTCTCAAGATGGATTGCGGCGTAAACGCCACCGAAACCACCGCCGAGAATGACGATTCGTTTTCTTCGCGGCTTACGAGTCACCCGGACGATCATTGAGTCTTTCTGTTGCGAAGCAGCCGGTGGAAAGGGTCTAGAATCTTGTCGCAGCCGCCAGACTACTGCGCAGACGATTGTTCCTCGGCTGTGTTTGGGAGCTTCGACTGCGCTACTCTGCTGGACCCAGCCCGGGTTGGCTCTTGCTCAATCTCATCTCGAGCGGCACTGAACTCTTTTACCGCCCTGCCCATACCTCGGGCAAGTTCGGGCAACTTCTTCGCCCCGAACAGCAGCAGGACAATGAGAAGGACCACCATCATGTCGGGTCCCACGAGATTGAAAATACTAGCGATCGTAACAGACATAAAAAATCTCCGGTGTATTTGTTTGGTAAGAAGGTTGTGCTGTGTTCAATCCATTCATACCGATCGGGCGCAGTTATATTCCCAGAAAGTCGCCTTTACGGCGGGTCCTGGATGAGGAGAGGTCGATTTGCCTGCCTTTTTCGAAAAACCGGGGAATAAAAACCGGGTAGTCGCGGTTGTATAAGCGAATGCAACCGGACACCAATAACGGAAAAATCCTTTACCAAAGCGTCAGGACCGAGACGAGGTGGCCTCGTCAAAAAACGTTATGGCTTTACAGTTGAAGGAAGAACATGCTTGCGAGTCCGCAGATTCGGATCCGAAGATTGTGAAGTTCGCAATCGTTAAAAAGCGCCAAGAGGATCACTCTTTGGAAGTGGGACTAGCTTCCTTTGAGGACGCGATCCTGCCGCATCTTGATGCCGCGCACAACTTAGCCAGGTGGCTGCTCCGCAACGAACAGGATGCGCAGGATGTTGTCCAAGAAGCCTATCTGCGTGCGTTCAAGTCGTTTGCAGGGTTCCACGGCGGCAATGGCCGGGCCTGGTTGCTGACGATTGTCCGAAATACCTCCTACACGTTGCTCAAAAAGAACCGGGCGGTTGATCTCACGACAACTTTTGATGAAGAAATACACGGGTCCGGCGACGAAGTCGTCAGTCCGGTAACGATTCTCGAGCGTAGTGACAACGCGGAGTTAATCAAAGAGGCGATGGATCACTTGCCTGCGGAATTTCGGGAAATCCTGGCGCTGCGCCACCAGGAGGGTTTGTCTTACAAGGAAATAGCCGAAATCGCGCAAATTCCGCCAGGCACGGTGATGTCGCGGCTGGCTCGTGCGCGCACCAAACTTAGGGAATATTTGGCGGCTCGGATGGGTAAAGAGAAATAGATGAACTGCGAACAATGTAAAAACCTGATGGATGGTTATCTGGATCGTGAACTGGATCCGATCACTAACCAGAAGATCGAACAGCATTTGCGGGACTGTCGCAACTGCGATCAAGCCTACAAAGCGCATGGCTCGCTCGTGCGCGCGATTCGGGATGGAGCCCCTTATTACAAGGCGCCCGCGAAACTGCGCGAGCGAATTCAATCCTCGCTGCGGCAAGAGATTGCCAAAAAGCCGGTTCGAAATGTGGAAGATTCTCCATCGCTGTTTTCAGCGAGACCGCGCTGGACGCGGACCGTTTCTTTCGGAACACCCTGGAGCGGGCTGGCCTTCGCGGCTGCAATCGTGTTCGCCGCGATCATTACTTTTAATTTGATGTCCCGACTGCAGCGGCCAGGCAATGATCAGTTTCTCGCGACGCAGCTCATCGCTAGTCATGCGCGTTCGCTGATGGCAAACCATCTCACCGATGTCGCTTCCTCCGACCAGCACACGGTAAAACCGTGGCTGGACACCAAGCTCGATTTTGCTCCTCCGGTTGTCGATCTTTCCAGTGAGGGATTTCCTCTGATTGGCGGCCGCCTGGATTATTTGGATAACCGGCCAGTGGCGGCGTTGGTTTACGAACGGCGCAAACACTTTATCAACCTGTTTGTTTGGCCAGCGTCATCGGACGCAGCAACAGCTCCGAAAACGATAACACGCCAGGGTTATCAGCTTCTGCACTGGGCGGACTCGGACTTTAATTACTGGGCCGTTTCCGACGTTAACGCTAACGACTTGCAGACTTTTAAACAGCAGTTCGAGACGCGGACGCCGCACCATTAACGGCCCGCTGGTCCCTCGTCACACGATTCCAGGCTAGCCATTCGGCAGAGTCGCGCCCTGCCCTATCGCATCGGAGCGATTCTTTCCGCACGCCACTCCGGCGAGAAAACCGTCTCCTTCAAGCGGGAATATTCGCTCAGCAAATCGGTATGACTTGGTGAAGGCAATTTAAACAAAATGAAAACGAATCACAAAGAGACCCGCAGCTCCGGATCGACGCTTACTCCCCTTCTCCGGTATGTGAACACAAGAAGTTTGGCGATCGCGATGTTCGTTGCCTTGGCAATTCTCGGCACGACGCGCGGCAATGAAATGAAAAAGACGGCGCCGGCGAAGTTCCAAGCGCAAACGGAAGAGCTGTCGCAAGGCTCGTTGGAAGTTTATTCCGCAACTGATGAATTCAAAGACGGGGATGCCCGGTATTTTCCGCACAGCTCTTACGCCATCTACACGACTGACGGAAAGCTCTTGAAGAGTGTTGGAAATCATATTTCACGCACAGATGAAATTCCCGAAATCGTGGCTCTTCCGGTGGGCTCCTACACGGTGGTGGCTCGAGCGGAGAAATACGGATACGTGCACGTGCCGGTCGCTATCAAGGAAGGTCAGCGGACGATTCTCGACTTGGATATCTGGGGAAGTAAGACCTTAGCGCGGTTCGCGCATAGCTGACCAAAGGGGAACACAAACAGCCAAATGTCAGCGCACTCAAAAATCATATGAACTCATTTAACTTAAAATCCGCGCTGCTCGCGAAACATGCGCAACATCCGGTGATCATTCATTTCCCAATCGCACTGTTCATCATCAGTGTAGCGTTTGATTTGCTCTCGATCTGGAGAAGCAACCCCGCGATGGCGAAGGCGGCATACTACAACCTTCTCGCGGCTGCGCTGACAGCGCCAATGGCGATCGCAACCGGATTGGCTGCATGGCAGTGGCAATTGGAAGGCGCGAAGCTTAAAGGAAACTTGCTGTTGCACCTGATCTTCGCCTTGGCTGCAAGCGGAATGATCTGGTTTCTGTGCGGATTGCGCTTTCGTCAGCGGCAGTCCCAACAAACACCGGGCATCTTCTACATTTTTCTCGCGCTTGCCACGGTCCTGTTGATCGCAATCGCCGGACATCTGGGCGGGTTTGTCAGCGGGGTTGAAAGCGGTGCCAATTAATTTCGGGAATAAAACTTCCCGGAATCGGTAAGCACAAGTGGAGGCAACACCAACCAATCAACCTAAAGGAACCAAACATATGTCCGATTACATCTCTCACGACCACGAACACGACGGAGTCGATCGCCGTGGCTTTCTAAAATGCATGGCCTGGGCCGGCACCGGCGTGCTTTGGACAATCAGCGGCGGCGTTCTCGTATCGAAGACCCTGGCGCAGATCGCCAAGGCCGGCGGTTCGCTGCCGACTGCCACTGACCTGAGCTTCCTGCAAATCAGCGACAGTCACATCGGCTTTTCCAAGGATGCCAATAAAGACGTGACCGAAACGTTCAAGGTCGCTCTCGACCGGATCAATGCAATGCCAACGCCGCCGTCGTTTCTCATTCACACCGGAGACATCACGCAACTGTCAAAGCCGGAGGAATTCGACACGTTTGATGAGGTGCTGAAGAGCTGCCGAACCAAAGACGTATTTTTCGTTCCAGGCGAACACGATGTCCTCAATGACGGAGGCAAGTTCTACCGTGAGCGCTATCTGAAGAGTGTCGAAGCGAAGGGATCAGGCTGGTACAGCTTCAACAAGAACGGCGTTCATTTCATCGGGCTGGTCAACGTTTTGAATCTTCAGGCCGGCGGCCTGGGACAGTTGGGCGACGACCAACTCGAATGGCTCGAGGCCGATGTGAAAGGTCTCGGCGCGGATACGCCGATCGTTGTTTTCGCTCATATCCCTCTGTGGGCGGTTTATCCGCAGTGGGGCTGGGGTACGAGCGACAGCGAGCAGGCTTTGGGATACTTGAAACGTTTCGGCTCGGTGACCGTCCTCAACGGACACATCCATCAAGTGCTTCAGAAGGTTGAAGGGAACATGACCTTCCACACCGCGATGTCGACCGCGTTCCCGCAACCCGCGCCTGGAACCGCGCCCTCGCCGGGCCCAATGAAAGTACCAGCCGAAAAACTGCGCAGCATGCTTGGCCTGGCGAACGTTCAGTACATTCAGGGCAAAACCTCTCTCGCCATCATCGACTCAAACCTCAGCTAAGGAAATAGATCTATGTTTACACTTATTAAGACACAAAAGTATTCAGCAATTGTTTTTGCCATCAGCTTCCTGTTCCTGACCAACTTTACTCTCGGCCAGGATCAGAAAGAAACCTCGGCCGCGAGCCCCGGGCATAATCAAATTGTAATCAAGGACTTTGATTTTAGCCCCAAGACCTTGACGGTGAAATCCGGGGAGAAGATCACGTGGATTAATCGGGACGACGAACCGCACACGGTCGTCAGCGTCGAAAAGCAGTTTAAGAAATCGACTGCGCTCGACACGGATCAAGAATTCACGATCACCGCGGGAGCGCCCGGTACTTACACCTACTTTTGCTCAGTTCATCCCAAAATGACTGGCACAATCGTGGTCGAGAAGTCGTAACGATTGGCCGCAACGCACTAAATCCACGAGCGCCGGCAGCACGAGATTATTTCTCAGCCGGCGCGTCGTCGCGCTTATCGGCCATCTCGGTGGAATACTCAGCGGCGTTGAAACGCCGTAAGTAATAGCGGTCGAGTCGATCTCGAATCGGGGATCGTCCGGGACGCGCCACATTTCCAAATGGAAATGTGCATGACAGGCTGTCATCGTGGCGCGGCGCGAAGATGATGTCGACTAAACCCGAAGGCCCCGGCGCAGAGGCGTTCTCGCGGCGCCATGAGTTGATCTTGCTCCTCGCAGTCTGGGCTGTACTCGCGACATCGATTGTTTTGCTGGCGAAACAAAATTTGTCCGTTCCCGGACTTTATTATGACGAAGCGGTCTTCGCCGGACTCGCGAAGGATTTCATCACCGGCCATGTCCACGGGCAGCACATGCCTAACAATGAAGTTGTAGTTTTTCTCGGCCGTCCATTTCCCGTTTTCGTGCAGCCATACCTTGGCGCGTTGAAGAGCTGGATGTTGATGCCCGCTTTCACATTATTTGGAATCAACGTGGCCGTGCTTCGGCTGACAAATTTGTGCTGGGCATCGATCGCCCTGCTTTTGTTTATGCTGGCTACGTGGCGCTGGCTGGGCATCCGCGCGGCACTGATTGCTGGTCCGGTGCTGGCGACCGATCCCGCCTATTTTTTTCTCGGTGTCCTGGACTGGGGCGTCACCGGTCCCAGTTTTATTTGCCGGTGCGCATCCTTTTATCTGATCGTGCGGTGGTGCAGGCAAAAGCGAGCCGCGCAACTTTTCTTCGCCGCTTTTTTTGCCGGACTGGGATTTTTCAATAAGATCGATTTTGCTGTTCTGCTGATCGGCTCCGTCATCGCCGGCACTTTATGTTATGGAAGACTGCTGCGGCGAGCGCTGCGAGGACAGCTGCCAGTTGCTGCATTCGCCTGTCTTGGTTTCCTTTTGGCGGCATCGCCAATCCTCTTCAAGATGCCCGGACTCCTGAGCTACGGACTGTCCGGGAAAGCTTCCAGCGGATCGGCTGAGTTTGCCGATAAACTGCACACAATGGTTTCAACCTACGACGGCTCCTATTTTTATCGCCTGATGGATGCCGGCGGCGCTTTTGAGAAAATGTTCCAAGAGGCAACTCAAATACGCTCACTCGCCGGCGTGATTTTCCTGATCGCGAGTAGCGCGTGGCTATTGGCGATGACGGCAAGCCGAAGAAAGAGTCGTGCTCGAGTTGCGCGGTTCCTTTTGTTAGCGGCTGCCTTGATTACGATCGGTGTATTTGTTCTTCCCGGTGCAGTGCGAATTCATCACGCCGTGCTGGTTTTTCCGTTGCCACAAGTCGTGATTGCGGTTGCGATCACCTCCGTTTGGAAATCAAGATCGACATCGAAGCGGCCGCCGGTCGCAGTCCGACCACTCGCGTTACTCGCCATCGCCCTGTTGGTGGCCAGTCAGCTCTGGGTTATTTCAAAAACGCAAACCTTGATCAGGGAAACCGGTGGCCGCGGCCGCTGGAGCGACAGCCTCGATGCCTTTTGCCGAGAACATAGGCATCGCACGGACCTGAAGATCGTGAGCCTCGATTGGGGATTTAACGAACAATTGGCGTTCCTCACCAATGGGCCGAAACTTTACGAGCCAGTTTGGGCACTTGGACACAGCATACCGGCGGGCACGCCACTGGTGAAAAACCCCAGCTCACTCTATTTAGTGCATCCACACGAATACGCGGTCGCGCCGGAAAGCGCTCCTTATTCCTATTTCGCTGAAAATGGCGACGACGATGCCGAAATTCAGCCGTACTTTGACAGGCAAGGCCAAGTCGCCTTCTACACAATCCGTTTTCGCCCGCAATAGCTCAGACTCGACCGGCGATTATCGATCTTGCCAATAGTCAGCGCTTGGATGCCGCGGCGTTGGTGGCCGCAGCAACTTTCCAGGCAGCATGAAATTGTTGATCGATCTGGTCGGCCTCGTACTTGCGTCCCTGCGCATTTAAACAATCGCGCAGTCCGGCAAGCGCACGCGCATTGCGTGGATGTTTCTCAAGGTCGGCACGGAACACTTTTTCTGCTTCAGCAAAGTCTTTATCCTCAAGCAAAACGCGCCCCAAAATCGGCCGCACCGGCGGATACCAGGGCGGTGGCTCGCTGTAATTGAGCGCGTCCTCAGCAGCGACTGACTGCTTCAGAAGATCAATCGCCGCTTTGTCGTCATGTCGGCTGCGGTCTATCTCGGCCGCCAGCAAATTTTCATGAATCTTAAAAACGGCGCCCACATTGTTGAGCATGTCGTACATTTGTTCCGGAGGAATTTTGCCGGCCACCTCACGAAATTGTTTTTGTTCCTTTTCCGCTTCCGCGGTTTTTCCAGTGTTGGCAAAAGCGATGCCGCGGAGCGAATGCCAGACCGCATTTGTAGTAACGAACGACACGTCGGGCGCGGGCAATTTTAAAAGATCATTCCAACGCTCAAAAGCAAAGAGCACGACGATTGGCGTGGGCAGAAAACCTTCGAGCATCGGCATCGCTTTCACACCGGGTGCAACATTCGCAACCAGTTTCGCGGCCGCGTCTTTCGCTTCGGCAAAATTGCCATTCATGCAGGAGGCATACGCGAGAAAGTGAAGGTTGTGGCTGTAATACAGCATGCGGTAAACGCCCTGCTCCTGGGTCTCGCCCAGAAATTTCTTGTCCGCCGCAATAGCGGCCCGGTTGCAATGCGCCGATGCAAAATGGTCGCCGACACGCGCGTAAATGTGGGCGGGCATGTGCGCCAGATGACCTTCGGCCGGAGCTAATTTCTCCAAACGTGCCGCGCTCGGCAGCGCGCGCTCGGGGTGCGGCGACGCTTCAACAGCGTGAATGTAATAATGATTCGCGCCAAGGTGATTCGGGTCACGTTTTAAAACCGACTCGAGGACCCGTACAATTTCTTCGGTGCCTTCGCCGGGTTTCCCGTCCGCCGTCCAAAGTTTCCACGGATTGAGATTCATCGCGCTCTCGGCGTAAAGCGTGACCGCATCGAGATCGTCCGGATAACGTGCGGCTAGCTTGGACATGGCGTCTTTGTAGATGACATCGAGCTGATGCAAATCCGCCTTCGGATCGTTTGAATAGCGGACCGCGACCGCGTCGATATACGCGCGCTCGGATTCGGAAGCATTCGGCTTGAGCGCGACAGCCCGCTGCGCCGCATCGTAGCCAGCCTTCTCGCGCTCAAGATCGACCGGCAAATTGTAATTCGGGCCGAGGGTCAGCGAGACGCCCCACCAAGCCATGGCCAGCTTCGGATCGAGCTCGGCCGCGCGTTGAAACGATTTTCTCGCTTCATCGTGATTGAATCCGAAGACAAGTTTTAATCCTTGATCGAAAAACTGCTGCGCCTCGCGATTTTTTGTCGAGACCGGATGATGAACGTCGCCCAGTCCCGGCAAGAGCTTCGGAGATGAAACTGGATTGGTTTTCGCAGGCGCGGCCGAAACTGAAATGGCGACGCCAGTCGCAAGCGTCAGGATGATTCGTTGAATGAACATGTCGATCTGGTGCCCCGTTTCTATTTTCTATCTTCCTCCAGCTTCGCCTTCACAGCCACCTCGATTTCCTGGTAAAGCGCCTGATCGTTCTTCAAAACTTCTTTGGCTGCGTCGCGCCCCTGCGCCAGTTGCGTGCCCTTGTAATTCAACCAGGAGCCACGCTTTTCGATGACCTGTTTTTCGAGAGCGAGATCGAGCAGAGAGCCAGTGGTAGAAATGCCTTCGTTGTACATGATGTCGAACTCAGCTTCGGTGAACGGCGGGGCGACTTTATTCTTCACGACCTTGATGCGCGTGCGATTGCCCATGACGCTCCCGTCAGTCTGTTTGATAGCGCCGATCCGGCGAATGTCGATCCGCACGCTGGCGTAAAATTTTAGCGCTCTTCCGCCCGGGGTTGTCTCCGGATTGCCGAACATGACGCCGATCTTCTCCCGGATCTGGTTTGTAAAAATGCAGGTGGTTCGTGCTTTTGAAATGAGCGAGGTCAGTTTGCGCAACGCCGCGCTCATCAGCCGTGCCTGCGCGCCGACCGTGGTATCGCCGATCTCGCCTTCCAATTCGGCCCGCGTCACCAGCGCCGCAACCGAATCGACCACGATGACATCGAGCGAATTCGAGCGAATCAACGTTTCGCAAATGCGGAGCGCTTCTTCGCCGGAACTTGGCTGCGAAACAAGCAAGTCATCCAGATTCACGCCGAGTGTTTTGGCGTACTGAGGGTCGAGCGCGTGCTCAACGTCGATGAATGCGGCCAGACCGCCGCGCTTCTGCGCTTGCGCTATCACGGTGAGGGTGAGCGTTGTTTTCCCGGAAGATTCCGGTCCGAAAACTTCAACCACGCGACCACGCGGAAATCCGCCTACGCCCAGAGCGCGATCGATCAAAATGTTGCCAGTCGGAATTACATCAATGTCGACGATCTTTTCGGCGCCCAGGCGCATGATCGCGCCTTCACCGTAATCCTTCGCTATTTGCTGGATAGCGAGGTCGAGGTTCTTGTTTCGCGCGGCAGTTAATTTGTCTGCGCCAGTTTTCTCTTCAGTTTTCGTGGCCATATTTTTGGGGGATCTCTCTAAGTAAGTCCGCCGCGACAGATTCGCCAAGCAGAAAAGCTAGCGCGCGCGCCGATCCCCTCTGGAAAGCAGTTGCTCAAACCGGGCCCCGCCGAATATTCGTCGCATGACGTCAGAGAAGAAGCATGAACGGTTCATGCGCAGCGCGCTAGCTGAAGCGGGAAAGTCCATCGGGCAAACGAGCCCGAATCCCGCGGTCGGCGCTGTTTTGGTTATTGGGAACCGAATCGTCTCGCGCGGACACCATCGCCGGGCCGGATTTCCTCATGCCGAAATTGAGTGTCTCCGAAGTTTTCGACGGAAGGTCCCAAAAAACGCCACGCTCTATGTCACGTTGGAGCCGTGCTCCACGAGAGGTCGCACTGGGGCCTGCACCGATGAGATCATTCCGGCAGGGGTTAACTCTGTTGTGATTGGCGCGACCGATCCGAACCCGCGCCATCGCGGCCGCGGGATCGAGATTTTGCGTAGCGCCGGGATAGAAGTGAGAGCGGGCGTGCTCGCGGAAGAATGCGCTGCATTGAACGAATCATTTAATAAATGGATCGCGACCGGAATTCCGTTCGTAATTGCAAAATGCGGAATGAGCTTAGACGGCCGCTTGACCCGCCCTGAAAAGGGATCGCGCTGGATCACAAGCCCGACCGCGCGCCGGCACGCGCAGACGCTGCGCGGGGAAACGGACGCGATTTTGATCGGCGCGGAAACGCTGCGGACCGACAATCCGCGTTTAACCGTCCGCGGTCGGCGCCAAGTCCGCCAGCCGGTGCGCGTGGTGATGACTCGTTCCGGTAAACTCCCTCGTAGCGCTCGTTTTTTCACGGACCGCTTTGCTAAAAATAGTTTTGTTTATCGGAATATGCCGCTGGGCGCGATTCTGGCCGAATTAGGACAAAAAAATATAACCAGCGTGGTGATCGAAGGCGGCGGAAACGTCCTCGGTCACGCTTTAGATGAGCGACTGATTGATAAGGTGCAAATTTATGTGGCTCCGATCTTGACCGGAGGGCCAATCGTGGCCTTTGGTGGACGGGGGGCGCCTCGGACACACGAAGGCGCGCATCTTGAGCGGGTAAAGTTTGAAAAGATCGGACCCGATATTTGCGTGACGGGTTACCCGAAATACGATCGCGGCGAGAGAGGGTGAACAAATTGCAAAACTTTTACGTCTACTTCTGGTTCAATAACTGAAGTTTGGGAGGTAACATAAAACATGAAAAAGCTTCTTTTAATCGCGCTCGTGGCGGGTGGATTAGCATTCGCTGCAGCCCCGAGTTCTAATGCTGGTATCGCGATTGGCATCGGAGTCGGATATCCGGGATACGGATATCCTTATTACGGATACGGCTACCCTTATCCGTACTACGGATACGGATACTACCGGCCGTACTACTATGGGCCGTCATTTTATTGGTATCATGGTCATCGCGTCTACTATTCGCGGCATCGACACCATTATCGGCACTGGTACTAACCAAAAACGAAGAGATTTTTGAGGCCGGCGGGTGAAAAGTCCCGCCGGCTTTATTTTTTTGGCGACGTTGAAGCAGCGGGCGCGGATGGCGATTTAACTGACGGCGACGGTTCTTGAAATTCCTTCTTTAAACGTTCCTGTAGCGCCGGCAACTGCTGCTGACGCTTCGCTTCGGTTTCCTGTCGCAGTTCGTACTCAATGCGACGCCTTTCCTGCAGGTAACGTTGCTCAAACTGTTCCCGTTTTTCACCCTCGAGGCGCAAGCCGGAATCACGCAAGGCCGCATCCACTTCCAGTTTTACCCGCGCGCGGTAAGCTTGTTCCCGTTCGCGCAACACCTTTCGCTCCTCCGGACCCATTTTCATCCAACGCTCCGCATTCTTTTGGAATATTTTTCGATCTTCCGGTGGCATCGCGATCCATCGATCGCGCGGATTGTTCAAATTTGGAACATGTCGTGGCGGAGGCATTCTCCGAACATTCGGACGTTGCCCTCCTTGCGGCTGCGCTTGGATCGATTCGGAGCCGATGATCAAAATCGCGCCGGTCGCGATTGCGCCTACAATGTTTGCGTATCGTCGTCCCACAAGCTGGTCTCGTCTGTGGCCAACAATTCGTCCAGATCGGCGACAACGTCATAATCCTGCGGATCGATTTTCACGATCGCGTCCGGCGGACTGTCGGCCGGATTCCGACCGGCGGGCTGATGGACGGCCAGGATTGTCGCTATCACTGCGATCGCCACGCCCGTCGCCAGAACAAGCCTTCGCGGACTAAGCCAACCGCGGAGCCATTCGACGCGGGCCGAGCGCCCCCGAATTCTCCGAACGACGTTGCGTGCGAAAAAAGGCGAAAGCTCGGCTTTCGGCGCCCGGCCGAGGAGATCCCACAATTGTTGATCGTCTTCGCGTTTCATTTCTTTCGCGGATTAAACAAACCCAAGCTCCGAAAGTTGCGCCGACGCTTCGTGCGACGACGTCTTACACTTCCGGCGCTTCCAAAAATCCTTCCAACTGACGAATGCGGGTAGGATGGCGCATTTTGCGCAGCGCTTTCGCCTCGATCTGGCGAATACGTTCGCGGGTCACGCGAAATTGGCGGCCGACTTCTTCTAACGTCCGACTGTATCCGTCGACCAAACCGAAGCGCTGTTCCAGAACCTGGCGTTCGCGCTCAGTTAGCGTCTCGAGCACATCCTTGATTTTTTCCTTCAGCAACACGATTGCGGTCATGTCGCAGGGGTTTTCAGCGCCCTTATCTTCGATGAAATCGCCGAAATTTGTCTCTTCGCTTTCACCGACGGGCGATTGAAGCGAGATCGGTTGCTGCGCCATCTTCAAAACCGCCCGCACTCGGTCCACCGGCAGCAAAATTTCCTCGGCCACTTCCTCCGGCGTCGGCTCGCGGCCATATTCCTGGACCAATTGCTTTTGCACCCGCATCAATTTGTTGATCGTCTCGATCATGTGCACAGGGATGCGGATCGTGCGTGCCTGATCGGCAATCGAGCGGGTAATGGCCTGGCGAATCCACCAAGTAGCGTAGGTGGAAAATTTATAGCCCCGACGATATTCGAATTTCTCCACCGCTTTCATCAAGCCCATGTTGCCTTCCTGGATCAAATCCAGGAAGGACAAGCCGCGGTTGGTGTATTTTTTAGCAATCGAAATCACGAGTCGCAGATTGGCCTCGACCATTTCAGTCTTGGCTCGTAAGGCTTTCCGCAGCCAGCTTTTCAGAGATTGATATTGCTCCGCGTACTCATCCAGAGAAAGCCAGACTGATTTCTCGAGCTCGCGCGATTTGATCCCGACTGGTGAGTGCGCTCCAGAAGAGCGGCGATGTTTTGCTATTTCACCCTGAACATTCAGGAGCGTCCGATAATGCTCGTCCGCCAGGTGAACGAATTCTTCCGTCACCTTTTGCTTGAAATAAAATTTCGGATAAAGCTGTTGCAGAGAAGCGAGCGTTCGCTGAAACGCCTTCAATCCCTTGGTGTCCTTTTTGGACGAATTGCTCGACAGCTTCGCGTAATTCTGGGTAATGGTGTCGCCTAATTTCTCGACCTGCTTGCACAATCGCGGCAGGATTTTCATGTAACGCTCCCGGCTCTCGATTTTCTTGTCGAGAATGACGCGGTCGAATCGCTCCCGGCCTTCAGTGAGTTTTTGGGCAAGATCGAGATGGGCGCGCGCGGTGAAGCCGAAACGGTTGATATGCTTTTGCACTATATTTTCGGCTTCCTCGATCCGCTTGGATATTTCCACTTCCTGCTCACGCGTCAGAAGCGGCACCTGACCCATCTGTTTGAGATACATCCGGACCGGATCATCGAGAATATCCAGCTTCGTCTCGGGTTTTTCTTCCTCCTCCTCGTCGAGATCTTTTTTTACTTCTTTATGTCGATCGACGTCGGATGCCTCGATGACGTCGATTTCCATTCGGCGGAGCCGGGTAAGAATGGCGTCCAGCTCGTTCGCATCTGTTATTCCATCTGGAAGCGCCTCGTTCAGGTCATCGAACGTGAGATAACCCTGCTCCTTGGCCAGTTTGATTAGCTCGCGAAGACGGACTTGAATTTCATTCGCCGCGTCAGTTTCCGTTTTCGTTTTGAGTAATACGTCAGCTCCATTTCTTCGCGCGCGGACCAATGATGTGACCCGCTTCGACTTGAATGCCGCGATCCTCGCTTTGTCTTTCAACTCGGGCGCCGAGATTTTCGACGTTCCTCGCCGGCGTGCTCGCTTAGATTTCGGGCGCTTCGCCGTTGATCGGCGAAGGCCTCTCCTTGCTTTCGAATGCCTGGCCAAGACTGTGGGTTAAGAGTTGCGGCCTTCGATCAGCGTTCCCATAGATCGACAATCACCGGTCGGGCTCGGGAAGAGACGAAAGCCGGGAAATCTGGTGGAGTTGCTCCCGCAGGTCAACAATTTCTTTCTGTAAATTAACGACCTCGCCCGTGGTCAATTGGGGAAGCCGCATTCGCGTTTCGGCAATCTCAAGCTGTCGGCGTAAGGTCGCTTGAATTAGGCCTTTCCACCAGCTCTCAGCCACTTCTATTGCGTTTGCCGGCATCTTTTGCAACAGCCAAGCAGAAACCAGGCCCTCCTCTTCCGCCGTCAATTGAGACATGAAGGAATTGAGAGAGACGGGATCGTCCGGACGCAATTCGCTCTCCAGAATTCGGGCGAGCAATTCGGTGCCGGATATTTGGGGTAAAACTTCGCGCCAGTTTTGTTCGAGAAGAAATTTGCGAGCTGCTTCGTCACGTAGAGCGAGAAGACAAAGAACGGCAACATCATGCCGCGGAGGCATCGCAGCTGCGGATCGAGCCGGAGCGGATTCGGCGCTGCGTTCAGATCTTGGCCTGGTCATAAGTTTTTCGAACTCAGACGCTGGAACGCCAAGACGCGCGCTCATCTTGTTCAAAACCTGGCCGCGCATGAGCGGATCACGCACCTGCGAAACAGTTTCGGCGAGCTTCCGGGCCAGCTGCATTTTTGCCCCGAGCGAGCTTAGATCGACAACTGCTGCTTCCCGATCGATCCAGTAATCAAAAAAGTCGCGCGCAGATGTTACGCGCTTTTCAAATTCTTCTTTCCCATTCCGTCGAATGAGCGAATCAGGATCCTCGCCCGGTGGCATGTCTGCTACCCGGACGATCAGATCATGTTGAAGGAGCGCGTCGAGCGAATGTTCCGCCGCTTTTCGTCCGGCTTGATCGGCATCGAAACAAAGAACGACCTCGTCAACGAAGCGCTTCAGAATTCGAGCCTGATGCTCAGTAAAAGCGGTGCCTTGCGGCGCGACCACATTTTTGATGCCGGCTTCAAACAAAGAGATCAAATCAAGCTGGCCTTCGCACACGATCGCGCAGTTTGCTTCAATCAGCGCCCGCTTTGTTTTGTGCAGTCCAAACAGCACGCGACCTTTTTGGAAGAGCGGCGTTTCCGGCGAATTCAAATATTTCGCAACCTGCGGATCGGTCTCGAGCAACCGGCCGCTGAAGGCAATCACCTCGCCGACGTCGTTGCAGATCGGAAATATGATTCGGCCGCGGAAACGGTCGTAGACTTCGTTGCCCGGGCGATCTTCATCCCGGGGCTTGACCAGTCCGCTCTGCAACAGCTGGCTGCGTGAATAGCCGCGATCCAGCGCCCACTTCAAAAACGCATCCCAACTGTCCGGCGCAAAACCGAGCTGCCAATTCTTCGCGACCCGGCGATCGATTCCACGATTTTTCAAGTAGTCGCGGGCTGCTTCCGCGAACGGTTTCTTCAAAAGATTTTCCTGGAACCAATCTGCGGCCTCGGCATGGAGTTTGAGTAAAGTGCGCCGCGCTTCATGTTGTCGATTTTCGTCCGCGGCCGCGCGTTCTTCGACAATTGGAACACCGACGCGCGCGGCGAGTTTTCGCACGGCCGCTGGAAAATCGAGGTGCTCGTATTCCATCACGAACCGGAAAACGCTCCCGCCGACGCCGCAACCAAAGCAGTGAAATGTCTGGCGTTGCGGGTTGACGTGAAACGACGGCGTTTTTTCCTGATGGAATGGACAGAGCGCCTTGAAATTTGCGCCGGCCCGTTTCAACGGAAAATACGAGCCGATCACCTCGACGATGTCGTTGGCGGCGGCGATCTGCTCTATGGTTTCTACTGGAATCACGTGGGCTGTTTATTTTTCGCTCGTTTGCTTTCTGAAGCGATGCCAAATTTACTCAGCGTCGGGGCGCTTTCCAAACAATGAAGAAATTATCGATCCTCGTTTTGATCGCGGTCTTGTCCGCGCTGGAAATGGGGCAAGCCCGGGAAGTCATTCATAAAGGCGACGTGGTCGTCGCGCCGATTAACGGTGAAATTTCGCCTTCGCTTCTCACTTTTTTGCGGCGCGCCCTCAAGACCGCCGAAACCAGCGGCGGGAGTGCGATCATTTTCGAAATGAACACTTACGGCGGCCGGCTCGATAGCGCGGAAGAAATCACGAGCGCGCTTAATCACGCCACCATTCCCACGTACACGTTTATTAATTCGAACGCCGGATCGGCCGGCGCTATCGTTGCCCTGGCTACGCAGCATATTTATATGGCACCGGTCAGCGCTATTGGCGCGGCCGCGCCGATCTTACCAACCGGCGAAGATCTTCCCCTGACCGCGCGCGAGAAGACCATTTCCTACTGGTCCGCATTGATCCGGGGCTCCGCCCTAAAGAACGGACACAATCCGGACATCGGCGAAGCGTTCATGAACAAGGATAAGGAAGTGAAGGTCGGCGATCGGGTGATTCACGCCAAAGGGACTCTGCTCACTCTCAACACGCAGGAAGCGACGGAAAAAATAAATGGCAAGCCTTTGCTGGCCGACGGCGTCGCTGAGTCGATTATCGATCTTACAAAAAAAGCGGGCCTCAAAGGCAACGTGGTTTCGATCAAACCCACCGGCTTTGAGCAACTCGCGCTGTGGCTGACCACGCTCGCTCCTTTGCTCTTGCTTGCCGGAATTGTGGGCGCTTACCTTGAATTCAAAATCCCGGGGGCAAGCTTACCGGGAATTATCTCCGCCATCTGCTTCGCGCTCTTTTTCCTCGGACATTACCTTGCTGGTCTCGCCGGCTGGGAAGTGGTCGCGCTTTTTGTTCTCGGATTGTCCTTGGTAATCATCGAGATCCTTTTTTTCGCCCACTCCACAATCGTGTTTGGGGTGCTCGGCGTTCTGCTCATGCTCGCCTCAATGCTTTGGGCAATGATCGATCGTTATCCGGAGCAGCCATTTTTTCCGACCGGGGAAATGCTTGCCGTCCCGCTGCGCAACCTCTTCATCGCGCTCGTAGCAGCCGCGATCGTGATTGCCCTGCTCGCGAAATATCTGCCGCGCACCAGCTTCTATCGACGTTTCGCGCTCCTGACCACGAATCCGCCCGGCCCCTCATTGGCCGGCGTGCCCCGCGAATTTGCGACCGCGGTTGACATTTCACCGGGCACCGAAGGTGTCTCGTTGTCGATCTTGCGTCCAAGCGGCAAGGCGCGTTTTGTCGACCAGATTATCGACGTCATCACGCAAGGCGAATTCATCCCGCCAAACACTTCGATCACGGTGGTTCGGCGGGATGGAATGCGCGTGGTTGTTAAAGCCGCGCGTTAAAATCGCAACTAGCCGCCGGCGACAACGCGAATAATTTCTATCCGGTCGCCTTCGGTTAACGGCTTTTGCGGCCATTCGCGCCGGTGCAAGGCGACGCCGTTATGCTCGATTAGGATCGCCTCAGGTGGCAATTCAAAGCGTCCGATGAGTTCGGCCACGGTTTGCGCGCCACTTGCGTCTTCTTCCCGGCCGTTGAGTGAAATACGCATTAGTGAGAGAGCGTCTGCTCCCAATCCTTCCAAACCGGATCGAATCCCTTTTCCCGCAAAATGGTTGCTATTCTCTCGGGTGGTCGATCGTCGCTAATCTCAAATTGACCGGTAGCCAGCTGGTCTTCGCCGTCCTGAAACTCAGGCGGCATGATGCGGCCGCGCACGGTCCGGTGCAAATGCTCCGTGCCGCGACGGGTGTACCCGCCGGGTTCGGTGTGGCTGCCGGCGCTCATCATCGTCACGCCTAACGACACCAGCGCATCGCGCAAGGCAGCCCGTTCGCGCGTGCTTAAGACGATCCCGACCTGAGGAAAACTAATGCGCAGAGCGCAGACAAGTTGCGCCAGTTCGCGATCGCTTATCGAAAAGAGCGGCCGGAATCCGCCCGCGGCCGGCCGCAGCCGCGGCAAGCTGATAGTGATTTGCGCTTGCCAACAACGCCGCAACAAATAATCGACATGCGCGGCCAGGGCGACCGCTTCGTCCTGCCAGCGCCATAAGCCGAAAAGCGCTCCGATTCCAAGCCGGCGAAATCCGGCGCTGTATGCGCGTTCAGGACAATCGAGCCGATAATTAAAATCGCGCTTGGGACCTGCGGTGTGCAGTTCGGCGTAGACGGAACGCTGGTATGTCTCCTGATAAACAACAAGACCCTCCGCGCCCGCGCGAATGATGGGGACGTACTCACTGCTTGCCATTGGACCGACTTCGATAGCGATCGATGGAAAATCGGGCGCTAACGCCCGCACGCATTCGGCGAGATAATCGCCACTGACAAACTTTGGATGCTCGCCGGCAACCAACAGGATCTGTCGGAAGCCAGCGTCGCGGAGATAGCGGGCTTCAGCCACCACTTCCTCCACGTTGAGAGTCACGCGTAAAATGGGGTTGTCCCGGGAAAATCCGCAGTAGCGACAATTGTTAATGCACTCATTGGACAAATACAGCGGCGCGAAGAGACGCATCGTTCGACCAAAATTTTGAAGCGTAAGAGCGCGTGAAGTCTGCGCCATTGATTCCAGTTCGGCGCCGGATTTTGGCGTGATCAGCTGCTCGAATCGGCGAACAACATCCGACTTTCTAAGGGCAAGATTATCGAGCGCTTGAGCGAATGACATCAGGGTTATAATCTCGCGCGCACGAGACTTGTGGGCAAATAGACGGCAGCCGTTTAGACAGAGATAACTAAGTTGTCGATCTTGTAGGAGCAAACTGGATGAAGCGCCACCGCACCAAAACTTCCCCGCCAGTTTCGTCATCTAAGTCGATTTCACCCGCTCGCGGGTCGGCGGCATGGAGACGTTACCGCGACTGGGTTCTTGGCGCCGCACTAGTCGCAACCACTGCCCTCGTCTACCAGCCGGCCTGGCATGGTAAGCCCTTACTCGATGACGCCGGTCGCTTCATGATGACCCCGGAGCAGCAGTCCTGGAATGGCTTGGCCCGGTTGTGGATTCAACCACGCACAACTTGGCAATACCACCCTTTGGTGGACACGATGTATTGGGTCGAGGCCAAACTTTGGGGTCAAGAGGTGTTTGGATACCATCTCGTCACGATCGCCCTGCACGTGGCGTCGGCTTTATTACTGGTCAAAATCTTAGGCAAATTGCAGATTCGCGGCGCTTGGCTGGCGGCGGCCATTTTTGCTCTGCATCCGGTGCTCGTCGAATCCGTAGCGTGGATGGTGGAACTTAAGAACACGCTGTCCGGTCTTTTCTTTTTCGCCGCCATTCTGGCCTACTTGAACTTCGATCAAACCCGAAGGCTACGAACGTATCTATTGGTTGGGCTCTTATTCACACTCGGAATCCTGGCCAAAGCAATTGTTGCGACCGTTCCCG
The DNA here is from genome assembly GCA_003220055.1 of Verrucomicrobiota bacterium. Classification (GTDB taxonomy): domain Bacteria; phylum Verrucomicrobiota; class Verrucomicrobiia; order Chthoniobacterales; family UBA10450; genus AV40. The sequence continues at coordinate 7,026 of QHRF01000094.1, read as the reverse complement.
CAGTCGTGCTCATCTTGATCTGGTGGAAACGGGGACGGGTCGATTGGCAGCGCGATGTAAAACCGCTGCTGCCATTTGTCGTGTTGGCAATCGCCGCCGGGCTGTTGACGGCGTGGATGGAACGCGCATTCAGCGGGGCTGAAGGCGAAGAATTCCAACTGTCGGTTCTGGACCGGTTTCTAATCGCCGGGCGCGCGTTTTGGTTCTACATCGGCAAGCTTCTTTTCCCCAACGACCTGTCTTTGATTTACCCACGCTGGAAAATCGACTCCAGCATTTGGTGGCAGTATCTCTTTCCGGTCGCCGCGCTTGGATTGTTCTGGTTGGCATGGAATCAGCGAAAGCGTTGGCGTTGGTTTTTCGCCGCGAGCCTCTTCTTTGCTGCGACGGTGGTGCCATTACTCGGATTTTTTAATGTCGGTTTCTTCCGTCTTTCGTTTGTCGCCGACCATTTTGCCTATCTGCCGAGTCTAGCGGTCATTGTGCCTGCGGCCGCCAGTGCAACCTGGCTGGTAGACCGTGGCGGTCGTTGGCGCTTACCGCTTCATGGTCTCGTCGCATTGTTATTAGGCACTCTCGCAATCCTGTCCTGGATGCAAAGTCACATGTATCGCGATGTCGAAACATGCTATCGTATGGTCGTCGCGCACAATCCGAATAGCTGGACTGCCCATCAAAACATCGGCGCTGAAGTGTTGGTTCGGGGACAACTCGATGACGCTGCCGCGGAATTTCACAAAGTTCTCGAGTTGGAGCCGAACTACGCCCAGGCGAGCAAGCGCGCCTACTTCGGACTGGGGACTGTGTCAGTAAGGAAAGGGAAACAAGAGGAAGCGATCAAGCTGTTCGAAACAGCGCTGAAACTGGATCCCACTTACGGGCCGGCTCATAATGGCATTGCCAGCGCTCTTCATCGCCAGGGGCGTTTAGCAGAAGCGATCGCAGAATATGAGCGCGCAATCCACCTTCGGCCCGAATCCGCAGGTATTCTAAGTAATCTTGCCTGGATGTTAGCCACCTGCTCCGATCCGTCGCTTCGGGATGGTCAACGCGCCCTGGCCCTGGCCCAACGCGCCGATCGACTCTCTGGCGGCGCAAATCCGAGGATCCTTCGCTCGCTTGCCGCTGCGTATGCCGAGGTGAATCAGTTCGGGCAGGCGGCTAAGACAGCGCGACATGCGCTCGACTTATGGTTGCAAGACGGCGAAAGTTCTTTTACCGGGGCGCTACGCCGCGAAATCTCGTTGTTCGATGCGGGGCGTCCTTACCACGAAGCGGCGCGCTCGGCGCCCCCAGCGCTGATTGAGAGACCTTAGCCGCAACCGCATGGTTCAAAAAAGTAAACGCCGGAATGCACGAGGCGTTCCGGCGTTTAAATTACAACTGGCCTTTTAGTAAGAGAAGGTGACGCCGAACCGCGCCATTCCGAAATCTTGATTGTCGCTGCCATGGCCGGGTCTGAGTTCAAGCGCCTGGTTAATGACGACGGTGCTGGTCGTAGACGTTCCAAAAATTAGGTCATTGGTTGTCGTCGTGCTCGTGCCTTGCTCAGTTATAAGGTGAATTTTGTCCCCGTGGTCTTCCTGACCAAAGACAAAGTTCCAGGTGAAGTCGGCCATTAAGCCGATGTGGCAGGTAACGCGGAATTCCAAACCGGCGCCGATCTGTCCGAGCGCTCTAACGTGATTGTTGGCAACCGGATCGACCGTCCAGAATTCGCGTTCATTCGTGACGACACCGTTTAGGAACGTATGCTTCTCATTGAAAAACTTGTAGAGCGTCGCTCCACCATCAATGAAGCCGATGCCACCGGTCACATACGGAGCAAAACGTCCGAACGGGTAGCGTCCGGTCAATGTGACCAAGCCGCCTCCGGCGAAATTCGTTTTCGCAGCGAGGCCGACGCCTTCAAGGCCGACGCCAAAGTAACGGCTCCAGAAATATTTCACGTCGGCACCGCCGCCCCAGGCATCATCTCGGGCGAATAACTGGTTCTTGCTGACCTGACCGATATTAACCCGCTCGTTCGGATTGAAGTTCGCCGGCTCAGTGGTTGAGGAACTGATTGTAGTGCCAAATATGGCCAACACGCTCGTGTTGGTCACGTCTTCGTCCGGAAAGAACGGATCGTCGTTCGGCACGTTGAATTGGCCGGTATCGGCTGCGAACGCGTACGCGCCCCAAATGCTGAGATCCCATTCATGAGCGCGATAAAAATCGCACACGGGCGGGGCCGGCTGCATCACTTCTTTTTCTTTGCTGGAAGGTTCCGGACCGTCGGCATAAAGAGCCGGCGCCGCTACAACGAGTGCGAACAATGCACAAAAGGTTAAGGTCAGTTTTTTCATAACTTGGCTATGCGTTTAGGGTTTCTTCAGAAGTTCGTCAATAAAAAAATATATTGTTTTTTAGAGGCTGTTTCAGGGCTTAATCGAAGCTGAATTTCAATGCACCCGTGGTTTTAACACGAAACTGACGCCCAGCGTCAAGCACCGAATTTTAGCCCAATTTCCCCAGGGCGGCGGTTCTAACAAAATGGCAACATCGGGTCAACCCGGAAATGCCGCCTCCCGACTTCGCTTGGGCCGGCGGACCCAGCCCAGGAGCCGCGCCATTTGAGTCAAAAATTGACTGCTTCGCCGCGCCGGGTCGAATCGATCGAGAACCTACGATTTTAGCTCCGCGCCTGTGTTCGCGTCGGTGACGATAAATTTTTCGTGATGATAAGTCGGATCGCCGCGAAACATCAATCGGCCGGCGTAACGCCGTTCGAGCTCAATCAACAATTCTTCGTCCTCTTCCTTCAATCTCTTCAGCACGTCCGGATTCAAGATGACGCGAAAATCGTGCACGTTGTCCTGATATTTACGCATCACAGTATTGAGCGTCCGATGCAGTTCCACACTGGTGGTCATTGAAGTTTTGACGACGCCGCGACCGCCGCAGTAAGGGCAATTTTCGTAAATCGTATCGCTTAGACTTTCCTGCGCGCGTTGGCGCGTCATTTCCATCAGACCGAGCTGCGAAATGGGCAGGACGTGCGTTTTGGCTTTGTCGCGTCTGAGCCGTTCCTTCATCAAATTGAAAACGGCCTGTTGATCTTTCCGGCCCTTCATGTCGATGAAATCGGCAATGATGAGGCCGCCAATGTTACGCAAACGCAATTGCCGCGCGATTTCGTCCGCCGCCTCCAGATTGGTTTGCAAGATCGTCTTCTCGACATCGCGGCCGCCTTTGTTTCGGCCGGTGTTTACGTCCACCGCCACCAGCGCTTCGGTCTCGTCGATCACGATGTAACCGCCACAACGCAGCCAAACCTGCCGATGAAACGCGTCGTCGATTTGTTTTTGAATGCCGAGCGCTTCAAAAATAGGCGTGGCGCCGTCGTAGAACTTCAAACGATTCCGCGCCCGACGTGAAATTTTTTCGACGAGCTGGTTCATTCGTTCCACGGCTTCCCGATCGTCACACAGGACCTCGTCGATCTCTTCGGTTAAAAAATCGCGCACCGTTCGCTCGACCAGGTCCGGTTCTTCAAAAACGCGACAGGGCGCGGGCTGGTCCCGAATCAGCCGCTCAACTTCGGCCCACTGATCGAGAAGAAATCGCAGATCCCGCACGAAGTAGCGTGCCCGCTGGCCCTCGCCTACTGTGCGAATAATGACGCCGATCCCCTCCGGGATATCGAGCTCGCGCAAAATTTTCCGGAGACGGTTGCGCTCTTTCGGATCTTCGATCTTGCGCGAGATTCCGCTGCGATCGCTGAACGGCATGAGAACGAGGTAGCGCCCGGCAAAACTCAAATTGGTCGTCACCCGCGGACCCTTTGTTCCGATCGGCCCTTTTGTCACCTGAACGATGACCTCCGAACCGACCGGATAAATGTTCGGGATATCTTTCGCTGTGATTCGCTTGCGTTGTTTCTTTGATGGCCGGTCGACTTCTTCAATTCCGCTGTCGAGCGCGGCCGGAAGCGCGTCCCAAAAATGGAGAAAGGCATTTTTGTCGAGGCCGATGTCGACGAACATCGCCTTCAAACCCATCTCGATGTTTTTAACGCGGCCTTTGTAAACGCTGCCGACTATTTGGCGCGAGCCACTACGCTCGACGCTGTACTCTTCGAGGCGGCCATTCTCGAGCAACGCCACGCGGCGCTCGAGTTTCTCCACACTGACTACCAATTTGTTGCCGGTCTTGCGTGACGTAAGACCTAAAATTTTCTTCACTCTGTCTAACATAAATTTCTAAAGGTTGCGCGATCGAGAGCCGAAACCCGGCCAAGGAATTGTTCATTGCTCGTTGGATCGACATTGATTGTTAAAAACGACGGCGGACCGGAGTCGGCGCGGGTTGCGGCGCGGGCCGTTTGCCTCCGAAAAGACGTTCAAAAAAGTTCGGCTGACGAGGCGGCGGTGCCGGAGCCGCACGGACTACGCGAGGCCGTTTGGAAACCTGCCCCTGCGCATCAGCCTCCGGCTCGACATCGGGCGAGGCGTTGTCGCTCGCCATTTGTACATCGGCGCTGGAAGCATCGGCGCTTTCCTCGTCGCCGGCGCCAAGATTACCGCCCGCATAACTGACGTCTTTGAACATCGAAAATGGGTTCGCGTGATGCGCTGGCGGCGTCCACGCCACTTGCATGTCGAAATTGCCTTCGTCCATCGCCAAAGTCCGTTCCAGAATTCGCGTCGCCACCGGTCCGGCCACACTGCCGCCGTGCTCACCGCCTTGCACCATTACCGCGACCACATACTTCGGATGATCGAACGGCGCAAAGCAGGCGAACCATGCCACAGTATCTTTGTGCCCACGGTCGGTCGCTTGCGCAGTTCCTGTTTTGCCCGCGACCTGCACGTTCTTAAGTCGCCCACGACCGCCAGTGCCGCCGTCTTCATTCACTACTCTCCATAAACCTTTCCGCACCAGTTCGATCTGGTCGGGCGTAACTTCTCTTCGCAAATCCGAGCGCATTCGCGGTGTCTGCGGCACTGCGACTTTGCCATGCTCGTCCAGAACCGGTGAACCATCCTGATTCAAAACCTTATCGACCAGCCGCGGATAAAAACAGGTGCCGCCGTTGGCGATCGTCACGTAGGCCATTGCCAATTGCAACGGCGAGACAAGCGTGTACCCCTGCCCAATCGACACGTTCGCGGTTTGCGCTTGCGACCATCGCTCCTGCGGATGATGCACCTGCATCCACTCCGGCCCAGGCAGATTGCCAACCTGCTCTCCCGTCAACTGCAAGCCCGATTCTTCCCCGATGCCCAGCATTTTTCCGACCGTATCGATCGATTGAATGCCGGCCGCATTTCCGAACTGATAGAAAAATGAGTCGCACGAAACTTTGATCGCTTCGGACAAGCCGATGTTGCCGTGGGTGTAATGTTTTTCATTCACCCAGCACTGAAAAAAGTGATCGCCATAACTGACACCACCTCCGCAATTGTAATGCGCGTTAGTCAGATTTTTTCGTAACCCCGCAAGCGATGTGATCAATTTGAATGTCGATCCCGGCGGAAGCGCGCTCACTGCGCGGTTCACCAATGGATCGCCTTCATCTTTGCGCAACGCCTGCCAGTCTTTTGCTTTGATGCTCGGAATAAATGTGTTCGGATCGAATGATGGCACCGACGCCATCGCAAGAATGTTGCCATTGTTTGGATCGACAACGACCGCCCCGGCGCGGCTCACCGCGCGCAAAGCTTCATCCGTGATCGCCTGAATCCGCGCATCGATCGTTAGAAAAACATTCGCGCCCTGTTGCGGCGGCTCTTCGCGCAACACGCCGTCGATTGTGCCCTTCGCATTGCGACGCAGATAACGCACGCCCGGTTTGCCGCGCAGATAATCGTCCATCGCTTTCTCGATGTTTGATTTCCCGTCCACATCGCCTTGATAGAACGTGAACTTGCGCGCTTCTTCCTTGTTGGTGTCATCCGGAGCGCCGACGTAGCCAAGTATGTGCGCCGCCAGCGCGCCGTAAACATACGAGCGCACCGGTTTGATCGCGATGTCTACCCCGGGAAGTCCGACATCGTGCTCGGAGAACTTCGCCATCGTCGGAAAATCGATGTCTTTGATGTAGGAATACGGGACTTCCGTGTCGTTCCGATAATGCCGCTCGAGGTCTTTCGAATTGTAATCGCGCGCAAGATCTAGATCGTTCAAACGTGGAACAATTCCGTCGTTAACGATCCTGATAATGTCCGCCTCCTTCACGTCCTTCGGCATGCCGCTGATGATGGCGCGATGCTCGGCCAGCGGCGGCGGGCCGAAGCGTTCGCGGTAGCCTTTCACCATTTCCGGAAGGTAAAAATCCACTTCGTAACTGGCGCGGTTTTGCACCAGCGTCAGACCGTTCCGATCTTTGATCTCGCCGCGGACCGACGGAATTCGGACCGTCGCTTGGGAGCTGCCCCGGATTTGCGCCGTCCATTCCGCGCCGTGTGCCACTTGGATCCACCAAAGCCGCAACCCAAGCGCGGTCATGCCGAGCAGCATCAACAATCCTAAAAATTGAATTCTTAAACGTGGACTAAGCCGGCGCCGATTCATTCGAAACTCCTCTCAGGCAAATAGGGATAACGCGTCACGCGCGCGACCCAGTTCAACATCCAAAAAATTACCGGCGCCATCAGCATTGCCATCAAACCCGGCCCGCCGATTTGCCACCAAACTTCGCGGGTGAAGAAAAACGAACCGCGCCGGAAAGTGATCATGAGATATTGCGCCAAAATAATTGCGGACGTGCAGATGCCGGTCAGCACACAATGAACTTCCCAGCGGCCGCGGATGAACATAGGCCTTAAGCCATGCATAATTCCCGCCAGCACAGCGTAGAGAAGTATCGACCAGCCGAGCGAGATTTCAACTTTGGACCCGATCACCTGCACGGTCAGCGCGTCGAGTAAAACGCCTGCGAACAGCGCCAGCGCCAGCATCAACGGAAACGGCAGCGCCATCGCGCCGTAAAACACCAATACCGGCGCAATGTAAATGTGCGCGTGATACATCCAGTCAAGC
>QHRF01000015.1 GCA_003220055.1 Verrucomicrobiota bacterium | reverse complement strand
CCACGCGGGGTCGAGATCGAACAGCCGATCGAGATCTTTCACTGGTTGCGCGGCGAAGGGGTCTCCGTCTTTCCGCATCTGCTGCTTATCACTGACGAATTGGCCAAGGTTACCGTCGTAGAGCATTTCCGCTCGTGTGATCCGCGGGCGAGCGGCTTCGCTTGCGGAGTAAACGACTTGATCGCTGGCCCGGGGGCCAAAGTCACTTACGTTTGCGCGCAAAACTGGGGCAGCAACGTGGTCGCCCTGCAAATGAACACGACCACGGTCGATCACGACGCATCTGCGATGAGTTTGAATCTGAATCTCGGTTCCAGGTATTCGCGGTTCGAAAGTCTGAGCCGCCTTGTGGGCGAAGGCGGTCGCAGCGATCTGCTCGCAGTCGCAGTCGCAACGAACGAACAGGAATTCGATGCGCGCACCTTGCAGGACCACATCTCGCCGCACACCGCCAGCGATCTCCTTTACAAAAATGCGCTCGACGATCGCGCCCGTTGCACGTTCGGCGGATTGATCCGGGTAGAGCCGCACGCCCATTTCACCGACGCTTATCAAAAAGTTCGCAATCTTCTGCTGAGCGACGATTCCGAAGCGAACTCAATGCCCGGCCTCGAAATTCTGGCCGACAACGTCCGCTGCACCCATGGCGCCACTTCCGGCCAGATTAATGAAGACGAAATGTTTTACCTCCATTCGCGTGGCATCCCGACAAAAGTCGCCCAACGCCTCATTGTTACCGGCTTCCTCAACGAAGTCATCCAGCGCCTGGATCAGCCATCAATCGCCGACTACTTGCGGGGCTTAATCGACCAGAAATTTGCGCGTAGCCGATAACCGGCCGTCTCGCGAGTCTCCGAGAATTCTTTTGCATCGCCGGTTGGGGGTGTTGTATTTTGGTTCCCCTTTTCAGCTACCATGGATGTAAGCGGACATATCGGCGCAATCTTGAATCAGAAGAGCAGCGATATTTTCTCGATCGGGCCGGACGCGACGGTGTTCGAGGCGATCGAAATGATGGCGGATAAGAATGTCGGCGCGCTGCTCGTAATGAAAGGCGAAGAACTGGTCGGAATTATCTCCGAGCGCGACTACACGCGAAAAGTTTTTATCCGCGGGAAATCTTCCAAGGAGACTCGGGTTGATGAAATCATGTCGTCGAACGTTTCGACCACGAAGCCTGGTGAAAGCGTCGACGAATGTCTGCGCTTGATGACGGAGAAACACATTCGTCACCTCCCCGTGGTCGAGGACGGTAAAGTGATCGGGATTATTTCCATCGGCGATCTGGTCAAACACGTGATCTCCTGCCAAAGCGCGACCATTGCGCATTTGGAAAGCTACATCAGCGGCGGATACAGCGGCTAGTGCCGCCGCTATAGTTTCCAAACGGTTTTTCCGCCGACAATCGTTCGCACGGCACGCCCCTTCAATTTCCAGCCATCAAACGGCGAATTGCGCGAAGCGGACTGGAACTGATCGGTCCTCACCGTCCACTCCAAGTCTGGAGCGATCAACGTCACGTCGGCCGGCGCGCCAACTGACAATGTACCGGCATCGAGTTTAAGAAGTTTCGCCGGCTCGAGCGTGTACATCTCGATCAGACGCACGATGTCGATCTTGTGATGCTTGTGTACGAGCTGATCGATGAAAATTCCGAGTTCGGTTTCGAGACCGACGATCCCAAACGGCGCCTGGTCGAACTCAACTTCCTTTTCAAACCCGGCATGCGGCGCGTGGTCCGAACACAGAATCGAGAGCGTGCAGTCGGCAATTCCTTCCAAGATTGCATCGACATCAGCCTTTGATCGCAGCGGTGGATTCATTTTGTAGTTGGTGTCGAAGTTTTGGATCGCTTCGTCAGTCAGCGCGATGTGGTGCGGACAAACTTCGCCGCTAATTTTGACTCCACGTGCCTGCGCTTCACGGATCAAGCGCACGCTTCCAACGGCGCTAACGTGTTGGCAGTGAATGTGATGATCGCAAAGTTCCGCCAGCAAGATATTGCGCATCACGATCGCTTCTTCGCCAGCGGCCGGCCATCCGGGCAAACCGAGCAGCGTGCTCCAATAGCCTTCGTTCACCACGCCCTTCCCGACCAAATTGTAATCCTGGCAATGATCGAGCACGGGCAATCCGACCATGCGTGCGTACTCCACTGCGCGCCGCATCAATTCATGATTTTGGACGCAATGACCGTCGTCGGTGATCGCGACCACGCCGGCTTGGCCTAATGAACCGATCGGTGCCAGCTCTTCGCCCGCGATGTTCTTCGAGATCGCGCCGGTCGGTAGAACATTGACAGAGGCCGCGGCTGCGGCCCGATCCTTGATCCAGGCAATCGTCGCTGGATTGTCGGCTGCGGGCAAAGTGTTCGGCATGCAGACAATGGTCGTGAATCCGCCCGCCGCCGCGGCGTGCGCGCCGGATGCGATCGTTTCCTTGTGGCCGAAACCCGGCTCGCGCAGATGGACATGCATGTCGATCAAGCCTGGGGCGACAATCAATCCTTTTGCATCGATCGATTCCGTCTTTTGATTCTCGATCGAGGATTTATCCGCGATTCTTCCATCGACAATCGTAAGATCGACAACCTCATCGCGCTTGTTGGCCGGATCGATCACGCGGCCGTTGCGAATAATGATCGCGCTCACGCGGCGATTCCTCCGCAGAGGTAAAGAACGGCCATCCGGACGGCGAGGCCGTTGGTAACCTGATCAAGAATCACGCTCTGCAAGCCGTCGGCGACTTCGCTGTCGATCTCGACGCCGCGATTGATTGGGCCCGGATGCATCACCAGGCAGTCCGGCTTTAATAGTTTCGCGCGCTCTTTTGTTAACCCGAACAGCGTGGTGTATTCGCTGATTCCCGGGAAATATTCCTTACGCTGACGCTCGTGCTGGATCCGCAACAGGTTCACCACATCGGCATCTGGCAGCACTTTGTCGATCTGGTTTGAAACGGCGACGCCGAGTTTTTCGAATTCGCGCGGGACGAGCGTGCTCGGTCCCACGAGCGTGACCCGCGCACCGAGCTTGGTCAGGCCAAAAATGTTCGAGCGCGCGACGCGACTGAACAAAATGTCACCGACGATAACGACATGGAGGTTGTCGATCTTACCTCGTTTCTCCCGGATCGTGTACAGGTCGAGCAGACCTTGAGTCGGGTGTTCATGCGCGCCGTCGCCGGCGTTGATCACGCTCGATTTCAATCGTTGCGCCAGAAATTGCGGCGCGCCGGCGGAACTGTGGCGCAACACCAGAATATCGGCATGCAGCGCCTCGAGATTGCGCGCGGTGTCCTTGAGTGTTTCGCCTTTGGTCAGACTGGACGTTGTCGCGGAAATGTTGATCACGTCCGCGCTGAGACGAAACGCGGCCAGCTCGAACGAGGTGCGCGTGCGCGTGCTGGGTTCGACAAAGAAGTTGACCAGCGTTTTACCGCGAAGCGCCGGGACCTTCTTGATCTCGCGAGTGCCGACCTGTTTAAAGGCATCTGCGGTTTCGAGAATAAAATTGATCTCGTCCGCAGAGAGTTCGCGAAGCCCGAGCAAATCTTTGCGGTTCCAATTCGTGCTCATTCTTTAAACAACCAGACCGCGTCTGGTTCCTGGTCAACGTTTTGGAGACGGACTTGAATTTGCTCGCGCGTCGCGGTCGGCAAATTTTTGCCGACGTAATCGGCGCGAATCGGCAACTCGCGGTGGCCGCGGTCGACCAGCGCGGCCAGTTGGATTCGCGCGGGCCGGCCAAAAGAGCTGATCGCGTCCATCGCGGCGCGCGCGGTGCGACCCGTGAAGAGAACATCATCGATAATGATGACCGTGCGATGCTCGAGCGGCAGCGGCAGTTTCGACGCGTGCACCATCGGCAACTCGGCGCGCGTGCCGACGTCGTCGCGGTGCATCGCTACGTCGATGGTGCCGGTCTCGATGTCGATCTTGGCAACGTCGCGGATGAATTCGGCGAGTCGCCGCGCGATCTCCACCCCGCGCAGTGGAATTCCGGCAAGGACGACCGATTTCAGGTCGGCGTTTTGCTCAATAATTTCGTGGGTGATCCGCCGCAGCGCGCGCCGGATCGCTTCCGCGTCCATGATCGGGACACCCGATGTCCGAGCCGGACTGGCACTATGTTTTTTATTGTCCATTTGCATCCTTGGCGACCTCGCAGGATCGCTTTAAAGGAGCCGAAAATAAATCAGGAGGCTGCCTTTTCTGTGCGAGCCTCCTTCATTCGCCGCTCCCGCCAATGGGAGCGATGTTTCACGATCCAATCGAGGAGCGCTTTTTCAAAGCCGATGTCTTTGCCGGCTTTTTCGCTCTCGATCCATTTATGCTTCAAAATCTCTTCGCGCTCGGCCAGGAACTCTTTGTAGAGGACCGAGTTCTTAACGAACTGCGATTTGTCTTCCTCTGCCCGGGCGGCTGGCATGTCGACAGCTTTTTCCATAAAAACGAGAATCAGTCAATACAAAGTGAATAACTCGTTGGTAAGGTCTGACGTAGCATCACCCATACCTATTTAAAATTACGCAGCAGAACCCGTTAGGCCAGGGCCTCGCGAATCCGCTGGGCGATGGCCATAAATTCCACAGCCACAGGAGACTGTCGATCTTGCCCAACAATTGGCTGGCCGCGGTCCCCCGCCTCACGGGTTGCAATGTCGATGGGGACTTGGCCGAGCAACGGGACCCGGAGGCGCTTCGCTTCGCGTTCGCCGCCACCGCTGCCGAAGATGTCGTATCGCTTGTTATCCGAAGGCGAAACGAAATAGCTCATGTTTTCAACCAGTCCGAGCACGGGGACATTGACCTTTTCAAACATGGTGGCGGCCTTGCGCGCATCGATCAGCGCCACTTCCTGTGGCGTCGTGACAATGATGGCCCCGGAAAGCGCGACTGTTTGAACGATCGTCAATTGAATGTCGCCGGTGCCTGGCGGCAGATCGAGCACCAGAAACTCAAGCTCGCCCCAATCGACCTGACGTAAAAATTGCTGAGTGTAACGCGTCACCATCGGCCCGCGCAAAATGGCAGGTGAGGCATCGTCGAGCAAAAAGCCCATCGACATCAATTTGAGATTGTACTGTTCGATCGGGATGATTTTGTTTTCGTCGGTCGCGGTTGGTCGCTCCCGCGTCCCGAACATCAGAGAAATACTTGGACCGTAAATGTCGCAGTCGCACAAACCGACGCGCGCTTTGGTTTGCTCAAGAGCGACGGCGAGGTTTGCTGCAACGGTAGATTTTCCAACGCCGCCTTTACCGCTCGCGATCGCGATGACGTGCTTTATTCCCGGAATTCGGGTGGCGCCAACACTCGCGCCTGCACCGGCTGGAGGCGCGTGGATGTCGATCAAAACTTTTGCGCTGCGAACACCATCGAGCTCGCGCAAGATTTTTTCGGAATCGTTTTTTATGGTCGCCGGAATATTGGGATCGTTGGTGGCAAGCGCGAGCTGCACTTTGATGTCGCCATTGTCGATATCGACTCCCTTGACCAGACCAAACGAGACGATGTCGCGACTAAATCCCGGATAACGGACCGAGCGGAGCGCGTCGCGAACTTGTTCTTCTGAAATCGACATCGCTGAAGCTTAAGCCGCGGGCAAGGTCAGTAAAGACGAGTAGTTCTTCTTTGCTTGAAAAGGTCGCGCGTTCCGGACAGCATCGCGACATGAAGAACCAAATCTCTTTCCGAATCGTTGTGGCCGCAGCTGCCCTCGCGCTGCTTGCCGGATGCGCCATGTTCCAAGAGAGTGGACAATCCGCACTCGTCGGGACCTGGACCAACTCGCTCGGCACCGTTTGGGCAATCCGGGCCGACGGCACATTCGATGTCGATCTTAAGCATCATGGAAAACGTGATGCTTGGGGAACCTACACTGTGCAGGGCGATCAGGTCACGCTCCAGCGCACCGGTGGAGTGAAACCGAAAGGCTGCGAAGGCCCGGGCGTCTACAAGTTCAAGCGGACGGATGACACATTGCAATTCACGTTGGTCAGCGACCAATGCAAGTTGCGCCAGAAAAACGTCCTCCAGCCGTGGAAGCCTTGGAAGAAGAAATAACTTCCGGCCCTTAATGGCGGACTCCCTTGGTAAAGAAAATCCGTTCCCGCTCGATGTCGGCGCCGCGACTGGAAAAAAACTGGCGCAACTCTGGAGTCAGATAATCGCCGTTTGGGAGCGGATTGAGCGTTAGATAAATTTTGCCCCCTGGCGAAAGTCGCCGTTGCAGATCACGAAGAAGGAAATCCCATTCCTTCGACCCCCAACGCGCGTTCGTCGGGCGATTTCGATCAAATCCAATCGAAAACGCCGTGATCCAGTCGAATTGTTGATGAAGATTCGGGAGCGATTCGAACGGCTGAATCCGGAAGACGGTGCGCGGCACGCCAAAGACTTCGAGCAATTCCTTGAAAAGGGGCGATTCATCGACGTCGAGTCCAAGAACGGAATGACCGAGCCGTTTCAGGATGAACAAAAAAAAGCCGCCGCCGCACCCAAGATCGAGCACGCGCAGGGGTCGAGAGCGATGCAGTTTCAAATCCTGGACTCGCTCACGATTAACGCGCAGCCATTGATCGACATCGGCATATTTCTCGCCGGCGTAAAGTTTTTGGATTTCGGCGAGCCGGCTTTGATCAAGGCCAGCGAGAACCGGCCCCAAGGGCAATCGAAAAACCGAACGCTGCGCTCTTCGCCAGCCTCGCCGGTACGTTTCCCGGCGCGCCAGCTTTGCGAGTTTCCGATGCAGCTTCATGGGAGTGCCTCTGCGATCTCACGCAGTAATCCGGGTCCGCGATAGATCAGGCCGGTATAAATTTGGAGAAGTCGCGCGCCGGCTTCGATTTTTTCTCGCGCGGAATCCGCGTCCATAATTCCGCCGGAGGCGATGATGGGCATTGTTGATCTGGCGGCGATCTCGCGAACGAGAGCGGTGGATTTCCCCCGCAACGGCGCGCCGCTTAATCCGCCCTGCTCGTCTTGGGCAGTGGAAATCGATGAATGATCGACAGTTGTATTAGTAGCGATGATCCCGGCGACCTTGTTGGTTTCGCACGTTGAAACGATGTCGTCGAGTTCGGACGGCGCCAAGTCCGGTGCAATTTTCACCACGATTGGCTTACGGGTGATGAGATTCTTTTCGCCAATCGCCGAGAGTAATTCGGAAAGCGCATCCGCCCCCTGCAACTCACGCAAGCCGGGTGTATTCGGTGAGCTGACATTGAGAACGATGTAATCTGCGAATTCACACAGAAGCCGGAACGAATAGAGATAATCTTCAGTGGCCTCGGTTAGCGGCGTGCTCATCGATTTTCCAATATTGATTCCAACAGGCACTTCCGGCCAACGACTGCTTCGCTGCAATTTGCGTAATCGCCGTGCGATCGCGTCGGCGCCGTCGTTGTTGAATCCGAGCCGGTTGATCAACGCGTTTTGTTCGGGGAAACGAAAGATTCGCGGCTTCGGATTACCCGGCTGCGCTTTCGCCGTGACCGTACCGATCTCGATAAAACCAAACCCGATTGCCGACCATACCGGCAGCGCGACGCCGTTTTTATCGAGACCCGCGGCAAGGCCGATTGCGTTTGGAAAAGTCAGACCGAAGAGTTTTTTCGGGCTGGCCGACGGCTGAAAAAGATTCAGGGCGCGCAGGGTAAGATCGACATGCGAGGCTGCGCGCAAGCTTTCGATTGTGAACCGGTGAGCGATTTCGGCATCAATTGAAAAGAGAAGCGGCCTAACGAATCGCTCGTAGGCGTCCTTCATTTTCCGATGCAAAATTGGCCGAAGACCGAATCCAGAATTTGTTCGACACCGACCTCGCCGATCACTTCGCCCACTGCTTCCAAAGCCTCGTTCAGGTCAACCGACAGATATTCAGGTGAGAATGCTTCGTCCAAGGCCTTTCGCGCGCGATCACACGCTTCCAGAGCGCGGCGCAAGCAATCACGATGACGCATGTTGATGGCGAGCGCGTTTTCCGGTCGCAAATTTTGTTTGCTGATCCGCGAAAGAATTTCGTTCTCAAGGTCCCCCAAGCCATCGCCGGTTACGCAAGAAACCCGAAGCGCATTGGTGTTTTTCCATTCCGGATGTTCGGACAGGTCGCTCTTGTTCAGCACGAGGAGTTCGTTCCCATTCGCGTTCTGCTCGAAATGACCCGGGGGCGGCGCGTTTCGATCGACAATGTGCAGGCGCAAGTCAGCTTTTTGCAGCCAACGCTCGGTGCGTGCAATTCCTTCGCGTTCGATGTCGGATGTCGATGTTCGAAGGCCGGCAGTATCGAGCAAACGAACCGGAACCCCGCGCAAATTGACGGTTTCTTCGATAGTATCGCGGGTTGTGCCGTGGGTGTCGCTCACGATCACGCGTTCGTAACCGAGGAGGCGATTGAGCAAGCTCGATTTGCCAGCATTGGTCGCTCCATAGATCACGATCCGGACTCCGTCGCGCAAAATGCGGCCGTGATCGGCAGTTGCAAGAAGCGCGGCAATTTGTTGGCGAACTGAGTCGAGTCGCGCGCGCAATGAATCGCCTTCGTCGGGCGCGATTCCTTCCTCTGAAAAGTCAATTGAGGCTTCGATATGGGCGAGAAGATCGACCAGGGAGCGGCGAGTGCTTGCGATTTTTTCACCAAGCTTGCCCTCGAGCTGTTCGGTGGCGGAGCGCAGGGCCAGGTCGGTGCGAGCGCGAATCAAGTCGATCACGGCTTCCGCTTGGGTCAGGTCCATTTTGCCATTCAGAAAAGCGCGCTCGGTAAATTCTCCCGGACGCGCGTTCCGCGCACCCGTGCGCAAACAAGCTTCGAGAACTTTCGCCGTCACCAATGTTCCACCATGGCAGCTAATTTCGACAAGATCTTCGCCCGTGTAACTGGCCGGCGCGCGATGGATCGACATCATGACCTGGTCGATCAAGTCTCCTGATTCGCTGACGACCTCGCCCAAATGCTGAACGTGAGAAGCAAATTCCGGCGGCGCTTCTTTGCCGCGAAAAATTTTGTCCGCGATTGGGATGGCATTTGGACCAGAGATTCGCACGAGGGCGATTGCGCCTTCGCCAGCGGGTGTCGAGATCGCGGCGATTGTTTCGGTTGCGATCAAATGAGAATCGTCCTTGGCCAAAGATGTCGGTCTTACGAGAGCACTTCCTTCAAGACTGCGATGCATTTTTCGTTTTGCTCCATTGTGCCCACGGTGATGCGAATCCATTCGGGCAGGTTGTAGCCGCGCAGCGGCCGCACGATGATTTTTCGGGCGAGCATCTTCTTAAAGACGGTCGGTCCATCGTCCACATTGACGAAGACAAAATTTCCCGCGCTTGGACGAAATTTCAATTTCATCGCGCAAAATTCGTTTTCCAAATAAGCGCGACCGGAATCCACTACGCGTTTACTTTTCCGCAAATGTTCGTCATCTCCGAGAGCGGCCAGCGCACCGGCTTGGGCAACGCCATTCACATTGAAGGGCTGCCTGGTTTTCTTAAGCACTTCGATCAGCTCCGGTGGCGCGATTCCATAGCCCACGCGCAGACTGGCCAACCCATGAATTTTCGAAAACGTGCGCAAAATGACAACATTCCGGCCATTGCGCACATGACGAAGTGTATCGGGTGGATCGTCCAGAAATTCAAAATAGGCTTCATCCAAAACGGTGATGATCTCGTCCGGCACACGCGTCAGGAAATTGTCGATCTTCTCCTGTCCAATCAATGATCCGGTTGGATTGTTTGGGTTCGCGATGAAGACGATTTTGGTTTTGGCCGTGATCACCGCGAGCATCGCATCGAGATCCACTTGAAAATCCGGCGTTGCGACTTCGATCGTGCGCGCGCCAAAAAGATGCGCGATGAGTTTGTACGCGATAAAGGCGTGAGCTGGGGTAACGATGTCGTCGCCCGGATTGAGAAAGGCGTGGCCGAGGAATTCGATTACTTCATTCGAGCCATTTCCGAGGATGATGTTTTCGCGGGCGAAGCCAAGTTTTTGAGCGAGGGCATGGCGCAGATGAAAACCGCCGCTATCTGGATAAAGCTGCGCTGATCCGATCGCGGCGCGCATTGCCGCGATCGCTCTTGGAGACGGGCCGAGCGGGTTTTCGTTCGAAGCGAGTTTGATGATGTCGCGTGGATCGACATTGAGCTCCCGCGCCGTCTCTTCGATTGGTTTGCCCGCCTCGTAAACGGCGAGATCGCGCAATTGCGGGTTGGCTCGGTTCCAGATTGACGTCACGCGATCAAATCTAGACGTAATTGAGAGTTGGACAAAAGCCGCTGAGCGCCGGCAGGGATCGAAGGGGGAGTCGACTGCGAGACCGAGCGCGTCGCCATCGGCGGTGACGGGTGAGAAAAAACCGCAAGAATTGCTTTTCTTGCTTGCGTTTAGGCAAGCTTTTCAGGTAAAAAGTGCGCCTGGTCAGGCTGGAGTTTATGGGTAGCATAAAAATTGTCATTGACGGTGCGCTTAGCGCACTGCTCATCGCAGCCGGGTCGCTCTTATTCGCCACCAGTGCGCACGCGACCGTCGTTGACCTCACGACCGGACCCGGCGCCAACGGCACAATTGGGGACGCTCTTTTCTTTGCGACCAATCAGCAAGCTAGTGGGACCGGTTTTATCGATCCATTCCTGCGCGTCCAAGCCAGCCCCACCGAGCAGGGATACAATACCGATGGCGGTTTTCCATTCGATGACAAGAGTCCGCACAACTTCCAGCACAGTGTCTTGCTATCTTCGCTCGCGGAATTCAACTTAAACGGCACGGAGTACTTCAAATTCATGCTCGACGCCAATCAGACCGGCGCATCGAATCATACGTTCACCCTGACCCAGTTGCAGATTTACACCTCCAACAATGGCGCCCAGACTACGACGACATTCAATCCCGACGGCACGCTTGCTTTCGATTCTAGTACGCATCTTGCCTACAACATGAATCCTGGCGGCGGCACGGCCAATTCTGTCATCACGACGGCGACGGGCAGCGGTAAGTTTGATGCGTTCGTGTACGTGCCTGTGAGCGATTTCAATCTCAGTGACAAGTACATGATTCTATATTTTGCCGGTCAGGGAAATGGCGGATTCGAGGAGTGGAGCGCGGCTACTGGTGTCGCTCCGATTCCGGAAGCGACTACGCTTTTCCCGATTGTGGGTCTGTTGGCGGCGGTTTTTTCAACTCAATTCGTGAGACGCCGGCAGCTGCGGCAGCTTTCGAAATAATCGAGCATTCTGCTTTCAGAAGTTCCTTGTTTGGCGTAGGCAGCGGAGGCGACAATGAATATGTCGCCTCCGCTTTGCTTTACAATACTGTCGCCGCCGACTTGCCGGATTGACCTTCGACGCGATTGGAAAAATACCGCGCCGAGATTGAGATCATTGTCTGCCCTGTTCGGAAGCTAGCGCCAGGGAACTGTTACCGGACATCTTCGATGTAGCTAGCGACCTGGTAATCAATCGGGATACCGCCGATGATTTCCTTGTCATAATGAAACCCGGTATTGCCGTTACCAGTAAAGCTGTTACAGACGATCGCGCCAAAGATGTCTGGATTGCCGATCATACTCATGCTAGCACTTGGTGCATAAAAGGTGGCCCAAACATTACCTGGAGGAGTGACGCTGATTGTCTGGGTGGAGCCATCTGTTGGGCTAACGCCATAAAACTGCAGGTGGCCAGGCCGGCTATAATCAGTCGAAGGTGTTCCATTCATGTTGTAAATCCCCGTGGCGCCATCGACGTTGTTGTTCACGAGATCATTCCCCGTGGAGCTGAGGTTTCCGGTAAAGTAAATCTTGGCGTTAACGCCTTGCCGTTGGGAAGCAAAGGAAGGACATTTTGGCCATTGATCGTGAGTCCACCGCTTAACGAGCTGTAAACGTATTGTGCTGGAGTAGACGGAGTCGTTCCCGCCGGCACGTTAAGGGTACCGGCGGTTCCCGGTAGATAACCCGTTGTGTCTGGTTTTACCAGAGGGGGGATGCTAAATGGCACATTGTTGTCGATCGTGCCACTGATGTTAGCCCCAGAGTGTGTGACATTGCCGCCATTCGTTGTCACATTTCCATAAATCGGGCCGAATTCGGTGAAACTCGAACTCCCAACGGCCACATCGCCATTTGTTGCATCGGAGTAATGCGGATCCAACGGATTATTGGCGGCAAAGTAGTAGGCGCCATTTTTCGAATCGTAACTATCGATCCACCCTGCGGAACCGGGCCCACTAAAACTTGCCGTGGCCTTGAGCGCGCCGGTAAAGGACCATTGTGGGACGGCCACTGTTTCGACACGTCTGGCGATTTGCGGATTGGAGACCGCCTGGATCGTGGTGTTGTTACCATCGCCGTCCCCGTACCTCGCCAGAAAATGATCGTATTTGAGATCGATCTTACGGATAAGACTGTCGCCCTTTGTCGTGCTGTTCATGCGATCATCCATTCCAACTCGTGGTAAACCAAAGAGCTTTGCTGTCCCTACGGAGCGAATCCGATAACAGGCATAGCCGTTGGTGTAAGTAGCACTGTCGACCGTGACGGTGGCGGAAAGACTATTGTTTTCCCCAAGAGTTATAGGCCCTTTGACGTAGGCAGGTCCCGGCGTCGGGGAAGCGGACACGGTCCACCCATCCGCGACGAACTGCGCACTAAACGGCAAACCAGTGGTCACGAGTTTGCGCACTTCAGCGAAGGCGACGTCGCCCCCGGCTTCAGCGGCATAGAGAGCTTCTTTCCAACCTTTGACCTGCTTGGAGGAAACGTTGTAACGAGTCGTGGAATTGACCAAAACGTTGGCTGCGATCAGCGAAAGGATCACAATGGTAAGAAGCGCATAAATCATTGTGCTCCCGCTTTGCTTCTGAAGAGATTTCTTCATGATAACATTGTTCCTTTGATTAACCGCGACGCTTGTTGCGAAGATAGGTAGTTGCGAACACAGTCGTGCCAGACTGTTCAGCGGCTGCACCGCCTGACGTAAAGATCGGTTGGAAGGTTATTGAGGTCGTTGTGTATTGCGTGTTGGATAATATGACGTCGGTCGTTTGCGGGAGCAGCGAATCTGTACTCGACGCGATGTTTGTGACGACGCCGTTCTCTGTCCGAACAATGGAATTGCCACTAATGGAATAGACCACCGTGGTCGCACCAAACGTAACCATCGCATTGCTCGTGCTGGCAGTCGCATTGGCCGACAGGGTCACAGTCGTACTGTTCGAAACACTTTGGATCGTCGTGCCGGTTGGGATATTGACGCCGGCAACGGATGCCCCAATGTCGGCGGAAGTGAAAGCGGCCGTGCTGGAAGTGAGGGTGGCAGAGCCGCTGGTTGTAACGGCATCAGTTACGGTCCTGCTTTTCGGATAGCTGACAACGGTGCCGGTCGCGGTCGTCCTGACCGTTGGCGTCGATCGCACGTTGCCGTTGAGGTAGTTCGGGATAATGCAAGTGATCGTTTTCAGGTCGCTGGACGCAGTGACGATGTAGGAACGCCTCACATCGCGGCTGAGATAATCGACGATGCGAATTTGCTGCATTTGCGTGCCGAGGAAATTGTCAGCCGCGCTAAAGCTCTTTTGGAGGGCGACCGACGCAAGGGTCACGGCGGCCAGGACAAATGCTCCGGCCGCGACAGACACGAGGAGTTCCGCTACGGTGAATCCAGTTGCCGAGTGAAGATGCTTGCGTTTCATTTCTTGGTTCCTGCGGAGACGATCGTTTCGCTTTGCTCGCTTCTGGATCTGCCTCCAAAGGTCTCGGTCCAAGTGTAGGTAACGTTAATCTTTACAAGCTTGGCGTTAGCGAGGTTGGAGTCAGTTGAATTCATATTGGCTGACGAGGCTTCGGCAGACAGAGTGATTTGGGTATTGCTGGCGTCAGGCGTGGGATACGCACTCAAAGTGACGACCTCGGTTGGGCTCCTGGCCAGAAACTCGGATCCGTTTGCCGGGGTGGCCATCAGACTCTGCACGGATGAGGCGCTCGTCAGATTGGCGAAAGACAAGCTTCGCAGTTGCTCGAGCCTGTCCTGCACTCCTTGTAAGGCTGCTACGTTGTTCTTGCTCGATTTTATGTAGCGGAGACAGAGTCCATTAACCTCGAAGATTGAAACGAAGAAAACGGCCACAAGAGTAACTGCCATCATCGTTTCGACTAGCGTGACCCCTGCGGGAGGGTTTTTCGAACGCTTTAGGCTCACCCTGTAGGAATCAATTCTCATGTCGGGCGTAACGGAGCAATTGCAATGCCCTGAGCACGCTACAGCTACGCGATTCGGCCGTAGCGAAATCCACGACATCTCCAGCGGAAGTCTTTGGTCAGACAGGGGCTTTTTGTCCCGAGCTGACCCATCGAATCGCTTCATGACAAAGCTGGCTGGAATTTTCCAAATGTAG
>QHRF01000014.1 GCA_003220055.1 Verrucomicrobiota bacterium | reverse complement strand
TTTCGTTCGTGAAATGCATCGACACTTAGCCCGAATTGTTGCGGTTCGCCGCCCACTTCGTTGAGCGCCGCAAGTCGGTTGTAAATATAGAACGCCGTATCCTCGAGACCCTTGGCCATGATCGGCCCGGTGAACTGCTGAAATCTGAGCACGAATTGCATGTGCTCTTCCCGCCCCTGCGCATCCAGGTTTTCCGGAAACCGGAAAAGCAGAATGTCGCGGAGAAAATTGAAAATCGATTCCTCGATCGCCGGGTTACGGCGTTTGGCGGCGGCAATCGCCCGCTCGATCACTTGCCGATCTTCGTCGCTCACCGGTTGGCCGGGCGCGAGATAAGTTCGATAAACCGGGAAGCAGGCAATGGTCTCGCGCACCGCCCGGGCGAGAGCTTCAAAGGTGAAATCGCGATACCAGCGGTTTTTCTCCGATAATCGGTCGAGCATGTTGCCGAGCACTTCGACTTCGTTCGCCAGCGCCAGCCGCATCACCAAGCGCTTCTTCGCGTAAACAAGATGCCCAAAGTGCATGGTGTGTCCGATGAATCGATGAAAAGTCCTCGTCGTGTCCGCTTCGGCCGATGTGTCGACGAAAACGCCGGCCGCTTGATTGGCAAAATCGTAACCGGTCGTTCCGTGCAACGGCCAATCAGAACGCAGCTTTTCCGCGCCGCTCAGAATTTTTTCCGCGATCATGTAAACGGCACGATCGTCGTTCGGTAGCGGAATGCCGAGGACCTTGGCACAACGTTTCTGGAGCGCTTCCAAATATTCTTTCGGCAAATACAAGCCGTCGGGGTGATCGATCCGAAGCCCGGTCACGGTTCCACTTCGAACAAGGTCGACAACCAGCTGATGCGCGGCATCGAACACTTCCGGCAATTCCATCCGGATTGCCGCCAAATCATTCACGTCGAAAAAGCGGCGGTAATTAATTTCCTCGGCTGCGACCCGCCAGAATGCGAGGCGATACGACTGGGCGTTGAGCAGTTCGTCGAGCCGGTCAAAGCTGCGCGGATCACCTGGGCGCCCGTTCATTTGGGCCAAAGCTTTCTCGATCGCGCGCTGGATCTGGGGCGCTTCCTGACAACGCCGCTCCAAGCGGCGCTTTACGATTTCTTTTTCGCGCGCGCGCTCAGCAATTTTCTCCGGATCAATCTCAGTGCGGCGCGGCAAATATTCGAGCGCAGTCAGAATACTTTGAAACTCACCGTAAAACTCTTCGTCTTTGTATTCGGCGAGATTTTCCAACGCCATCTCGAGAACAAGACGGTAGGTGCCGGGTGCGATCGGCAGTTTTTGATTTTGATAGGCAAGATAGAACGCGCCTTCTTCGAAACGCACCTGCAGTTCACCGCGCTCGAGCACGCGTCCGTACTGATCGCTCAAGATCGGTAGCAGCACTTTGTCGCGGAGATCGGATTTGAGCGGGCGCCAATCGATGTCGAAGTAGGGCGCGTACATCGAGCTCGGGCCGTTCTCGAGCACGTCCGCCCACCATTTGTTGCCAGGCTCGGTGATCCCCATGTGGTTCGGCACGAAATCGAGCAGCTGGCCCATGCCGTGGGCATGCAGTTCCGCGATCCAGGCGTCGTATTCCTCCTGCGAACCGATCGCCAGATTGAGCTTGTTGTGATCGGTAATGTCGTAACCGTGCAAACTGTTCGGCCCGGCCTGAAAATAAGGCGACGCGTAAACGTCACTGACACCGAGAGCGCGCAAATACGGTACGATCTCGCGCGCCTGCGCGAAGGTGAACCACCGGTTGAATTGCAACCGGTAGGTGCAGGTCGGAATTCGAGGATGCTCTGTTTTCACAACGTCCGGAAAACTTAGAGAGGATTTACAGGATGGACAGGATTACAAAAATCAAATCCCGATAATCCCTTTAATCCTGTCTAGTCATCCGTCACATTTTCTCCGGCACTTTGATGCCTAACAAATCGAGACCTCGCTGCAAAACGCGACCGGTCAGATCGCACAGGGCGAGGCGCGAACTTCGCACCGGTTCGTCCGATCTCAGGACCGGGCACCCTTCGTAGAACGCGTGGAAATTGTTCGCGAGCTCGAACAAATAATTCGCCAGAATGTTCGGCCGAAAATCGTTCAGCACTTGCGGCACGATCTCGGCAAACTGGCAAAGCCGCTTGGCCAAAGTTATCTCGGCCGCTTCGTGGAGAACAAACTTCTCGATCTTCGCGGCGGCTTCGCCCGCTTTTCGGAAGATCGAACGGACCCGGACGTAAGCGTTCTGCAAATAAGGAGCGGTGTTTCCCTGCAACGCCAACATCTTCTCCCAGGAAAAAACGTAATCGGTCATTCGATATTGGGAGAGGTCGGCGTATTTGACCGCGCCAATGCCGATCGTCCGCGCGATGTCGATCTTTTCTGCATCAGCTAAGTTGGGATTTTTTTCTTCGATGATCTTTCGCGCGCGCGCGCAGGCTTCTTCCAGCAATTGCCGCAGCGGCACGTT
Organism: Verrucomicrobiota bacterium; assembly: GCA_003220055.1. GTDB lineage: Bacteria > Verrucomicrobiota > Verrucomicrobiia > Chthoniobacterales > UBA10450 > AV40. The sequence continues at coordinate 5,241 of QHRF01000014.1, read as the reverse complement.
TTCCCCCGAGCGCGTCTTCATCAGCTTCCGGTCTTCGCCGAGAACGTTGCCGAACGGAATGTGGCGGAAATCGGCTTGGTGTCCTTCCCGCCGCGCGATCTCGAATATTTGTTTAAAATGCAAAGTTTGTGGCGCGCCCACCACGTACCAAACTGTGTCGCGCATCAGTTCGGTGATTCGATAATCAACCGTCGCGATGTCGCTGGTGGCGTAATTGAATCCGCCGTCGCTCTTGCGAATGATGCACGGCTTGTCCGCCAGCTCGGGAATGTCACGAAAGAAAACGACGACCGCGCGTTCGCTAATCTCGGCGATGCCGGACTTGAGCAACCCCTCAACGACGCCGGCCAAGCGATCGTTGTAAAAACTTTCGCCGCACTGGATGTCGTAATGAATGTCGAGCAGTTGGTAAACGTGCTGGAAATCCTGCAGCGAGAGCGCGACGCACTCGTTCCAGATATCGATGTTTTCTTTGTCGCCGGATTGGAGCTTGACCAATTCCTGGCGGCACGCATCTCGCACGGCCGGATCGGATGTCGATCTTGCGTTGGTCTCTTTATAAATGCGCACGATCTCGGCCAGCGGACCGCGCTGGAGGGCTTCTCGATCGAGCAGATTCTTCCAGCCCCAGATCACCATCCCGAACTGCGTGCCCCAATCGCCAATGTGATTGTCGCGAATCACGTCGTGACCGAGAAAGGTCGCGATTCGCGCGAGCGCGTCCCCAAGTGCTGTGCTGCGAATGTGACCTACGTGCATCGGCTTGGCCACATTGGGCGAGCCAAAATCGATCACGATTTTTCTTGGAGATGTCGACCTTGCGACCCCCAGTCGCTCGTCGGCGAAGAGTTCCGCTGTTTTGTTGGCGACGGCGCCGGGCAATAAAGTGAAGTTGATAAATCCGGCGCCGGCGACCGTAGGTGACTCACACAAGTCGGCAGCGTTGAGATGCTGCAATATCTTTTCGGCCACGGCTCTTGGGTTCTCGCTATGCTGTTTTCCAAGCATCAACGCTGCATTTGTTTGGTAATCGCCGAAGCGCGGATCAGTCGCCTGCGTCAACTCGCCGACGTTGTCAAAACCGGCCGCAGCTAACGCGGACGCGAGCTTTTTCGTGAGAAGTGATTGGAATGTTTCCATTGCGCTTAATCAAATTGTAGCCGCTTCACCGCGTGAAGCGAGAAGGTGGACCGAGCAGTCGCTAGTCGATCTTAATTTTGGCGGCGAAGCCGCATTATTTTAGCATCGCCCGCGGAACGGTCGATCCACCTTAGACCGCCGCTACAATTATTTTGGCGGGCTTTCGCGAAAGATCGACAGAATCTCTTCAGTCGATTTTGCGCCGGCCAGCTTTTCCCGCGTGCCGCGGTCGTTTAGAAATTTCGCGATCGACGCGAGCGTGCGGAGATGGGTTTGAAACTGGTTCTTCGGAACAATGAAAAGGACAACGAATTTCACCGGCGCGTTGTCGAGCGCGTCGAACTCGATCCCGGCTGTCGATCTTCCAAAAGCCGCGACCACGTCATCGATCCGATCGGATGAGCAGTGGGGAATCGCGATCCCGAAACCGATCCCAGTGCTCATTGTTTCTTCGCGCTGTTTGAGCGAGGCGAGGACACTGTCGCGATCGTCCGGTTTGATTTTGCTGAGACGCACGAGCAGGTCGATCAGTTCGACGATGGCCGGCCAACGCTCAGTTGCGGTCATCTCAGGGATGATTTGCTCGGCGGAAAGTAAATTGCCCAACGACATGCAGAGTGCGCGATTCGGGAGCGCAAGCTTAGCGGCGACGCTTATATTGACAAGCGCATTTCGGCCTCAGGAATCCCGGATTTTGTAATTGAAACGGCGCGAGAGCAGCCAGCGGACACCGAACATGTCGACGGTTGCGCGAAGCGCGCGGTTGCCAAAGCCGTATTTGGTCTGACCGAAGCGGCGGGGTCGATGGTTCACCGGAATTTCGACGAGCCGATAGCCGGCGCCCCGAATCAACGCGGGAATGAACCGGTGCATGCCTTTAAACGGAGCCAGCGCGTCCGCGCATTCGCGACGCATCGCCTTGAGGGTGCAACCGGTGTCGCGCACGTAATCTTTGGTGAAGCGGCTCCGAACAAAATTCGCAATCCGGCTGGTCATGCGCTTGGTGAGTGTGTCTTTCCGCTTTGCGCGATAACCGCAAACGAGATCGGCGCCTCGTGAAATTTGCTCGAGTAAACGCGGAATGTCAGCCGGATCATTTTGCAGGTCGCCATCGATCATCACAATCGTCTCTCCGCGTGCAGCGCGAATACCCGCGTAAAGGGCGGCGCTTTGACCGGTGTTTCTTTCAAAACGAAGAATTCGAATATTTGGAGCGGTTTCGATCTTTTCGGCGCTGCGATCGGTCGAGCCGTCATCGACAAAAACAATTTCGTAATCCAAGCCGGAGAGCGCGGCCCGCAACTCCGATTGCAAGATCGACACGTTCTCTTCTTCGTTAAAAACGGGAACCACGACAGAGACGGCTGGAATCGCGGAAGCCTGGTTCATAACGGCAAGGTGCGGTAACCGCGGCAAAGAAAAACCTGCCAGTAGCGCACATGTTGGCCAAAACGCTTCAATTCGATCGTGCCGACAGCCTCAGTGGATTCAAACGCCGCACGAATGTTGTGCGGCGGATTCTTACCGTAATTTCGAATGAGGAGCGCGCTTCGTCCCATAAAAGGATTTTCTCCTTTTTGCTCAGTGAGCGTTTCATCCGGCGATTGGCCCGGCCTGGCAGGCGCATCAACAAATTGGTCGTAGCGCGGCCAGAACGAAAACTGGTTTATCAGGTCCTGGGATTCCACGAGATAAACCGGAGGATGTCCGGGACCTTCGACGCGTTTGTCGCGCAGATAGAACGAGATCTCAGAAGCGCGATGGCGTTCGTCCGCGATCATAAATAATTTCTCGCCCAGTTTTGCTTCCTGTTCGTTTCGGATCCGCTCCACTTCCGCGGCCAGCGATTTCCAACCACGCCAACGATCGCTTGGATCGGGCCGGACAAGATGAATCATCTTCAACAAACGCAGGATGCCGGCGCTGCGCAGAATATCGGTATCGAGCGAAAAGAAACTGAGCAGGAAACCAAGAACAACGGCCGTCGTCGCGAAAACTCTGACGCCGTGCTTTTCGATCCGCTCGTTCCAAAAATGAACCGCGAGCAATCCAAAACTGACGAACGAAACGGCGTCCCAGTTCGGAGTCGCGACGTGATTGAGCGAGAGCAGGAAATAAAAAGCGAACACGGGAAAACCAAACCAAAACAGAAAGAGAATCTTGAATTGCTGGTTCACCCGTCGCCACCCGCCGATCACGGCCCAAACCAGCGCGCCGAAGAGCAGCGGCGAGTAAAATACGAAATGCTCGCCAAAAAATTTGAGCGGCTCGAGCGGCCTAAAGCCGATGTTTTCCGCCAGACCGCCGCGCGTCCGTAAATGCATCGTCGTGACCCAGGCATGTTGCGCGTTCCAGACGATCGGCGGGATCGTGCAAACCACGAAGATCCCGAGCAACCAATAAAGCCCCGGACGCTTAAACTCCTGACGCAACCGCGGCGCGAGGGCGAGTACCAGCAGAACACAGACGACTTCGAATGCGTTGGTGAATCGGCTGAGAAATCCCAGACCAATCAGCAATCCGGTTAGTGGCCAGTAAAATGAAAAGCGCGGACTTTTTTCAATCGCCAGCCAGAATGTGAACATCGATGCCGTCCAAGAAAAGATCGACAACGCATCCGTCGTCATAACAAACGCGCCGACGTTGAAGATCGGCGTGACGTTGAACGCGATCACGCTCCACAGCCCGACGTTCTCGTTGAACAAACGCTTTCCGAGATAGAAAAGAAGCAAACTCGTGCCGGCGGCGAGGATCGGGCTCCAAAAACGCACGCCGAATTCAGTCGGACCGAACAGCATCGTGCTGGCGCGGATTGCGAATGCGATGCCTGGACCTTTACTGAAATAACCGGGCGCGAGTCGCTCCGACCACATCCAGTAATGCGCTTCATCGAATTCGAGATCGGTCGAGCCCAACATCGACAATCGAATCAGCGTCAAGGCTGCGATGAAAAACCAAACCGCTCGTGTCTTGCTCATTCGGCCGGACGAACTACCAAACTTGGGTGTCGTGCAAAAATTTGCGGGGCCCATCTTTTCGCGGCCCAACGCCAGATCAATTCCAGCGCCGCCAGAATAAAAAATGTCTCGGCCGCGGCCAAAAAGATTGTGCCGATGACGTCACTCGGCCAGTGCGCCCCCAAATAAATTCGCGAATAACCGACAAGCGCGGCGAAAATCCAGTAAAGCCAGCCGCGCCGGTAAAACAGCGTCAAACAGATTGCCGCGATGGTGTTGTTGGTCATGTGGCCCGACGGAAAAGAAGCATCGCCGCGCCGCCGATCAGATTCGTCCGAACGGCGCACGACCGGTTTTTGGAAAATCGACATGAATTCCGGCCGCCCTTTCTCCAATCGCACCATGCGGACGGACGCGACATGCTTCGGTCGTTTGCAATTGATCGCCGACTTCAATGTGTTCGTGAGCGGCTCGGCAATCACGATCGCGATCAATAAACAAAAAATGCAGGCGCGCGCCCGGAAACTGCCAAAGATGAGAGCGGCAAGGACAATTATTATGAGTAACGGCTTCCAGACGTCGGCGTCGCTGACCGCGGCCATGAACAAATCCAGAGCCGGACTCGTCCATCGCTCGTTGATAAGATGAAAGAGCGTCTGATCCATGTTGGAATTACAAACTTGAGCCTAAAGTGTGAATGACCGAACGCTGAATGTCTAATAATGACGAAGCACGAATGACGAATGACGGAACAAGGTCGAACGCTCAAGTGACGAACGTACGACGCAAACGCTCGGCGGCGTTTGGATTTCGTCATTCCTTCGTCATTAGGCATTCGGCATTCGTCATTTTTCTCGCGCTCGCGGTGCCGACCGACGCCGCCCCAGCTCCTTCCGCGAAAGAGATTCTGGATTTGGTTCGCCTGCTCGAGTCGCGACAGCAAATTGATCTCGATGGCCAGCTGCGCGAGGACGAAAAAGTGATTCCGTTTCACCTCACTCAAACTGGGTCCCTCGTTCGTTATTCATTCTCCGACCCCGAGGAAGTCTTGCAATTGCGCCTCGGTGAAAACGGATCGCGCCTCGATCTAGTCACCGACACGGGCGCGGAAAAATTTCCGGCGGAGAAGTTGAATGAGAAAATT
>QHRF01000013.1 GCA_003220055.1 Verrucomicrobiota bacterium | reverse complement strand
ACACGGAACCGGCAGGCAACGATACGCTCAATTCGAACCGGTTTCGAACAACCCGGTGGAGCATTGTCCTATCCTGCGCGCAAACAGGCGAGCCGCAGGACGCCGCGCAAAGAGCGTTGACCGAGCTCTGCCGCATTTATTGGCGCCCGGTTTTCGCGTTGATTTGCCGCCGGGGCCATTCGGTAACTGACGCCCAAGACTTAACCCAGGATTTTTTTGTGATGTTACTTAAAGGGAACCTACTTTGGTTGGCAGATCCGGCGCGCGGCCGCTTTCGCTCATTGCTCCGGACAGCGGTGGAGAATTTTTTGAATGACAAACAGCACCTCGCCCGACGCCAAAAGCGCGGCGGCCGAATGCAATTTGTGGCATGGGATGAATGGATGGCGGAAGCGCCATCGCAGCTGTCGATCTACAGACAAGAGTTAAAAAGCTGGCCGGTGGAGCGAATCTTCGATGTGCGCTGGGCTGCAACCGTGGTCGAGCAGGCACTGCGTCGGTTAGCAGAAGAATGTGAAAGCCGCGGTCGCTTGCGAATGTTCACAACTCTGAGCAAATATCTGAGTCTTGAGCGGGTAGAAATTTCGTATGCGACGCTCTCGGCATCGTTGGGCGTTCCTGAGACCGTAATCAAACGAGTTTTGCATCAGCTCCGTGTGCGCTATCGAACCATTTTGCGCGAGGAAGTGTCGCAGACAGTGGCCAACCCGGCGGACGTCGACGACGAAATTCGCTATTTGTGCGCCACCCTGGCCAGCTCGCAGTAAATCGAGTTATGGATTTTTTAGGTCTTACGGATTTGCCCGAACGCTCCGCGCAAGATTGCGCGCGTTGCCAATGCGGCTCGCTCGCACGCGTCGCTTCCGGGCTCTGCGTTAGCTGTTTATTGCGCAGTGGCCTTGGTTCGGACGAAGCAAACATCGAGGATTTCGACGCGCTTCTCGCCGCGGTCGATGTCCCGGACCGGGACTGGCAGTTGGGCAGCTATCGTATCTTGGAAGAAATCGGTCGTGGCGGCATGGGGGTGATTTATCGTGCGCGGCACGCGCCCTCGCGGCGAATCGTTGCCTTGAAACGAGTGCTGAATTATCACAGCGATTCTCGCGAGACCCTGACGCGATTTCAACGCGAAGCCAGAGCAGCCGCCAGCCTCGATCATCCGAATATCCTGCCCATTTACGACGTCGGCGCGACCGAAGACGGGCTTCCATTCTTCAGCATGAAATTCGCCCCCGGTGGAAGTTTGCTCGATTCGAGGGAGAGCGTTCGCGATTCACCGCGGAGTGCCGTTCAATTGATCGCAACGGTGGCGCGAGCCATCGATCACGCTCACCACCAGGGAATTCTTCACCGCGATCTCAAACCCGGAAATATTCTGCTCGACGCGCGCGGCGAGCCGATGGTCAGCGACTTCGGATTGGCAAAATGGCTCGATACTGCAAGCGAGCTTACCTGCACGCTCACAGTATTCGGCACGCCGGGATACATTGCGCCGGAACAAGCGGAGAATTCGGCCGCAGATCTTACCCCGGCGTCGGACGTTTACAGCCTGGGCGCCATTTTATTTGAATTGCTGGCCGGGCAGCCACCGTTTTTGGGCGAGCATGCCCTCGCCGTGATCCGTCAAGCAGCCGATAATGACGCACCGAAACTGCGTTCAGTTATCCCGAATGTCTCACGCGATTTGGAAACGATTTGCGCGCGCTGTCTCGAACGCGACCCGAATCTGCGCTATCAATCCGCCGGCGCCCTCGCCCAAGAGCTCGAACGCTGGTTGGAAGGGCGACCAATCGCAGCCCGGCCAGTTTCGCTGCCGGCGCGGTTGTACCGCTGGTCGCGCCGGAACCCGATTCTCGCAACCAGCCTCGCCGTTTGTCTCTTCTTCGGGACAGCGGTTGTCACGCGCCAGGTTCAGAATTGGAAGTTGGAAAATAAGCTACGGGAAAACCAACTGACGAGGAATTCGGTCGCGGTGTTGCCATTTCTCGACCTGGACAGCGCTGCCGAAGAATCCGATTGGACCGCGACCGTGGCGCGCGCACTCCAGACAGAGCTTTCCGAGATCGGCAACGCGCGAGTGGTTCCGGTCGGCAAGGCCGAAGATTCGAAACTGGCGGCCCGTAAGTTTCGAACGCGTAGCGCGCTTTTCGGCACTCGCCGCAAGACCGATCGTGGAATCCAAATTTCGGTCCAACTATTCGGTCCTGACGGCGAGCCACTTTTCGGACGGATTGTCGACCTCAGCGCTACCTCTGATTTGAAATCATTCACTCGCAGTTTAGCGCCGGCGCTCTATTCAATTCTTATCGCAAACGACTGGTCAAATTTGATTACGGCAAAAAGCGATCCGGCGATGCGAAATGAGCAGGCACGGGAGCTAATCGCAGCCGGAAGAGAATTAGGTTTTCACAGAACGGTGCGAGATTTCGATCGAGCCAGAAGTTGCTTCGAAAAGGCGCTTCAGCTGGAACCCCGCTCCGCTCTTGCCCATGCTTATTTGGCCAGCTCCCTCGCGGCACGCACTCATTACGTGAGTGACGCCAATTTGCTATTCCACGCGGAGCGTGAAGTGAAAGAGGCTTTGCGTTTGGCGCCTGATTCTGAGGAGGCCCTCCGCGTTTTGGCTGGAATCAATTATCAAAGAGGTCAACTCAGAAAAGCGCTTGAGGCTGCTCTCCACGCGGTCGAAACGAATGCGCCAAGTGGAATGTCCGTCGCGCTACTTGGAAGGATTTGCCATGAACTTGGCCGACCGGATCAAGCGTTGCGTTGGTTTGAATTAGCCCGGAGCCGCAGTGACCGCAGTGGGGAATATGACTCCGACATCGGGGATTGCTTGGCAGCTTTGGGCGATTACGAAAAAGCCGGCGCAGCTTACCAACGGGCGATTGATCTCCATCCCGAGCGGTCGCAAGGGTGGACCGGTATTTCTCATCTCTATTTGCTCAAAGCCGAATTTGCCACGGCGCGTGCCCTTTGTCTCCAAAACCGCAGCCTTGACCAAGAGGGGATAGACGGCGCTCAACTCGCCGCGCAAATTGAGTTTTTTGCACGAAATCTTTCAGAAGCTCAACGGCTTTACGGACGTCTCGATGAAAGCAACCACGACGGAGGCAGCGCGTTTTACGGAAACGTTAGCTATGGATCGGCCTTGGGACGCATTGGCATCAGCCAGGGCCACTCTATCAATGCGCGGGCGATGTTGCAGGAGTGCTTGGCTAAAGAAATGCAGCAATCGGAGTCGGCACCAGACAATCCCGACATTCTTTACCGAATCTCTGCCATCGAATCCTCTCTTGGCAAAAATGAACCCGCTATCGAACATCTAGAAGCAGCAGTCTCCGCGGGATGGATCGATTACCGCTCGCTCTCTCTCGATCCGCGCTTTGATGCCATCTCAAATGACACCCGCTTCCAGGCGATCCTCGGAAAACTAAAGTTAAAGGTCGAAGATCTTCGCAAGACAGTTAACCCCAATAGCTGACCCCAAAACAAAGAAAGAAAATTAAGCCCAATGAGAAAGTGGAATAATCCCGACGATAAAAAGGCGGCGTATCTCGCCGTATTGAAAAAAATCATGGCCGACAAAAGATTCGCGGAGAAGTGTCTCGAATCAGACGAGTTCGCTCGGAATGCTTTTCGCACGATCGGTGAAATTGAGGTGCCGGCAAACGCCAAAGTTGTCTTTTTGCCGGAAGGCGATCTCGACAACGCGAAACGCGATGGAACCGGCTCAGTTGTGATCGAGATGCCGCCTAGGGAGAACGGACACCCCAACAGTCACGCGATGGAATATGTGCGCTGTACATATAGCTGGTGGTGAGACGAGGCGGGCCACTGCCAATATCTTCCCTGTAATTTATTTGATGCCCTAAGCGCGACGAGGGCGAGCTCCGAGAACGACACGGGAACGCAAGAGTCGCGAGGAACTTTTCAGTTCCGCGATTGCAGCTGAAAAGTTTTTCCACGAAATAGGAAGAGCGCTTCGCCGTCTCGTAAATTTCGGTATGTCGCAACGCAGGAGAGAGCGCGCTTCTGCGAGCCCGACCCGCCGGTTCGCCGCGGACGCGCAGCACTCGCGCACGAGATGGCGCCAACGATCTCCCGCGGAAATCATATTGCGCGCGTCGAAGGATTCGCTCAGAAGCCGCGCGTATTGCGCGGTTGCCCTGAGAAGTACACGCTGATCCTGACCTGCGGTTTGCAGAACTACTTCTCTGAAAAATCTTTGCGCCGTTCGCGGAGAGCCGAAAACTTCAGCGACGACTTCGAATCCGCTTACGAGGTCGTTTACATATCTCGACGGTTCTTGAGCGACCCGCCCGTATCGCGGCCAGCAGTTCGGCGGAGGCGCCTTCCGAATCGTCGCGTCGAGTGGAGCAATTCCACGATAAAAACCAGCGTGATCGCGCGAGGTAAAAGGTAAGAGACCGGTTTGGAGAAGCGCTGGCAGGGATTGTCGATGTTTCGAGTTCGATGTTCCCCGGAACGATGTCGGTTCTGCATCTCCGATTAATTCCGCATCGACTAAGATTGGCTGCGCTCCCACCGCAAGCCAATTGTCTCGATGCAAATCCGTTGCCCCAAGAATCTGCGCCAGCGCAGCCTGCGCCCCCCAGCGAAAATAAAAGAGCCGGACTGCAGTGGGACTCTCGCAACCCTTCGTCTGCAAAAACTCCATCCAGAAATAACTTCGTCGCGACAGCATCTTCGGGACGCGAAACGAGACGCGCAGACCATTTCGATTCAGCCAGCGAAGAGCCTCGAACCAGAGTTCTTCTCCACCAGACAATCGCGGCTTGTAGATAACGCGACGGCGATTGACGAACTCAATCATCGTCGCGGTTTTCGCACCATCGTGCGGGTCGGAAAGCCGAGCTCGAATATGTGTAACGCGAAACGGTTGGCGAGCGCGTAGAAATACCCGGCAAATATCGGCTCTGTCCCGCAAAAGGCGAGCGAACAACTCACGCTGTGCGTCGATCCAGGCGGAAATAAGTTGCGCCGCCGTTTTGAGAAGATCTGGAAATTCGATGGTCGTTTCCAGAAGCGTAATGTCATTGTCTGGTGCGAGTCTTCGCTCGCCGTTTTGTGCAATCGGCCTCGAGCAGCGCGCGACCGCTTTCGTTACGTTTTGCTGGACGTGTAAAGTCGGCGTCAGCGCAAATGCGAGACGCGTCGACAGGTCTCGGCTCAAGTCACCCCACGCTGATTCCGTCAGAAATTTCTGTGCTGCACGCGGAGCGGTGCCTCGCAAGCAAGCGGTTGCGAAGCTGACCGCGGGAGCCAAAATTTGGTCCTGTGAAACTGGCCAGCGCTGTCGCCGCCCTTGCCGGACAGAACTGGAAGACGTTCTCGCCAAAAAGATTTTAAGTCCGCGTGCGACTCGGCCGGCTTTGGCATCTGGCAGTTGCGCGTCGGACGACGCTGCGCCATTTCTCTCACCTTTTGCAAGGATCTTCACTGCCGCCGCGGAGCTGCTTCAGAGTGGATGTCGATTTTTTGCGAAGGCCACGAACCTTCTGAGGCTATCAATTTGTCGCGGCTCACTTGATCCGCCAAAAACAACGGTCAAAGGCCTCCAGTTCGGATCGACATTCAAATAATGTCCAGGATCGGCGTCCATCACGCCCAATAAAACTTCCGCCACGATACGACTGCCGAGAGGTCCGAGACATTCCCCGCCGCGGAATCTGCGAATCCCACGAACCTCGGCTTCGCGCAGAAGATAGTACCAAAGCGGCGTTCTCTCGTTCATCCCGCGGGCCCGAAGAAATTCATTGCCGTCGTCGTCGAATCCGATCTGGGCGCTGGTAAGCGGTTCCACCTCTGCAGCCCGACACGCCTGCTGCCCCGAGGGCAATCCAATGCGCGATCCGCGCAAAAGTGTCATTTCCGGTAATGGTGGCGGCCGAACTTTTGAAAAAATAGGCATCGCTGCCGCGGGCAGATTAAACATGTCTTCCGAGACTAGCGGGTCGATGTTCTCCGCGAAATTCGCGTTCCCGCCCCATGTGAGGGTGAAGCGATTCCAGTCCACAACTCTATCGGCCGGAAGCGGTTCACCCGGTTGGTTTGGTCTTGTTTTTCGAACCAAATCGCGCAACCGGAGAACTCCAACCCAGCAATTAATGTCATATTGGGGCTGCACCATGCTGTGGCCAAAACGGAAAGCCGCTTGGGTAAACTCAATCGGAAGCGCCGGAATATTTTCGCCGGAAAACGGTTTGAAAAATCGCGGGCCATCCTTTTCGATGTCCGCCAGAATCTCCGGCAGGATAAACCACTTTAGGAATTCGTTACGAATGATCCATTGATAATGCCAGACCGCAAGCCGGCGTGCCGTCTCGAAAATAGTTTCATTCGGAAAAGCTTCCTCAGTGGCACCGCCGCCTTTGATATAATCAACCATGCGATTGTGGAACTGCAGAAAGACAATGTGGAGCTGGGCCAAGATTAAATGCTGATCGTTCCGATGGTCCGCCAGTAACGCCCTTCCGTTCGGGCGATAAAAATCATCCGGGGTAGACGGAATCTGTTCGCGAAGCAGCGCCTCAGTGTGGCCTAAAAGGAAAGTCTCGCTGCCCCTTTCGGAATGATCATAGAGATCCGGTGATTTTTGTGGGCCGTTGCCGTAAACGCTCTCCAGATTTAACCGCGGCGCGTGAAAGTTTCTTGTTCTCTCCGGAGCGGCCGCCGCGTGTTCGAGTCTGGTTTCGTCGCGAGTCAGATCGTGATCCAAAAACTGGCCGAGGTAAACGAAACCCGACGGCGCAAGATCGCCCCGGCGCGGCCGGCCGCGACGGTTTTGCGGAATGTCCTTCATCCGCATCGAGAGCTCGCGAAGGTGCGTCTCGTCATGACCGGCAAACGGTCCACCGAAAAGCCGCGAATAATGCGAGACCATACCAAGAGCTTCTTCATCTTCTACGATCTCGGGCGAGAGAAGTTCGCGAAAAACAAACTCGCGAATAGTTTTCGCGACAAACAAAAAGCCCCGGAACTCGCGCCCAGGGCTCTTGTAAGCTTGAAACAGCTAGCTTATTTAGAAATGAAAAGTCAATCCTCCTCGGAAGATATGGAAATTCAGCTCAGTATCGACGGAGGTATGCGACTCGAACGTTCGACCCCGGGTGCTCGTGACAAAAACATTGGTCGACGCACTTTTGTCCCCAAGATCCATGTAGAGATAAGTAAAGTTCAACATCCAATGCTGGCTTAGGCAAATATCGAAACCGCCTCCTACCGTCCAGCCTCCCCGGATGTCGTTGTTATCCTTTCTAAACAGCTCCGTGACTGCACCTCCAAACGGCGTGCTTTCCCTGAATAAGGTTGACTCACTAACGCCGGCCAACGCGACCGCACCGCCACCGGTGCCAAATATCATGAAGCGGTCACCAAAAACATAACCGGCACGAAGGCGGCCGGTGCTGTACCAATCCAGCTCCGTCTTTGAATCAATTGCCGTGTCATAGATAAACGGTGTGCCAGGAGGCAACACGAAGAAGGCGTCTGCCGAATCGTGTCGTTCCAGGTTGGTGGCGGAAAGGTCCACTTCGAGACCGAAGACCCAGTTTCCACGCTGCCAATTGTAACCTCCATGGAATCCAGCTTCCCAACTCCACTCGTCATTCTTCCCGGACCGGTCAAAGACTGTGTCGACGACACCGGGCAGTTCACCCGAGGCCGGCGATATTGTTTGTTCAAAGGCAAAGGTTTCTTCATCGAGCTTTCCCAAAATCCCGCCTC
>QHRF01000145.1 GCA_003220055.1 Verrucomicrobiota bacterium | reverse complement strand
CCATTGCTTGGCTTGTCCAAATAAATGAGACCGCCTCCGACGACGAACAGCGTCATCATCGGCTCCGGCGAATCATCAGTGATGACCAAGGTGTGCGCTTCGCCAGCGGGCTCGTAAATATAGGTGCCGGGTTTTGCAATCCAATCATGTTCCAGGTAACGCCAGTGGCCGCGCATCGTGTAGCCGTGAACGGTGCCCACGTGATAATGCGTCCCGACCATTGAGCCCGGAAGTCCCTTCAGGACAACGCTGAATCCTCCGCTCGTCACGTTGAACGAACAGGGCTGGAACCAAATACCCTCGGCATACGGCACCCACAAACGGTCGTCGTCTAGATCGAGTTTGGTGATGAAGTGTTCGCGACTCCGTTGACTGGGCTCCAAACCGTCAGCGTGACTGTTGAAAGCAGTGATTGGCATATAATTGATATCTCAGGAGCTTTGGAACGCAGGAATTCAAAAACGAAAATGATATTCCTGCTTTCCTGAGCGATTTACTTTTTCTTTGCCACGATCATTGACCGGCTTGCCGGTGACTACGTCGTTCATCGTCACTTCATAGGTTCCGCTAATGAAGGCGATGTCGCCGGATTTTGCGACTTCGACCTTGGTGGCCTTCCAGCTCACCTTCGCATCGGTGAGCAGATCCTTCCAAATCTTTCGGATTGCTTCCTTGGTCGTTGCGCGCTCGGCATTTGGAGGCATGACAACGGCGTCATCGGCATAAAACGCTACCGTTTTGTCTACATCTTTGCTTCCGGCAGCTTTTGACCAAGCTTCGTCGGCATCGCGAACTGCTTTCTCATCGGCGCCGGCGCCCTGTAGAGTCGGCGGGAAATTACAAACCACCGCAATCGGAAGCACAACCAGGCCAACAATTAAAATGAATCGTGTTTTCATTCCGTCATCGAAGTCTGAGTTAGGAACCGTCGTCAAGACTTCTTTGGCCGTTCCGCTGTGAACGATTATCTGTTATCGAAGCAACGCCAGCCAATGCACCCGCCTCTTCTTAACGTCGCTGATTACGCGCGCGCAGCGCGGGCAAAACTCCCCAAGGAAGTTTACGATTACTACGAAGGCGGCGCGCTCGATGAAATCACACTCCGTGAGAACACCGCCGGCTGGGAAGGACTGAAACTTTATTATCGCGTTCTCGCTGGCGTCGGTGCGCGCGAAATGAAGACGACGATGCTCGGCCAATCGATCTCAATGCCGATCGCCGTTGCGCCGACGGCGTTTCACAAACTGGCCTGCGCGGAAGGCGAAATTGCGACGGCCCGCGCTGCCAAAGCCGCCCGCACATTGTTCATCTTGAGTTCGCTTTCAAACACGGCGATGGAACCCGCCCTCGCCGAGGCGGCTAGCCCGCGCTGGTTTCAGCTCTATATATATAAGGACCGCGGCATCACTGCCGACCTGGTGAAGCGCGCCGAAGCTGCTGGCGCCGAGGCGATCGTGCTCACCGTCGACGCGCCCGGACTCGGCACGCGTGAGCGCGACATGCGGAACCGGTTCACATTGCCGGAGGGTCTTTGCGTCGAAAATCTGTCGCCGCTGGGGAAGGGTAGAATGCCGGAAGTACGCGGATCAGGCCTGGCCGCTTACGTGCGCGACAATTTCAAATCCGATCTCAGCTTCGAAGATCTTGATTGGCTCTGTGGTTGCTCTCGCCTCCCGATTGTCGTCAAAGGCGTTTGTCGCAGCGACGATGGGCGCCGTGTTGCGGAGCACGGCGCGAAAGCGATCGTCGTTTCAAATCACGGCGGGCGACAGCTCGACACTGCGCCCGCCACTTGTGAAGTGTTGCCGCACATCGTCGAAGCAGTCGACGATCGTTGTGAAATTTATGTCGATGGTGGAATTCGTCGCGGCAGCGATGCTTTGAAAGCGATCGCGCTCGGTGCCCGCGCCGTTTTGGTTGGGCGCCCTATTCTCTGGGGATTAACGGTCGCCGGACAAGAAGGTGTGCTAAGTGTGCTGGAGATTTTGCGGCGCGAGCTCGACGAAGCGATGCTGCTTTGCGGCTCCACCAATCTGAAGGAAATTAACCGATCGCTCCTGAGTCCATGAAGTCGATTGAAGAGAAGCGCGCGGAGTTTCGCAAACTTCACCAGAGCGGTTGCTTCGCGATTCCCAACCCTTGGGATATTGGAAGCGCCAAATATCTGCAACATCTCGGATTCAAAGCGATCGCGACCACGTCGGCCGGTTTCGCGTTTTCGCGCGGACTTGCTGACGGCGCGGTCAAACGCGACGACATGATCGCGCACATCCGCGAGCTGGTGGAAGCCACCGAGATTCCGGTAAACGCAGATTTCGAGAACGGTTACGCCGACGATCCAAACTGGTGCGCGGAAAACGCGCGCCTCTGCGCTGACACTGGAGTCGCTGGTCTCTCGATCGAAGATGCAGCCGATCGAAAGGAAAGTCCGCTCTACGATGTCGATCTTGCAGTGGAGAGAATCCACGCTGTGCGCGAAGCGCTTCATGATACTGGCGTTTTGCTGGTCGGACGCGCGGAAGGATTTCTGGTCGGTCGCGAAAACATCGACCAGGTGATCAAGCGACTCGTCGCTTATTCGGAAGCCGGCGCGGATTGTTTGTACGCACCGGGGTTCAAGGAGCGCGATCACATCAAAGCGATCATCGAATGCGTCGCGCCGAAACCGTCGAACATTCTGATCGGCGGCCCGATT
>QHRF01000032.1 GCA_003220055.1 Verrucomicrobiota bacterium | reverse complement strand
CCCCCGAACGTGCAACGGGCACGATCGTCGAGGGCATTCTTATAAAGGAGATCGCTCGCGGTATGCGGCGAAATGTGGTCCTGCAACGTGCGGGCGTCGAATTCCTGCTCGTTCGTCGCGACCGCGACCGCCAACAAGTCGCTCCGTGCCCCTTCGCCGATGAGGCGGCTCAGACTTTCGAACCGCGAATATTTCGAACCGAGGTTCAGGTTCAAACTCATCGCCGACGCATCGTGATCGACCGCGGTCGTGTTCATTTGCAGGGCGACCACGTTGCTGCCCCAGTTTTGCGCGCAAACGTAAGTGACTTTGGCCCCCGGGCCGGCGATCAAGTCGTTTACTCCGCAAGCGAAGCCGCTCGCCCGCGGATCACACGAGCGGAAATGCTCTACAACGGTAACCTTGGCCAATTCGTCAGTGATAAGCAGCAGATGCGGAAAGACGGAGACCCCTTCGCCGCGCAACCAGTGAAAGATCTCGATCGGCTGTTCGATCTCGACCCCGCGCGGAACGAAAAGAAATGTTCCGTTCGAGACCAGTGCCTTGTGCAGCGCCGCGAACTTGGCCGAGCCCAGGACCGCCGGCTGCGACATGAAATATTTTTGGAAAAGATCGGCGTGCTCAATCATCGCGCGTTCGAGCGGCTGGAAAATTACGCCGCGCTTCTTCAAGTCGTCGGAAACGACATTGCGCTCGATCAGTTGATCGCCGGCAAAAATAAGGCGCGCCGCGAATTCGTTCAGGCCGCGCGAGTACGTTAAAACATTGGCACGATCATCATCCGAAAGCGCGGGGCTAAACTGGAATTGCGAGAGATCGAGAAGATCGACATTCGAAAAGCGCCAGGCCTGATCTTTTCGCGTCGGCCGCGGGATCGATTCGAATTTTTCCCACGCGGCGGCCTGTTGTTCCCGAAACCAGTCCGGCAAATCGCGCGACTCAATCGGACCCGAAAGGATTCCTTTCGAGTTTACGGTTTCATCCTGAGCGATTGAGGACATTGTCGGTCTGAGACGCAAACGGCGGCCTTATGACCGCCGCTCCTTAGATTCGTTAGGCGGGAAAAATTATCCGACCGATCCCTCCATCTCGAGCTCGATCAGGCGCTTCAGTTCAACCGAGTATTCCATCGGAAACTGGCGAACGAGATCGTTGACGAATCCATTTACGCTCAAGCTCATCGCCTGCGCTTTGGTCAAACCGCGCTGTTGCATGTAGAAAATCTGTTCGGAGCTGACCTGACTGACACTGGCCTCGTGCTGGACCGCGTTACCGGTGCCGCGGACAGTGATCGCGGGATAAGTGTCGGTCCGGCTGGTCGAGTTGATCAGGAGCGCGTCGCACTCGGTGTTGTTCTTGCAATGCTTCAAATGCTTCGGCACGTGGACGAGCCCGCGATACGTCGCTCGGCCGGTTCCAATGGAGATCGACTTCGAAATGATGTTCGAAGTTGTTTCATCGGCGGCGTGAATCATTTTCGCGCCGGTGTCCTGGTGCTGACCATTGTTGGCGAGCGCGATCGAGAGCACTTCGCCGCGCGCTTTGCGGCCCTTCAAGACGACGCCCGGATATTTCATGGTCAAGCGCGAGCCGATGTTGCAGTCGATCCACTTGATCTCAGCATCTTCATGCGCGAGCCCGCGTTTGGTGACCAAATTGAAAACGTTGGACGACCAGTTTTGCACGGTGATGTATTGGAGCTTGGCGCCTTTGAGTGCGACGAGTTCAACCACGGCGCTGTGCAACGCAACGGTCTCGAATTTAGGCGCGGTGCAGCCTTCCATGTAAGTAACTTCGCTGCCTTCATCCGCAATGATGAGCGTGCGCTCGAACTGGCCGAAGCTTTCGGCGTTGATCCGGAAATAAGCCTGGAGCGGATGTTTCACTTTCACGCCAGGCGGGACGTAAATGAACGAGCCGCCGCTAAACACCGCCGAATTGAGCGCGCTGAATTTGTTGTCGCCGATCGGAATCACTTTGCCGAACCATTTCCGGAAAATTTCCGGATGATTTTTCAGGCCCTCGGTCGAACCGACAAAAATGACGCCCTGCTCGCCGACTGCTTTCTTGATGTTTGAGTAAACCGCCTCGCTATCGAACTGGGCTTCGACTCCGGCGAGGAATTTTCGTTCCTGCTCGGGAATGCCAAGCCGCTCGAACGTGCGTTTGATGTCCTCCGGCACTTCCTCCCAACTGCGTTTGGCCCCGGAGCCAGGCGCGAGGTAGTAACGGATTTTATCGAAGTCGATCGCCTCCAGATCTTTGCTTGCCCAGTGCGTCGGCAGCGGTTTTTCCAAAAATGTTTTCAACCCGCGAAGGCGAAATTCGCGAACCCAATCCGGATCTTCTTTAACATCGGAGATGTAGTGGATGGTCTTTTCACTCAAACCGCGGCCCGCGTCTCGGATGTGAACTTCCGGATAAGCAAAATCGCCTCTGTTGCGATCGATATCGACGGCTTTGTTTTCAGTTTTCATTGTCGATGTCGGTGGTTGTCGATCTTATCTTGTTAGCACTGGCTCATCCGCTCCCGCGCGCGCCCAATCGTAACCTCGTTCCTCGAGCTCGAGCGCCAGATCCTTTCCGCCGCTGCGCACGATTCGGCCCTGCACCATCACGTGCACGTGGTCGGGAACGATGTAATTTAGGATGCGCTGGTAGTGGGTAATTAAAAGTATCCCGATATTCGAGCCGCGCAACGTATTCACGCCGTGGGCGACCGTCTTGAGCGCGTCGATGTCTAGTCCGCTGTCGGTTTCATCTAAGACCCCGTACTTCGGCTCGAGCATCGC
This sequence comes from Verrucomicrobiota bacterium, assembly GCA_003220055.1. Lineage (GTDB taxonomy): Bacteria > Verrucomicrobiota > Verrucomicrobiia > Chthoniobacterales > UBA10450 > AV40. The sequence continues at coordinate 5,020 of QHRF01000032.1, read as the reverse complement.
CAGCTGCAGAATCTCAGTTCGCTTTTTTTCACCGCCGGAGAAACCTTCGTTGACCGCACGCGACGTGAACGAGCGATCCATTCCGAGAAGTTCCATTTTTTCGTAAAGCTTCGCGTAGTAATCAGTCGCTTCGAGTTCTTCGCCTTCCGGCAAGCGCGCTGCTAACGCAGCGCGGAGAAAATTCGCAATCGTCACCCCCGGAATTTCGCTTGGATACTGGAAGGCGAGAAAAAGGCCTTTGCGGGCGCGATCGTCAGGCTCAAGCGCGAGGAGATCTTCGCCGTCCATGGTGATTTTGCCTTTGGTGACGTGATAATCGGGATGACCAGCCATCACCTTGGCGAGCGTGCTTTTGCCGGAACCGTTTGGGCCCATGATGGCATGCACCTCACCACGAGGCACGGCCAGACTCAGACCGCGCACGATCTGCTGATCGCCGATGGCGACGTGGAGGTTTTCGACACGGAGCTCGTTCATAAACAGAGGTTTCAAATATAAGGCGATTCGGGCCGATTGCGAACGGGATTTCATCGAACGAGAGCCAGTTGGGGCCGCGTCATGTTGGCGCACTTCCTCCTTATAATTTCTATTAGAAAAGGCATCCCGAATGCTGCAAAACGCAGCGTGAAAGCCGAAGGCAAGTCGCCGCGCACCCCGCGCAAGTCCATTTCGAAGGAATCGGTCTCGAAAGCGACCAGTGAACTAAACAACTTGTTGCAGATTATTTCCGGCACCAGCGCGGAGATCGGCAACTTGTGGGAAGGCAGCGAAGGCTCGGACCAATATTTGAATATGCTGCGCTCGAGCATTGATCGTGCGGAAGCGGTCGCCGCGCAATTGGCGGAGCAGGCTGGGGGCACTGATCAAAAAGTGCTCATGCATCCCGAGCTCACATCGTTCCTGAAACCAACGAAGATCCGCGAAATGCCGCGCGCTAAGCCGACCATCCTCGTTGTCGATGATGAACAGATGGCGCTGGTTTTGATCAAGCGACTGCTGAGCGAATCAGGTTACCAAGTCGTGACCGCGCAATCGGGATTTGAAGCGCTCGATCTCTTTCGGCGGCAGCCGCAGGCGTTCCAATTGGTTCTGCTCGATCTGACGATGCCCTTCATGGACGGAGAAGAAACCTTTCATCGGCTACGCGAAATTCGAGCCGATATACCAGTCGTTCTTTGCACCGGTTTCATGCGAGGCGATCGCCTCGATCGTTTGATGAAAGCCGGTATTGCGGGATTTCTGCGAAAGCCGCTCGCGCCTGATGAGATTGTCGATCATATCCGGGGCGTTTTAGAAAGTGTGAAATACGCCCGACATGGCGGGGCATTGCCGGATGGCTCATCCATCGCAGGCTGATTTGATCGAGTGAAAGCGACGGCCCGGGCCCGCGCCATTGAGCGATTCTACGAGAATCGCCTATTCAAAGGCGTTGACGTCGAGATCATCGAGCAAATCGCGCCGAGAATTAGCGTGCTCCGAAAAAAACCCGGCGAAATAATTTTCCGCGAAGGGGAACCAGGCGATTCGCTTTATCTGGTAGGTGAGGGTTGCGTGAAAATTGCGAAGCCGCCAGACGGCGTCGACCACGAAATCCTCGACTACGTTGATCAGGGCAATTTCTTTGGGGCGACCGCGCTGTTGGCAGGCGAGCCGCATTCAACCACTGCGACAGCGGTCGAGCCGGCACTAATCGGAGCGCTTACCGAAGACACCTTGCAGGAGATTCTTAAGCTTTCGCCGAGCCGCTTGCACATGAATTTTCTACGCGCGATCACCACACGCGTCCGCAGCGCCAACACCCATTTCATGCGTGAAACCGTGCGGGCAGAACGACTCCGTGTGGCCGGTGCACTCGCCGATGCGATGATCCATGACTTGAAAAATCCGGTTTGTATTGCGCGTTGCTGTTCTGACTTGATCGCGACCGAATCGGCCGACGGGCATTTGCGCGAGCTAAGCAAATTGCTCACTGGCACGGTCAACGGCATCCTCGGAATGACCTTGGACCTGCTCGACTACGCCCGCGGTTCGGTTTCGGTGAACAAGCGACCGGTATCAATCTGGCGACTGCTCGACGAACTGAATCGCCAATCTCTCCATCTTCTCCCGAGCAAAAGCATCGAGTTCGTCAAACACATCCGCTACCAGGGCAACATTGAGATCGACCTTGGAAGATTCGCCCGCGCAATCGGCAACGTGATCGAGAATGCGATGCATGCGATGCCGCGCGGCGGCTTTCTCACGGTTACGATTGATGCCGTGGAAAACCAGGTGGCACTGCGAATTTCCGATACCGGCGCCGGAATCGCGCCCGAGCTGATGCCGACATTGTTCGAACCTTTCGAACGTTACGGCGACTCGCATGCAAACGGTGTCGGACTCGCAGTGGCGAAAGCGATTGTCGAGGCACACGGCGGTAAAATTTCCGTTCGCACCGTTGTCGGCAAAGGCACAACCGTCGACATTCGTCTGCCGAAACCGGACGGCGAATAATTGCGCGCGCCATCGAGCGCGCTACCGTTGGCAGCTTAAGCGCAGCGATCACATCGCCGCACTTTGCCCTGTGGTGTAACGGTAACACAGCGCCCTTTGGAGGCGTTATTCTTGGTTCGAATCCAAGCGGGGCAGCCACGTAAAAGGCCTACGGCCTCACGTGGCTGTGCCACGTCCAAATCGGTGAAGATAATTCTGTAGTTGGTGACGAAGAAAGCGACGTCCGCCTCCGCTCTTCAGGTATCTTTCGCGACCCTTCGCATCAGCCTGCTCAATATAGGCTTCGTAATAGATCAGTTTCCACGGTCCACGATGTCGAGTTGCAATCGCTGCACCTTGTTTGTGCTGTGCTAATCGCTTTTTCAAATCCGTTGAGTAACCGATGTAAAAACCGTTATCTGCGAGAGAGTGCAGAACGTAGACATAAAACACGTCGATAATTTGACATGGCTAAACCGCGTGAAGCGAAGCTTTTTACGCGGTTCGAATCCAAGCGGGCAGCCACGTAGATCCCGCAAGCGAGACTACTGCTTTTTCTCCGGCTCGACTTTTGGAACTTTCTTCCAGTTCTCTAATTTTCCTTCGAACGCCTGGACGAACGCATTTCGAAAGGCATTGAAGATCGTCGCGATAATATCGGGCGTCGGATGCTCGAACGTGCCGGAAAATGGTACTTTGGTGCCAAAGCGATCTTTCGGATAATTGCGAATAATTTGTGTGAGCGTTCCGAGGATCGCTTCCCAGACAAATGTCGCCGGGTTTTGCATGCTCTGCTCATTGAAGATGACCATGTGATCGAATACCGGTTCGGCGTATCCCTGATAGCCGCCGTTTTTTGCGTTCGCCTCCATCGCCATCTTGAAGGTGCCCTCTTTGAAAGTGAAGCCGCCGTAGGCTTTGGCGAAATCGTTCAATTTCGGCAGCGGCACATCGGCCACTTCCAAATTGACTGCGAAGGTCGGCCGTGATGCGTACGGGTCGAGCGAAATTTGGGCGCGCGCGTTGCCTTCCCGCAACGGCCGGCCTTCCATTCGAATGTCAGCGATTAAACTTTTCGAAAGCTTTTTGCTGTTCGTCAGATTCACCGCCACCATTTGGACGCGATCCGCCATCACATCGACGCTCGGCTCCTTGCTGAAATCGCGATAATGGAGCTCGCCGTTGTGAACGGCGAAGCGATTGATCTTGAGCGGGTAGAGTTGCTTGATTTTTTGCGCCCACGGAGCGTCCACCTCGGTCTGCCGCGTGTCCGGCGTCGGGCCATTCACCAAATTCATTTTGGCCCGGTAAATCTCGATATTGCCAACGGCGGCATGCTCGAAGATGAGCGCATGCCATTGCACTGAAAGATCGACCAGCGGCGCGGAGAAAAAGGGGACCGGAACTTTGCCGCTCGTTTTTTTGATGTCGATGTTGTGGATCTGATACGCTCCGCGCCAGAGATGCAGCGTGACTGCGGCCACATGCGCGCGGTAGCCCGGAATCTCAGAGAGCTTGCGATTGACGTAATCCCGTACCCAGAGCGCGAGATACGCGTGCACGATCACGAACGCCACCGCGATGACGATGAGTAGCCAAAACCACCAGCGTTTTGCGACAGACTTCATTGTCCTTCACCCCCCATGAATGCAGCATGCAACTGCATTAGAAGAACGCGCTTCGCGCATCCCGCAGCCGTATTTACCGGCCTGGCGTCGGGCTCGAGATCGGAAACGCGAACGTTGCTGAAGGGGGTGCCGCCGGCGGACTGCTCGGCCCTGGAGAAGATGTCGAGGTTGGCGAGGGCGAAACTGTTGGCGTCGGCGACGGCGTTGGAGTCGGCGGCGGCGGAATAATATTTTCCCAATGATGGAGCGGCACAGTCGAGCCCCCGATTTCGTCGACGAACTTCTGACACTGTTCCTGCAGTTTTTCCAAATCCGGCGGACCAAACTGCGGATCGGCTGTTCCCAGAAAAATCAGATACGTCACTTTCAGATCGCTCACCGGACGGTTATAGGGCGTCGCCTGTGGATTAATTTGTTTCGCAATCCGAAAGGAGGCTTCGCCCACTTTATCGTTAGGCCCAATGTCGCCCACAATTGCGGGGTAAATTCCGTCGCCAAAAATCACGAGCGCGTAATCGCCCGTTTTAGCAGCGTCGTGTCCATGCGTGAACGCACCTGGAATTACCATGTAGGGATCGGTCGTCCCAATGAGGAAACTGAATTTCTTGAGCGTCCCGACTTCCGCGCGCAATTGGGTGATTGCATTCCGCAGGTCGCGCTTGCGCTCCGGTGCAGTGGTTCTGGCGGCAAATTCATCTTCCGCGCGTTTCAATCTTTCTTCGGTTCCGGCAAGATAAGGATTGGGTGCAGGCGTTTTCTTTGCCCACTTGAAACTGGTGAACGGTTTGAAGTTGGTCGGCGCCCCCGTACCAATCGGCATCCGGTCGCCATCAGAACCGTCCGCATCGACATCCATGTCGGCTTGCAACAACAGCGCCTTGCGATGGCTCTGCGGATGCTGCAATTGCAAGACAGTCTGG
>QHRF01000031.1 GCA_003220055.1 Verrucomicrobiota bacterium | reverse complement strand
GTAGTAGCGGCATCCGCGCTCGCACTTTTCGATTTCTTCGACGGACGCGCGAAATAGTTTTCCCATTTCGAGCGTCATCGTGCGGGCAAGCTCGTTCTTTTCGCGGTCGAGCAAAGTCGCGACGCTGACGAGCAATTGCGCGCGTTTTGGAAACGATTCTCGGCGACGTTGCTGAAAGGCGTGTTCCGCGCGTTTCAGCCGCTTCTCGATCTCGGCGTCGTTAAAGGACGCGAATTCCTTGAGCTTCTCGCCCGTGGCCGGATTAGTCGACGCGATCGCCATGTCGATCTTATAAACGCAGTCCTTTTGGAATCAAAACGCGATCGAGCAAATCGAACAGCGATTGCACCAGCAACGCGAGCACCGCGGCGGGAATCGCGCCTTGGAGGATCGTTGCGTGATCGTTCAGATTGAGGCCGCTCAGGATCGGTTCGCCCAGGCCGCCGGCGCCAATTAGCGCCGCCAGAGTGGCGGTCCCGACATTGATCACAGCGCTCGTTTTGATTCCGGCGAGAATGGAGCGCGAAGCCATCGGCAGATGAATCTGCCAAAGCCGCGCTGCCGGACTTAGTCCAAGTGCGATCGCCGATTCGCGCAACGTGCGTGGGATGTCCTGCAAACCGGTCGCGGTGTTTCGAACAATCGGGAGCAGGCCGTAGAGAAAAAGCGCCGTGATCGCAGTGCGAACGCTGATTCCAAAAAAAGGCAACGGCACGAGCAGCGCCAGCAACGCGAGCGACGGAACGGTTTGCACAATTCCGGCAAAACCGAGAATGACGTGTCCAATTGCACCGCCGCGGCTCGCCCAAATCCCAAGCGGGATTCCAATCAGTACTGAAAGGAGGAGCGAAAATCCGGCCAGCTCGAGATGACGCGCCGTCCAGCGCGCGAGTTTGTGCGGAAATGATTCACCGCCCGTCCAGGCTGTCGATGTTGTATTGCTGTCGAAATACAAGGTGGCTGCGCGCGCGTAATTCTTCGTGCGTTCGGCTCCCGCGTTAAGACGCGTCATCTTCGCTTCGTCGATCGTTCCTTCCAGCTTTCGCAACGCTTCAATTGCCGGTGTTGGAAGCGCGTACCTGAATAAGAAGACAGCTTTGTATTGCGGGAAGAACTGGCGGTCGTCCTCGAGCACGACCAGATCGTTCTCCGAAATCTTGGCATCGGTTGAGTAGGCGTCTTTCACGTCGATCGAACCTTTGCCGAGCGCCCCGTAACCGAGCGCATGATCGATTCCGATTACGTTTTGGGGATTCAATTGGTAATGCTGCGCCAACGGTCGCCATCCATCTTGTCGATCCAAAAATTCGTGGGTGAGCCCAAACTTGAGTTCCGGATGGTTTTTCAAATCGCTGACTGTGCGAAGACCGAGCTTTTCTGCGCGACTTCGCAACATCACGAGCGCGTAGGTATTGTTGAACCCGAGCTGTTCGGTCATGCCGATGCCGGCTTTGCCGAGCTCGTTCGCGATTTGCTCGAACGTCAATTCAGCGCCGCGTTTCAAAATCTCCTGCGTGATCGTTCCGGTATATTCCGGGTAAGCATCGATCTGGCCGCTGCGCAGCGCCTCCCAGAGAATGATCGTGCCGCCCATTCCCTGGCGATGCTCAGCCGAAATTCCAGCCTCGATCAGGCTGCGCTTCGCGATTTCGCCGAGGACATACGATTCCGTGAATTTTTTCGAGCCGATAACGACCGGCTTAGCAGCCAAAGAACCAGACAAAAAAATAAGGAAAGCAGGAACGCAGGAAAAAAGAAGGAGACGTCTGAAGGTTTCCTGTTTTCCTGTTTTCCTAATTCGATTCATAAAACGGCAAGGCTTCGTTGGGCGTTGATAAATTCGGAAACGAAGGAGCTGGCCGGCTTTTCGCGAAGATCGGCGAGCGAACCTTGTTGGACGATTCGGCCTTCATTCACGAGCACGATTTCGTCTCCGAGATAAGCGGCTTCGGCGAGATCGTGGGTTACCAGAAGCGCCGTTTGGCGGAGGCGGGCGAAAATTTCCTTCAAATCTTGTTGTAACGCTGCGCGCACGAGCGGATCGAGCGCACCCAACGGTTCATCGAGCAGGAGTAGTTCCGGCGAGAGCATCAGCGCGCGCATCAAACTCACGCGCTGGCGTTGCCCGCCGGAAAGCTCGAGCGGATATCGGCCGAGCAAACTCTCGGGAAACCTTGTCAAGGCGCAGAGTTCGGAAAGTCGCGCGAGCATTTCATTTTCAGGGCGTCCAAGATGGTGCGCCATGAGCAAAATATTTCCGCGCGCGGTCAGATGCGGGAAGAGTCCGCCTTCCTGGATCACGTAACCGACGCGCCGCCGGACGGTGTCGATCCCGCCTCCGTCGAGGCTACGGCGGGCAGGCTTGTCAGCATTAATCTTCGCGCCGTCGAAAATGATTTCGCCGATGTCAGGTTGGATCAAGCCGATGATCAAACGCAGCAGAGTTGATTTTCCGCAGCCGCTCGGCCCGATCAGGACTGTGGTTTTGCCGCGCTCAACTAAAAGATCGATCGCATGAACGGCGGCAGCGTCACCGAATGTTTTTGAAACACCGACCAGTTGAACCAACGCGCTCATTTATTTTGTCATGCTGAGCGAAGTCGACGCATCTCTCTACATATTTCTGATCAACGGAATCGATTGAACTCGTTCGTCTCCCGACTCTCTCGCCGCTTCCCTCGCGGCACAACCGTTCATGTCGCTCGTCCCGCTCGCTCCATTCCTCCACTTCGGTCGGAATGACAGAGGGTGAACCAACGCGCTCACTTATTTGTAGCCGTGGTCGTTGACCGCGGCCGGGATCAGTGATCCCGGCTACAGAACGGTGAAATAGAAAACGCCAAACCAGCGTGCATCGTCGGTCCACACTTGCTCGAAATGAAAGCCAGCCTGGCGCGCGAGCTCGATAAATCCGGCGATGGTGTGTTTGTAGGAGTATTCGGTGAGAATTTCTTCGCCGGCGCGAAATTGAAATTCGCGCGCGCCGATGTGAACCGTTTGCTCGTTGTCGCTGATAAGGTAAATCTCGATCCGCCCTTCGGATGGACTGTAGATCGCATGATGCTGCCAGCGGTTTAGATCGAAGTCTGCCTCCAGTTCGCGATTGATCCGCACGAGAAGATTTTTGTTGAACTGCGCAGTCACACCAGCGGCATCGTTGTAAGCGCGCTCGAGAACATCTCGATCTTTCTGGAGATCAACGCCGATGAGCAAACCGCCGCCGTCGCCAGCGACGTCGACCAAGCGCGCGAGAAACTCACTCGCGATTTCGGGCTCAAAATTGCCAATGGTCGACCCTGGAAAGTAAATGACGCTCCGAGAAGAGAGTCGGCGCGGCAATGGCAACTCGAATGGTTCCAGATAATCAACGCAGACCGGCAGGACTTGCAGGGTGGGAAACATTTCCCGAAACCGAGCCGACGATCTTTCAAGCTGTTCCTTCGAAATGTCGATTGGCACGTAAACAGCGGGATTGTGCAACTCTTCGAGCAGGATGCGGGTCTTCGTTCCGGCGCCGGTGCCGAGACCAATCAGCTCGACTTGCGGACCGAGCGCCTTTGCCATGTCGGCGCCGTGCAACCGAAGAATCTCGATCTCGGTTCGAGTAATGTAATATTCGGGCAGGTCGCAAATTTCCTGGAACAATTGCGCGCCGCGCTGGTCGTAGAAAAACTTGTACGGCAGTTGCCGGGGTGATTTTGAAAGTCCGTCCAGGACTTCGTCGCGAAAGTTTTCTTTCGTCGCGCCTGCAACAACAGAAGTGTTTTTCTCGTTCACGAGAGATCGCGCGCCAAACGGATCCCGGTGAATTGCCACCGTTTATCAGGCGGAAAGAAGTTCCGATAGGTTTTGCGAATGTGGATGCACGACGTCGCGCATGAACCGCCACGAAGCACGTATTGATTGCACATGAACTTGCCGTTGTATTCGCCAAGCGCGCCCGGGCCTGCGCGATAGCCGGGATATGGCGAGTAAGAACTGCGGCTCCACTCCCACGCGTCGCCGAACATTTGTTGAAAATCGCCGTTGGAGCCAGCGCGCCCCCACGCCGGTGCCGGGTGAAACCGCTCGCTCTCGACGAAATTTCCGTCGATGTCGATCTTTGCCGCCGCCCGTTCCCATTCAAATTCTGTCGGCAACCGCGCGCCGGCCCAGTTCGCATAGGCATCGGCTTCAAAATAACTGAGGTGCGTGACCGGTTCGTTCGGATCGATCTTGCGCAGACCGGACAAAGTAAAATTCGACCATTCGCCGTCGCGCTCGATCCAATAAAGCGGCGCGCGCCAATTCTGTTCGTTAACGGTGGTCCAACCTAGCGACAGCCAAAACTCCGGGCGCGAGTAGCCATGGTCAGCCATGAATTGGAGATACTCGCGGTTAGTGACCAGTCGATCCGCGAGCGAGAAGGGCAGAACCAGAGCGCAATGTCGCGGTCCTTCGTTATCGTAAGCAAATCCGCTCCCATCGTGGCCGATCTCAACCGTCGCTTCATCGAATTCGACAAACTTCAGCGGCTCTATGTCGACCTTATCGTTTTCGATTTTGTGCTGCTGGAAAACCGGATAGAGCGGGTTCTGCGCGAAGACATGTTTGATGTCGGTGATGAGCAACTCCTGATGTTGCTGCTCGTGATGGATTCCAAGGGTCAGGATCGGTTCAATCTCGCGAAACAATTTCTCATCGGCATTGGAAACCAGAGCATCAATGTCTGAATCGATCGAGACGCGATATTTCTTCGCCTCTTCAACCGTTGGCCGCGAGATCAATCCACGGAGGTCGCGGCGATGCATCGCGCCGGCGGCGTTGTAGTAAGAGTTGAATAGATACGCGTACCCCGGAACGGCATCGCGATAGCCTGGCACCCATTTTTTTAAGATGAAGGTCTCGAAAAACCAGGTGGTATGCGCGAGGTGCCATTTCGTCGGGCTGACGTCCGGCATTGATTGCACGACGCAATCTTCCGGCGCAAGATTTTCGGCCAACCTGGCGGTGAAATTCCGAACTTCGCGAAAGCGCGCAAGCAGGCTCTTTGCCGGCGAAGAATCCGGCCGCGAGCGCGATTGCGCGGTCGCCGTTCGATTTACTGTCGCGACCGCGGCCTGGATCAAGTAATTCCACCTTCCTGCTCAAGCTCTTCTCTGCGCGCCTCGAGCATTTGATCGTGGGCTGCTTCCTCCCGGCCGTCGCTGACGAGATGTTCACCCACCGTCTCTTCTTCGTCGTCGATCCCGGAACGGGGCACACGATGACCCCGGTCGTCCGGAGTGACTTCCCATTCTCCGGTGACGTTCGAATTGTCCGGCGTTTCTTCGGGCGGCTCGTTATTTTCCGAGCCCATCAATTCCTCGCGTGCGTGGCTCCAATCGGCATCGGTAAATTCGTCCGGATTGCGCTCGTCGATCATTGCAATCTCGCGGGCACGTCGTTCGATGTCTTCGGGCGAAGGAACTCCCATTCCGTTGCCATGAAGCTCGATTTTGCCGCTACTCGGTCTCTTTTCCTTCATACATTTAAATTACGAAAACCGAATCAAGTATACGTGCAAAAAGTTACAGCGCGAATGTCGGGCGGGAAAGAGGATTTTGCTCGAGACCCTTTTCGGAACTAAGGGGGATTTGATGGACGAGTGCAAAATGCTCCGACTGCAAAATGGCGGCGAACTCGCTTACGTCGAGTACGGCAGCGCCACGGGTCCGCCAGTTTTGTTTTTTCATGGCTGGCCCAGTTCGCGCACCATGGCGCAACTGACCGATACGGCCGCGCGTGAACTGGGCGTGAAAATTATTTCAGCTGATCGCCCCGGCATTCGCGATTCCAGTTTTCAGCCGAATCGCAAATTGGTCGATTGGCCCCAAATCGTTGAGCAGCTGGCAGATCACTTGCGGATTCAACGATTTCGCATTCTGGCGATCTCGGGCGGCGCGCCTTACGCCTATGCCGCCGCGTGGAAAATTCCCGATCGAGTACTGGCAATCGCGATTGCAAGCGGCGCGCCGCCGATTGTCGATCTGAGCGATTATTCCGGATTGCTCTCGCTTTACCGCCGGCTGCTCTGGCTCCATCGCTTTTCGCCACCGGTGCTGCGGGCCCTTTTCTATCTGACCGGCGCAATTGCACGGATTCGTCCGCCAGTTCGTTTACGTCCGGTCGTTTTGAAGCTTTTGCAATTACAACCGTGCGACGCGACGTCCCTGGAAGATTCGGTCGCATTTGAGGCGTGTTTCGAAAGTCAACGCCGCGCCTGGCGGGCATCGGTTAAAGGACTCACCGTCGACGCGGAAATCTTTGCCGCGCCGTGGGGATTTCCCCTGGAAGATGTCGATGTTCCGGTGCGTCTCTGGCACGGAACAAAAGATCGCGCCTTTTCTACTCGCGTGGCCGAGTACGTCGCGGCGCGACTTCCCAATTGCGAGGCGCGCTATGTGGAAGGCGAAGGCCATTATTCGCTCCCGATCCGACATATGCGCGAAATCCTGGCCGATTTGATCGCGGTGTAGCTGCCTCTACCCGCCTTCACTGAAGTTACGGCGCGGCAAGCAGAAAAATCCCGTGCGCGCATTACAGCGCACGGTAAATGTTTTGACGTGGAAGATTTTACCGCGGGAGCAATTCACGATCAGCCGGCGCGACGACTTTGGACGGTTGATCCGCCGTTCGATGAAAGGGTAAAAGCACTCATTCGCGATTGGGGCGCGAACAAGAATCCGGAGTTGATCGAGGAGATGATTGTAACCGCGCTGAAGATGGCGCGAGACGAAATGGGCGTAGCGGATCTCAAACTGATCAATCGCTCCCTCAAAGAAATGCGGTATGCCGCGAAAGTTTTCGCGCGCTATTCCCAGTTCCGCAAAGTTGTTGTGTTCGGTTCAGCTCGCATCAGCTCAGACGCTCCCGAATCGAAGGTCGCCGAAGATTTTGCGCGAGCGATGGTGTCGCACGATTACATGGTCATTACCGGCGGCGGGGAGGGGATCATGGGTGCGGCCCAGCGGGGCGCGGGGCGCGAGCATAGTTTCGGGCTCAACATTCGTTTGCCATTCGAGCAGCAAGCCAACGAAATAATCGAAGGCGATCCGAAGTTGATCAATTTCAATTACTTTTTTGATCGCAAGCTCAACTTTGTTAAGGAATCACACGCGTTCGCGCTTTTTCCCGGCGGGTTCGGCACGATGGACGAAACTTTCGAGATCCTCACTCTGATGCAGACGGGCAAGGCACGGATTATTCCGATTGTTCTGCTCGACCGGCCAGGTGGCACTTATTGGGAAACGTGGCGGAGGTTTCTCACCGAGCATCTTTTCAAACTTGGCTTGGTTTCATCGGAAGATTTTTCGTTCTTCAAGATTGCGCACGATGTCGATGAAGCGGAGCGCGAGATCCTCCAGTTTTACAAAGTCTATCACTCCGCGCGCTGGGTCGGGGAACAGCTGGTTTTACGCATCTGCCAGCCGTTATCGAAGAACGCGGTCGCCGATCTTAACAAGAATTTCTCAGACCTTCTTCGGGAGGGGATTGTTCAGGGGAGCGCGTTGCGACAAGAAAAAAACGAGCCGGAAATCTGGAACCTGCCGAGGTTGATCCTGACGCCGTATCGAAACAATTTCGGCCGGTTCCGTCAATTGATCGACGCGATGAACGCTTCGTCAGTCGGGTAGAATCGGCTCCGGGCTTGCGATCGGCGCAAGCGGTGCAGTTTCGGCCCGCCCCTGCACGCGGACACGGCGTTGTCGGCTCGCTTCGACCAGGGCAAGGTCGACATCGAGCTTGGAACGCATCATTCGATCGAAACAGAAATGCTCGCGGGCGTAGCGAAGACCGTTCTCGGCGCAGCGCGCGGCCAGATTTTCATCGGAAAGAAAGAGGAGAATGGCGGTGGCGAGCGCGTTGCTATCGTTCGGCTGGACACTGAGACCATTTTCGCCATGAACGATAATTTCTGGAACGTCGCCGACGCGGGTGGCGACAACGGGACGACCGCTCGCGAATGCTTCGCGCAGGACAATAGGCGATGCTTCAGTGTGACGTGAGGCGATCACGACCATGTTCGCCGCTGCCAGAATGTCGGGGGTGTCCCAACGGTATCCCATCATCAGGACATTGCCGTTGAGACCGGCGCGGTCGATAGCGCGGCGGACCCATTTCTCCCGGCTCCGGCCGCCAGTTGCTTCGCCGACAAAAACGAAGCGCGCATCGGGCCTCTGATGAAGAACGATTCGCGCGGCTTCGACCAAATTGAACTGGCCTTTGTCCGGCCGGATCATGCCGATGTTGGCGATGATCGGCGTTTCCGCCGACAGTCCGACTTCGCGCCGGAACTTCATCGGGTCGCGCGTAGGAGAAAATTTTGTTAGATCGACCGCCGACCCGATTACCTCGATTTTTTCAGGGGCGATCCCGTATTGTTCGATGAATTCTTTTTTAATGATTTGGGCGTCGGCAACGATTTTTGCGCAACCGTGCCGATAAATGAAGGCGCGGTTTTTCTTGCCGAGCGGATCGGTAATGCAGCGGGCGCGCGTCACCGGCCAACCGCAGAGAAAAAGCGGCAGGCAAAGCCAGTGGTCTTTTGAACTGTAGCTTTTGATCAGGTCGACGCGGTTGCGGCGGCAGAAAATCCAGATGCGTAAGGAGACAAACGGGTTGATCCGATGCTTGAGGGACATCGGAACTACCGGAGTGCCCAACTCGCGCGCCTTGGTGAGCACTTCACTGGTCGGGTCGCAAATGAGCCAGGCGCGATGGCCGTTTGCATTCAGCCAATTGATTTCAAGACAGGTGCGATATTCCTGTCCACCCCAACTGCCACTGCTCTCGAGATGAAGTAAATTCACGCGCGATTATCGACCTTTTGGGCAGTTTGATCAGTTTCCCCGCGTTTTTCGAGAATATAATCATGGATCGTATTAACCGTCCGGAGCGCCTTGCCGGCCACCTCTGAGTTCGGCACGCCCACTCCGAATGTCTTTTCCATGCTGACCACGAGCTCAAGAGCATCAATCGAGTCCAATCCGAGGCCATTCGGGCCGAAGAGTGGCAGATCGTCGCCGATCTGGTCCGGCGTTGTTTGCAGCATCAAATTTTTGACCAGCATCTCCTTAATGCGCGCGCGTAGGTCGACGACGGACATAATCAGCGGCGGCGAAGTTGTCGTAATCGGCCCTGGAGGTCAACTGCGCTTTGTCATGCCGAGCGAAAATGCCATTCGGCTCGGACTTCAGACTTGATCGGCCTTGCCGCCGGGAGTGGCACCTTGGTTCGGATCGGGGCGGACAGCGCTGCTTGCTGGAGCGTCAGTTCGGGCAACGGTCGATGCCGGCGGCGGACTGCCTTTGGCCGCGTCGTCACTGTGACCAGCCTTATGCAGCTCGTCCGTGAATTCATCCTTGGCCTTTTGGAATTCTTTGATCGCCTGACCAAGACCGCGAGCGAGCTCCGGCAGTTTCTTGGCGCCAAAGAGAACGAGGATAATGACCAGAATGACGAGCAGGTCTGGGCCCCCAAGATTCATGAAACTGGCGAGGAAACTCATATTCAGCTGCAACATTCAGACCCATTGACCCAACTTGCAAGGCAATTTGGGCACGCCCTTGATCGGAAGGCTTGGCTGGGCCGCGGAGTCTTGTGATTTCGTGCAGCGGGCGTAACTTCGTCGGTGCAAAATTATCCGCCCGCCGAACGGGCTCGCCCTGGAGCAAGCCGGGCATTTACGTTGATCGAGATCATTATCGCGGTCGCGATTTTGACCGTTATACTTTTGATGGCAGTGCCCAGCTTGGAAGGCGTTTTCGCAGACAGAAAATTGCGCGCATCGCTGGACGGATTTAACAAGCTCGTTCGACAAGCGCAGGAACGAAGCGTGGCCGAGCATCGCGCTTACTTGGTCGTTTGGGGCGAGAAGGATGTGATTGTGCAACCGGAGGTGTTCGCCAAAGGCGAGGAGAAGAAAGCGGTGGCGACATTTGCATTGGACCGGGGAAGCGCGTTGACGCTTACTTTGCCGGCTGCACTCACGGCCAAGCCTGCGGGCGAATGGATTTTCTGGCCGACGGGCACCTGCGAGCCTGCAATCGTTCGGTTTGTGGGAAGAGCGGGAACGTGGACGGCAAATTATTCGCCGCTTACAGGCTACGGCCAGTTGGCAAACTATGCGGCGAGGTAAGATCAGAGGTCAGAGATCAAAGGTCAGAGGTCAGATTGCCTTTGCGCTTTACGAAGTGCTGATGGGCCTGGCGATTTTCGCTCTCGGCGTGCTCGCGCTCGGTCGCGCGGTGCAAAACTGTCTCAACGCCAGTACCCTCAACGCGGAGGAAGACCGTGTCCGGCAAATTTTATCCAATCGAATGGCCGAGGTGCAGGCCACGCCCGGATTTCCCGATCCGGCGAAGGAATTCAATGTCGACACCGGTTACGGAGTTGTGAAGCTGGTTCAAAAAAGCGTCCCCGCTGAATTGGAAGAAAACAACGGAACGCGACTCGCCGGTGTGAATCGAGTTACGCTCACAGTAAAGTGGACGCGTGGCGGCGCCGAACAATCGCAGCAAGTCGAATTTTATGTCTATCGCCCCGGTTAATCGCCACCGCGGATTCACCTTGCTCGAGATCATAATGGCGGTTGCGATTTTGGCCACAATGGCGTTGGCCATCTATCGCTTCGTCCAATCCAATCTGGTGGCGATTCGTCTTTCTTCTGAAGCGCTCGCGGCCGATGCGCGTTACGACGGTTTGCGCGAAGTGCTAGCGGCGCAGTGGCAGAGCTTGCCTCCCGGAAAAGGCGCGCTGCTTGGAGAGGCCTTAAAATTGAATGATCGCGAGCGGGACGAGATCCGATGGATTTGCAGCGCGGGTCCAGGTTTGATGACGCGCTATGCTGCGGCCGATTTTGTAGTGGCGTTGCGGTTGCAATCGGAAAAGAAAGATGGCGATCGGCTCGATCTCGGCTTTCTGCGAAAACCGAAAGACGATTCGTCGCTCACTAACGCGAACGAAAGCTGGGTTCCGCTAATTGAAAATGTGCGCAGTTTCCAAGTTCGCTATTTTGATGCGCGTTTAAATGTGTGGGTGGAACGGTGGACGGACTCCGGCACGTTGCCGCGGCTGGTGAAATTAACGGTCGGCCGGAGTGATGCTGCCGTGCCATGGGAGGCGATCATTCCGCTTGGCCGGACGCCGATGTGATGATGTCGATGTTATGAAGATGCCTTCATCAAATTCGAAATTAATTTCTGGCGCGGCCATCATGCTGGCACTCTGGGCGATCTTTTTGTTGAGCGCGCTGGTGATTTCGTGGGCGCTTGACATCGATTCGCGGTTATCGCTTTCAGGAGAGGGAACGCGAATGTTGAAGGCGGAGGCGGTGGCCTGTTCCGGAGCGGAAGTGGCGCTGCATCCGGCAGTCACTCCAGGTTCGCCAAATCTGAGCCGGCAATTAGATAACGGTGCGAGTTACGAGGCGCGACTCAGCGGTGAAGGCGGACGTTTGAACTTAAACTGGCTGGTGGCGGGAGAAGATCCCGAACGACTGGAAATTTTACGGCGATTTCTCGAGATTAAGGAAATCGATCTCCATGAACGCGACACCATGGTAGATTCGCTGCTTGATTGGGTGGAGCCAAACACCGGTCTGCATCATTTAAATGCTCCGTCTGAAAGTGACGACTATCATCCACCGCACACGTTGCTGACGCGTATCGAAGAGTTGAAAAAAATCGCCGGCTGGTCCGAATTCACGAGCACGCCCGGATGGGAAGATGAATTCACTCTCAACAGCGGCGGCCCAGTGGATTTGGCGTGGGCATCGCGCGACGTCCTGCTTGCTTTGCCAGGACTAACACCGGAGATCGTGGATCGGTTCTTGCAAGCGCGACGCGGGCCAGATGGAATCGATGGCACTGAAGATGATACGCAGATACGAGGAATCGACGATGCGCGCATGCTTCTCGGACTAAATGAAGAGCAATTCAAGCATCTCAACGGGCTCATTTCGTTCAAGGATCCGGTGTTGCGCGTTGTTAGCGTCGGAACGGCTGGCAAAGCCAAGCGCACGGTGCAAATGGTGTTTCGGCGGGTCGGCGCCGTTCCTCAACTCATTACCTGGAAGGAGTTTTAGTTATCGAGCCAACATCGACACCGGTCTTTATCACGCCGGCCGCGAACGGCTGGAATCTCCTGCGCGCGCGTAAGGACAACGGTTCGTGGAATGTGCGCTTGCTGCGCACGCTCGACGAAGCCGTGCCGCTCCTCTCGACCCAGGACAACGTTGTCTTGAGCTTGCCAATCGCTGCTGTCCTCGCGCAGCGATTCCGTCTGCCGACCATCGATCCGACGGAATTTCCGGAGATGGTCCGGATTCAAATCGAGAAGGCGCTTCCGTTTTCAGCGGAGGAAGTCACGACCGATTTCGAATTGATCGAACAAAGCGAAACCGAAAGCGTCATTTCCGCCATCGCAGTGAGGAATGAGCGATTAGCTGAAATTGCTGCGCCACTAATTGCTAACGGCATTATACCGCGCCAGGTCACAGTTTATGCAGCGCAGCGCGCGACTACCTATGCTCCGGAAGGACGCGCGCTGCTAATTTATCCAGAAGGCGAAACGCTGGTTTCGGCTGTGACTGAAAATGGAAAGGTCAGCCTTACCCGCACACTGGACGGAGCAAGGCCTGAACAACTGCAAATGGAATTGCCGCACCTGGCGTTAAGCGCAGAGCTGCAAGGTATCAACGGTTCCTTTCCAAGCGTCTTGCTCGATGAAAGTTGTTACGATCTGCGCGACATGGTGCAGGGGATTCTCGCGACTCCCACCGAGCTCGTAGGGATCGAGACGCCCCCGGCGTCGGTCAAACTTAATCTCCTGCCCGACAGTTGGCGGCAGCGCCGGGCGCAACTCGTTAAGCGCGGTAAATGGCAGAAGCGACTCACCTTGGCCGGCGGCGCTTACGCCGCGATTTTTCTCCTTTTTCTCCTTTACCTTGCTTACAGCCGTTTCGCGATCGCGCGGCTTGATCGACTGATTGCGCGCGACGCGCCGCAAACACAGTTCATTCGCGAGACTGAAGCCAACTGGAAAGCGCTCGCACCGGCGATCGACTCGCGCTTCTACCCGGTCGAAATTCTGTTGCACCTTTACGAAAGCTTGCCGTCGGCTGATGTCCACATCACGGCCTACAATCAGTCCGCGCGCCAGATCTCAGTCGATGGCGAGTCCAACACGGCCGCGTTGGCCTATCAATTCGCGGAGAAAATTAAAAAGAACTCCGGCTTGCAGAATTTCCGATTCGATATGGCCGCGCCGCGAATTTTGGCGAACAATCATGCGCAATTTCGTCTGGAGGGAAAACCGCGATGATGGCGAAATTGACAGGGGCTTATCAACGGATGAGTCAGCGCGAGCGCATCATGACGCTCGCTGTCGCCGGCATTTTGTTCCTGCTCGTCAATCTCTTCGTTTGGAGATGGCTTTTGGGAACGATTGGCACCTCGCGGCGCGAGCTGGCCTCGCGCAAAGCGACCCGCTCTGAGCAAACCGTTTACATGAAAGAGCGCGATCTCTGGGCGAGGCGCGACCAATGGGTGCAGAAAACGCAGCCTACCCTCAAAGGCGCCGAGGAAGCTTCCACTTTGCTCGATCAACTCAAACAAATCGCCGGCAAGTACAACATTTTAATCGAGAACCCGGCGATCGGGTCAGGCGAAACAACTCCCAACCATCAAGCCGTTTTCGCTTCAATCGAAACGAGCAGCCATTGGCCGGAGCTTGTTCATTTTCTTTATGACGTTCAACAACCGGACGCCTTCCTTGTCTTTGAGAGTGTGAACCTGGTGATTGACAGCAATGACGCGACCATGATGCGCGGCAAATTCAAGATCGCGCGCTGGTTTGCGCCGGCTAACCGCAAGAAAGGTTGAGTACGATGCGCCCACGAATCTACATCTCGATCTTCGCAACGATCGGAATCTTTTCCGCGCGCGCCGATGACGATTTGCCGAAGCGATTAAATTTCGATCACTACAAAGGAATGCTTGATCATTCGCCGTTTGCCGTCGCCAGCGCCGTGGTTGCGCCGGCAGCCACACCAAATTTCGCGAAGGACCTTTACGTTACCAGCGCCGCAAAGGCGCCTGACTGCGACATGGTTACGATCGCGTCAACGGGTGACAAGGAGTTCAAAAAATATCTGACGACCTGTGGTGGGCCGGTGGATGGTTACGCAATCGCGAACATTGAATGGTCGGACAAAGTGGGCGAAACCAAAGTGACGATCGGCAAAGACGGGCAATTCGCGACACTCACTTTTAACCAGCAACTAATCACTCAACCGTTGCCGAACAGACCGGCACCGGGCGTTGTTCCGCCGCCGCTGCAGCCGGGTTTTCAGAAACCGGGTCAAAATCCCGGAGTGGTCGCGCCGACACCGCATGTGCGCGGCACCATTCAACGAAATCCCCAACCGCAGCCACAGCCTCCACCGCCGGACGCGGAGCAATAAGCCGATTGTCGGTCTTAAGAGGCGTTATTCGCCCCAGTCGTCGTCGGCCGTGTCCGGCTGACGATCGGGCCCAGCCGAAAAGAGATCGTACTTGTCCGGATGTTTAATTCCAGGGGAGCGATAAATATAAACCGTGCCCCAGGGATCTTTCGGAAGTTCTTTGAAGAACTGGTACCACCGAGTTGGTCTGGGCTCGCTCTCGGCCTGGGTGACAAGCGCCTGCAAACCTTGCTCGGTGCTCGGATAAAAACCGTTCATCGCTTCATACTGCATCAATTGTGTGCCGATTGATTGGACGTCCGCTCGCACAGCCGTGGTCTTGGCGAACGCCGTCGGATTGCCCATTTTCGAAATCGCGAGACCCAGCAGGATCACGATGATGCTGACTACGATCATGATCTCGAGCAGGGTGAAGCCAGATTGATTCGTTCGTCTAATCATTGGTTGAGCTAACACAGAGACACGCAACGGCGGGTTGCGGTTCAATTAATGGTCGGGAGTTTGGAGCAAATAATCCGATTTTTCCCAAAGATATTTTAGTTGAATCTGCGTTCCGCGAATCGCCGATGTCGGCGTAGCGCTTCCGCTCAGAATAGT
>QHRF01000030.1 GCA_003220055.1 Verrucomicrobiota bacterium | reverse complement strand
TGTTGGGTATCGGAGCCGACCGGAACCGTGTCGCTGGCCAGCGTGGCGGTCACGGTTCCGAAATGTTCCAGGTCTTGATCCGGCGCGTGCAACGGAGGCAGCGACGAGAAAGGCTCGGGGACGATATCGCGATGCTCCGCGCTGATCGGATGGACGACTTCGCTGCTCGTCATCCAATCGAGGTAGGCACCGCGGATTGTTTTACCATCACCGGGCACCTCGACGTCGAGGACGGAGATTCCGTTCATTGGAATCATCACTGAATCCGATGTCGGCAGTCCCACACCCGAACCAAGTTTGCCG
>QHRF01000093.1 GCA_003220055.1 Verrucomicrobiota bacterium | reverse complement strand
CGGATATTTATCGTCCGGGCACCAGTAAATCCACTCCTCGTCGTCCAGACCAGCGAGAGTTTGGAAGACTGTGGCGCGAATTTCCGCCGGCGTTTGCACGTACTCCGCTCGATTGCCCGGCGTCCCCGTGAGATTCTGATATGGAACGCGAAAGACAAACGGATGATCCGGCCAGAGCTTTTCGTACTGCAGGATCATATGCTTGGTTACCGCCCGGTAGCGGTCGCAAGTCAAAACAATCGCCTTCATCAACGCGCGTCAAATTTTGCAGTCTAAGTCGGCGCCGTGTGCTGTCCATGCTTCATTGTGCATCGCCATGGCGACACTTGCTCGGCAGTCGGAATCCGGCATAGTGAACGCCCCGTTCCGCCCCCAGCCACCTCTCTATTCCGTTCGCAGCGCAATAATCGGATTCACGTAGGTGGCGCGACGCGCGGGGAAAAAGCAAGCGAGCAATGCAGCGGCCGCGAGCATGAGACTTGAAGTGATCAGCGCGAACGGATCGGCCGGGCTGACTCCGTAGAGGATCTGGGAAAGCACTCGGCCGGCGGCCAGTGAAAGTAAGACCCCGACGCCAACCGCCAGCGCGGTTTGCATCGCACCCTGGCGCATGATCAACGCGAACACATCCTTGCGATGCGCGCCCAGCGCCATCCGAATGCCGATCTCGCGGGTGCGACACGCGACCGCGTAGGCCTTGACGCCGTAAACGCCGACGACCGCGAGAAGGAGCGCGATTATGCCGAAGGCCCCGAAGATTGTTGCGCCCAGTTTGACGATCCAAAGATTCGGCGATTTTTCCATCAAATCCGTGTACGGCGTCATCTGCAACAATGGCAGGTCGGGATGGAGATCGCGCAATGTTTGACGCAAGGTCGGCATCATCGCTACCACCGCACGTCGATCCTGGCTGTTAAGGCGAACGTGGAGGTAAACGCCGCCGTTATAGCCTTGCGCTAACGGCACGAATAATCGGCAGATAATTGTGTCGTTCTGGACATCGTGCCGATGTTTGCTGACGACGCCGACGATCTCCAGGTCGTTAGGCCCGCCGCTTTTGGGCGGCTGCGTGTAACGAACATGCTGACCGATCGCATCCTGATTAGGAAAAAGTTTTGCCGCCATCTCTTCGTCGATTATGGCAACGCGCCGTCCATCCTTGTCCTCGCATTCGGTCTGAGTGAAATCGCGGCCGCGCAACAGCTTGACGCCGAGCGCTTCGAAATAGCCGGGCGTGATTGCGGTATAGAGCGAATTGACGCTGGGGTCCGGCGCTTTCGGATCGCTCGGCATGGTGTCTTTGGCGGAAAGAATCCGGCGCGTGTTGGTAAAATCGGCATAGGGCAACATCGTGGCGATGGCGGCGGCCTTAACGCCTGGGAGTTCGCGCACGCGGTCGAGCATCGCGAACATTAAGCGTCGCGAATCGGCTGGCTCTTTCTTGACCAGGGTGAAGTCGAATTCGGTGATCAAGTCTCCCGCAGCCTTGAAGCCGGGATCCAGTCCGGCGGCCTTAAGTGCCCCGCGAAAAAATAGTCCGGCGGCGAAGAGCAACATGAGCGAGAGCGCGATTTGCACCATGACCGAGATGTGACGCGGCGCGAAGAAACGGCTGAAGCGTCCGATACGCGCCGGCTCGCCCACTTGTTGTTTCAAGTCGTTGACCAAATCGGCTTTCGTCGCTTTCAGCGCCGGGCCGAGGCTGAAGAGCATCGTTGCGAGCAAGCAAAACAGAAATGTCGCCGCAAGAACGGTGATGTCCGGGCGCAACTTGACGACGAACGAGAAATTGACGGAAGCGAGCAAGCTGTGGAGCTGCTGGAGCAAGACGTCGTTGCCCCAGGCACTGAGAACGAGGCCGATCGCTCCGCCGCAACCGGCAAGCAAAAAACCTTCGCACAGTAATTGCCGCACGATCCGCCATCGTGACGCGCCAACCGCGAGGCGGACTGCGATTTCCTTGGATCGGGCGGTGCCGCGCGCGAGCAGCATATTCGCCAGATTCAGGCAGGCGATGAGCAACACAGCGCCCGCCATGAACATGAGCAACGTCGCGATCAGCGTGATCGGGCCGTCATCTTCCGGCTGGGTGCTCAAACTGAATCGCGACGGCGTTTGAATCTGCAATTCACGCGCGCCTTCGCTGCCCGCCGGTTGGATGGCGCTCAGTCGCTGGGCCAGCACCGGCAGCCTCGATTTTGCTGTTTCAATTGTCAGACCTGGACGCAGGCGGCCAGTAAGATTGAAGGCGTAATTCTTCGGATTGTTCAGATCATGCATCGTTTCGGAATCGCCAAAGGCGGAACCGAGCTGTGAGCGAATGCCAATCGGCACCCAGATGTCCGGCGCGATGAGTACGTTTGCGCCGCTGAATCCTTCCGGGGCGATGCCAATTACGGTGTAAGGCTGGCCGTTGATCTGAAGGGTGCTGCCGACAAAATCATTGCGGCTGCCCTGGCGTTTCCAAAATCCGTAGCTCGCGATCACGACCGCGATGTTGGCGTTCGGTTTGCATTCTTCGGCGCTATAGAACCTGCCGCGATAGGGCTGGACGCCCATCATTGAGAAATAATTTTCGGAAGTAAGGAAAGCAAAACTGCGACGCATCTCGTGATCGCGCCCGATGCCAGCCACGGCGAATTCAAGCGCGGCAATGTCGGCAAACACCTCTCCGCCGTTCTCGCGCAGCTCGCGAAACTCGTGGTAGGAAAACTGGCGATAATCGTGGCTCGCGTTCTGTCGGGCGGTGAAAACGTTGACCACTTCGCTTGGTCGCAGCGGCACCACCGGGTGCAGTACGACGCCGTTAATGAGAGCAAAGATTGCTGAATTAACGCCGATCGCCAATGCCAGCGTCAACACTGCCACCGTCGTGAACCCCGGCGCCTTGAAAAGCTGCCGGAGAGCAAACTTGAAATCGTGGATCATGAAAACCTCGGTTCGTTTTCACTGAGATGCAGGCTGCCTCCGATTTGGATTCAACTATCTTGGACAGTCGAAAATATTTCTCGTCAGCTGAAAGATTTTCGCTTCGACTCCGTATTCTCATTAAACCTTCGAGTTATGCCTGAAGCCCCAACCACCGCTCCGCCGCCGTTACCGAAATCGCAGCCTTCATTTGGAAAGCGTCATAGCACAATCATCAAGTTGCTCGGAGTCGGCGCGCTTGTGCTGATTCTCTTAATTCCGCTGACGATGATCACCGGCGTGTTGAACGATCGCTTGCAGCGCCGCAATGAAGCTCTCGCCGATATCACTTCATCCTGGGGAAAGGAACAGAGCGTGATCGGTCCCGTGCTTGGGATTCCGTATCAATACAAATTTAAGGCAGTGAAGGAAATGGCGGCGCCGGATGGGAAGATGGAGCGGCGGGAAGTGGAAGAAACCGCGATCGCGAATGCGTATTTCCTTCCCGAAATGTTAAGCGTCACGGGCGATGCGGAGACGCAAATGTTGCATCGCGGGATCTACGACGCAGCCGTTTTTCGAGCGCAGGTCAAGCTTTCCGGAAGATTTGCGCCGCCCGATTTCGGAGCGCTCAAGATCGACATCAAGGACGTGCAATGGAAAGACGCCTTCGTCACGATCGCGGTGAACGATTTGCGCGGAACACGCGAGGGAATCGTGCTCGATTGGGGCGGAACAAAGCGACCACTTCTTCCCGGGTCGCAAGTTCCCGGTTATACAACTGGCGCGACGGCGCCTCTCACTGGCGACAAACCGATCGGCGCCCCGGTGGAGTTTTCAATTCCCCTCGATTTTAACGGCAGCGAAGGAATTTACTTCGCACCATTCGGCGTTCAAAACGAGGCGGCCCTGAAATCGAACTGGCCGGATCCGGCATTTCGCGGTGCGTTTTTACCGGCCGAGCGTTCGGTACGCGCGGGTGGTTTTGACGCGAAGTGGAGAATTTCCTATTACGGTCGCAATTATCCACAAGCGTGGACGAGCCGTAATGGAAACGAACGGTTCACGACCAAGGCCGTTTCGGAATCCCTTTTCGGCGCGCAATTTTTGTCGATCTTGGACGCGTATCGATACGTCGAGCGCTCCATTAAATACGGTGTGCTCTTTCTTGTCCTCGTGTTCACGACATTTTTCCTCTTTGAAGTCACAGCGCGCCAGAAGATTCATCCGTTCCAATATCTGATGGTCGGCGCCGCTCTTTGCCTGTTTTATCTGCTGCTGCTGTCTATTTCCGAATTTATCGGGTTTGGTTATGCGTATCTGATCGCGGCGGTTGCATCGACCATCTTGATCACGTGGTATTGCCGATTTTTCCTCGGCGGCGGAGTCCGAACATTGATGATCGGCGCCGGGTTGGCGGGCGTTTACACGTTTCTCTACATCACTTTGCGGCAACAAGATTACGCGTTGCTCCTGGGCGCGATCGCACTTTTCATCGTGCTCGCAGCAGTGATGTACGTGACGCGCAAAGTCGATTGGTACGCGCGTGACTCGGGTTAGCAGCAATTGAAACGAAAATCAGAGCGACTGGACGCTCTTGAGCATCTCGTTGAAAGAGTTGTAAAGCTCGCGGTGCTCGGTCACGCCCCGCCGGAGAACCTGTTTCAAATTGGCCAGGTCGGCGATGTTGATGACTTGATCGACGCTGTGCACGAACGCGCTCATCGTGTCGTTGGTGGCCAAACGTTGACTGAGCAGGACAACGAAATGTTGACGCCGCTGCGTGTCCGGGCGTCGCGTCAATTCCGCCAGAATTGGATTCGTTTGCAGAGTTGAGCCCTTGAAATTTTCGGAAACGACGACCACGTCGTAATTGTAAGTCTTCAGTTTGAGCAAGACATCTTCTTCAAACAAACCAAGATGGACCTTGTAGGTCATGTCGATGAGCTGCGGCACGACGACCTTCTGATATTGCTGATGATCGACGCAGACCAGGGCAGTATTGTCGCCCAGATCGAAAAATGTTGCTTCGTGTTCCTGTTCGCTAAACATAAATTAACGAAATGCGTTTTCGGGAAGGTCGAGACGCAACCCCGAATCGAGATCGGCATCGATTCCGCGCGCTTTTTGAATCAAATCGATGCCGCGAGTAATTTTGCCCTTTCGTGAAGCAAACAGTCTGGCCGTTTCTTCGGTGATCAGATCCTGCTCATAAGCGCGAAGGATCGATTGATCAAATGTCATCCAGCCAAACGGCGAACTGGCTTCGATGATTTCGTAGAAGCTGCGGTGCTCGCCCTCTCCGAGGGCAACCGCCTCCTGCGTACGTAAATTGTGACCCATGATCTCGGTCAGGAGTTGGCGGCCACCACTAACCTTTGGGGCGAGGCGCTGGCTGACGATGTAACGAAGCGAATCCGCCAAACGAACTCGCAGTTGTTGCTCTTCGCCTAGCGAAAACAAACCCAGGATACGATTGATCGATTGGCCGGCGTCGACCGTGTGAAGCGTGCTCAATACCAGGTGACCGGTTTCGGACGCCATTATGGCAATTTCGACCGTGGCGCGGTCGCGCATTTCGCCGACGAGAATGACTTTTGGCGCCTGACGCAAAGCGGCGCGCAATCCTGTGGGATAATTATTAAAATCGTGTCCGAGTTCGCGCTGATTGAAGGTGGCTTTGCTCTTTGGGTGAACGTACTCGATCGGGTCTTCGAGGGTGACGACGTGGACCGGTTGGGTCGCATTAATCTCGTTGAGAATCGCCGCCAAAGTAGTGGTCTTGCCGCTGCCGGTCGCGCCTGTGACCAGAACAAGTCCGGTTTTTTCCTTCGCGATCTCGTAAAAAATTTCCGGCAGCCCCAATTGCTGAATCGTCGGGACCTCGCTTTGCAGTTTGCGAAGCACGACCGAAAAGTGCCCCTGCTGCCGGAAAATGTTCACGCGAAAACGCGCCTCGTCACCGAGGGAGTAACTGCAATCGCAGGAGCCGCCGGTGAGATAATCGTAAATGAGGCGGCGATTGCCTTGCATAAGGGTGAGCGCAACCTGCTCAGTCTGGTGGGGCGTTAACGCCTCGATCGGTGGATCGACATAGACCGGTTTCAGCTCGCCAAAATCTTCGACCTGGAGAGGATGACCGACCGAAAAGTTTAGATCAGAAATGCCGGTGTAGGTTTTCAGCATTGCCGATAAAATTCTGTCGAGATCTGGAGTTCTCATGAGCGCAATTTATTCTTCAGAAGCGTCGATTGGCGGTTCGGCCAAAAATTGGCGGAATTTTTTCTTGTCGATGCACTTGTCGTAAGCTTCTTCCGGCGAGATGCGGGCGTGCCGGAGGTGCTCCATGATGGCGTCGTCCAGCGGTTGATTGCCTTTTTTCTTGCCGACTTGAATCATGCCCGGGATTTGGTGCGTTTTTCCCTCGCGCACGAGATTGGCGATGGCGGTGTCGACGACCAAGATCTCAAGGGCCGCGACGCGTCCAGGTTTGTCGATGCGTTTGAAAAGATTCTGCGCGATGACGCCCTTGAGCGACTCGGCCAGGGTAGTGCGGATTTGGTTTTGCTGGGTGGTCGGGAAGACGTCGATGATACGATCGACCGCTTTGGAGGCATTGGAGGTGTGCAAAGTGCCGAAAACGAGGTGACCGGTAGCGGCCGCGGTCAGCGCGAGCTCGATCGTTTCCAAATCGCGCATTTCGCCGACGAGAATGATGTCCGGATCTTCACGCAGTGCGCCGCGCAACGCGTTGGCAAAGGAGCGGGTATGGACGCCGACTTCGCGATGCTGAACGAGACAATTTTGACTGCGGTGCACGAATTCGATCGGATCTTCCACCGTGATGATGTGGTCGTGGCGATGGAGATTCGAATGGTCGACCATCGCGGCGAGCGTGGTTGATTTACCGGAACCGGTTGGGCCGGTGACCAGGACAAGGCCTTTCTTCAGCATCGGAAATTTTTTTAGCACCGACGGCAGCCCCAGTTCTTCAACAGTCAGCACTTGCGACGGAATCGAGCGGAACGCGGCCGAGATGCCGTATTTTTGCTGGAAAAAATTGACACGGTAACGCATCACATCAGGCACTTCGTAGCCAAAGTCGACATCGAGCGTTTCTTCGAACTGCTTGATCTTTCCCTCGGGCGCGATTTCGTAAACCATCGCCTTGAGGTCGTCGTTCTTCAGGGGCGGAAAATCGACGCGCACCAAGTCGCCGTTGATGCGCAACATCGGCGAATTATTGGTCGAGAGATGAAGGTCGGAAGCCTTTTGTTCCGCCATCAATTTGAAAAAGGCGTCAATGCGAGCCATGGGCGTCGCTCCTTCGAGAAGCTAAATTGATGCCATGGGGAGGGGGATTCAGGCCCTGCCCCGCTCGAGGCTTGTCAGATTCGCTCGCGGCTCGGGTGACGGGCTGCGTCCAGGGTCGAACGCACCTGTTCGAGCAACTTCTCGCGGCTATAGGGTTTCGGAATGAAACCGCGGAGCCCCTGTGCCAGCATTGACGCGATCTTGGTTTGCTCGGCAAAGCCGCTGCTCAGGACAACATTTACTTTTGGATTAATCGAGCGCAGCTCCTCAAACACCGCGTCGCCATCTATCACCGGCAGGAAATAATCGAGAATGACGAGCCCGATTTGCTTGCCCATGGATTCGTAGATTTTGAGAGCCTCAAAGCCATCGTGCGCGATCACGACCCGGTAGCCCTCCTCGGCCAACATTTCTGAAGCCAAATCGGCAACGTCCGGTTCGTCCTCAATCAAGAGCAGATATTCGCGTCGTCCGTGCGGATTCTTGACTCTGACGCCTGGTGGAAGGCCGTTATCACCGGACGCCGTAGATTGCTTGGCACCGGCAATTGATCCACGTTTTTGTTCGCCCTTGCGGGAAGTTGGAATGGAACGGTCCGGTTCGTCCTCGATCGCGGCCGGCGGAGGCATAACCTTAAATCCGGCTTCGCTTTTACGCGCGGCGGCCGTTTTCCGCGCTGCTCCGGCCAGAATCTTTGACGTTACCCGATCAAAGAGAGATTGCGCCGTCTTGGAAGCGAGCTCGACGCGTTCGCCGAGCAGATCGATGTATTTATGTTCGCCGCGATGTCTGCGGGCCAGATCCGTATAGCGCGAAACCTGTTGCAAAATCGAGTTCAGCTGAGTGGAAGTCGACGCGATCCACTTCAAATCTTCTTGGTCCAGCATAAGCCTCGCATCTATCTATCACTTTCGTTCAAGCACGCCCACCAGACACAAAATAACACCGCAAAAACGGCCACGCCAAAAGCAGCAAACGTCACCATGAATCAAAACAAGTTTACCAGCACGGTTCATGCCCCATTGGGGCGTTGCCCGTCAATCGCAATTATTTCCTTTTACGGCAACTTGCCCTCGCGATTTTACCTGACGCACGGACAATGCACGACATTACAACGAACGGCGGATTGACTTATGCGCGTTGAATTTCGGACCGGATGGTTTGCTGGACTCGTCCTGACTCTCACAATCGGTTTGTTTTGCGTCTGGTTGTGGCAGCCACCGCGTCAGATCGATCGCCACGCCAAAAATCTTTTGCATGATATCGAACAGAGAAATTGGAGTCGCGTCGCGGACTTGATCGCGACCGATTATGCTGATCAATGGGGCAATGATCGCGCGCTTGTCCTCGAACGAATGCGTTTAGGGTTGGGCTACGGCCATCATCTTCGGCTTAAAGCGATTGATGCGAATTGTAAGATCGACAAGGGAGGCCACGTGGGTCTCTGGCGCAGCAGAATTTTAATCGAAGATGACGATCCTGGCTTGGGCGCAGTGGTGAAGGAACGCGTTAATTCACTGACGACGCCTTTCGAACTGCAATGGCGTCACATTTCTCGTAAACCGTGGGACTGGAAACTTGTTCGCGTCAGCAATCCGGAGTTGGAAATTCCGGCGGAATTCGATTGAAGAGCGACCGCCCGCTATTTCCCCAACGCTTGCCGCAATTCCTTTTTGGCCGATTCAACTTCGCGCTCGGTTTGATTACAAAGCAGGATCGCGCGCAGTTTCTCGCCTTGATAATAACGCGCCAGAAACTTTCTCTTGGCGTAGGTGCCGCGAAGATCGACCCGAGTCGGCTGCATGCTGAAATCTCCGACAAAGTGCAGCCGCAGATCGAACATCTCCGTCCAGAAATAAGGGACTTGTTCGTAACGAATTCTTTTTTTGCCCGTCATGTTCGCTCCCGCAACGAAGCCTTGCGCTCGCGCGTTCTCCCAATGCGTTTGGCGGCGCACTCCGCCCATGATGCGATCGGGATAAAACGCCAGATCCCCAACGGCAAAAATTCCTTTCTCCTCTGTTTCGAGATATTCCGTGACCGGCGAGCCGTGAGGGCCTGAAAGCGGCGTATTACGGACGAGATCGAGGTTTGGTTCGGCGCCGCAAGCGACTATGGCCAGTCCGGCCGGAACGCGGTTCCCACTTTTCGTCTGGATATTCCGCAGCACAGTCTTGCCTTCGAAACCATTCAAGCTCTCGCCGATCAACATCGTGATGCCGTGCTTGGCATAATAATCGGTCAACCACGGTCCGGTTTGGGAATCGAGATAGCGATTCAACAAGTAAGCGTTGCGATGCATCATGCTCACCTTCAATTTCATCATCCGAAGACTCGCTGCCGCCTCGCACGCCAGCAGTCCGCCGCCAATCACCATCACGGTCTTTTCAATGTTGGCCATTTCGCGCAACGCCAGCGCGTCGCGCACGGTGCGGAGGTAAATCACGTTCCCGAGGTTTACGCCTGCGACCGGCGGTCGAACCGGTCGGCTGCCCATCGCCAAACAGGCTTTCGTGAATTCAATGCTCTCGCCATTTCCCAATACCGCCAAACGCCGCTCGATGTTGAATTGCTTTACGATCGTGGCGAATCGTGTTTCGATTTTGCGCGAATCGAACCAGCGCTGGTCGAAGTGGGCGAGTCTTTTGAGCGGCGGCGTTTTTTCGCGCAGAAAATCTTTCGAAAGCAGCCAGCGATTGTAGGGCGGCATGATCTCCGCGCCGACGATGGTAATAGTGCCGCGCTTGTCGTGCTTGCGCACACCTTCGCATGCGCATGCGCCGCCAATACCGCTGCCAATGACTAAGTAATCGCGCTGGATCATCTATAAAGAGTTGGACGATAAAGAATTCGCGCGCTCAATGGTAGGGAAAAATGATTTCGACCGTTTAAATGTCGATCTAAGTAGTTGTCGTTGTTGCAGCTGCCGGTCCGAGTCGGACTGGCATTGTCTCCGGCGGCAAGTCTTTACAAAACCGCTCGGCAGATAATTACCGACGCAATAACGCCGGTCAGATCGGCCAGCAATCCCGCTGGAATGGCGTGCCGCGTCTGTTTGATCCCGACCGATCCAAAGTAGACCGCGACCACATAGAATGTCGTCTCGGTGCTTCCGTAAATCGTCGCCGCCATCAGACTGATGATGTTGTCCGGCCCGAACCGATGCACGACATCCGTCAAGAGCGCGAGTGTTGCGCTTCCGCTCAATGGCCGCATCAACGCGAGCGGCACCAGATCGGTTGGAAAATGCAATGGAGTCAGGATCGGGCTGAGCAATTTCGTCAACAGATCGATTCCGCCCGCGCCTTTGAACATTCCAATCGCTACCAGCATCGTCACCAGAAACGGAATGATTCGCAAAATGACGTTGAACGCTTCCTTTGCCCCTTCCACAAACTCGTCATAAACCTTGATCCCGCGCGCGGCAGCGTAGATCGGGAAAAAACTGAGCAGAAATGGAATGGCCAGGATCGATAAGGCATTGACCATTCGAGCAAAGGGATTTTGCAACGCGGCGTCAGTCGGCATTGGCAGTCGAAAGAGATCCGGCATCACCATTCGTAAAAAAAGCATGACGAAGAAAACGGCGAGTAGGACCAGCGCGATTAATCCCCACGGCGCCGGACGCGACAGCGGCGGCTGTCCGAGCGATTCATCATCGAACGCAAACTTGTCCGAGGATTGCGCTGTGGTAGGGACGTCGCGCTGTAATGCCGGTCCGGCTCGGGCCGTCCGCTCTCGTTTTTTCTTGGACTCGCCGCTTGCCACTGGCCGGAAGACCGGCAGTCGCTCGAAAAATTTTGCCGAAAGGACCGCGACAGTCGCCGCGCAAAGAGTCGCGAAAAATGCCGTGCCGACAATAACCGTCGGGCGGGCCGACCCTGCTGCGGCCAGGATCGCAATCGCTGTTGCCGGAATCAATTGCACCGAGCTGGTGTTGATCGCCAAAAAGGTGCACATCGCGTTCGAAGCAACGCCGGGCCGCGGGTTCAATGATTCCAAATCGCGCATCGCGCGCAATCCGAGCGGCGTCGCGGCGTTGCCAAGTCCAAGCATGTTCGCCGCCATGTTCATGAGCATCGAACCCATTGCCGGATGATCCGGTGGAATTTCGGGAAACAATCGCTGCATCAATGGCCGCAATCCGTAAGCGATCCGTTGGACGAGGCCGGCGCGTTCGGCCAAACGCATTAACCCCAGCCACAGTGCCATGATCCCGATCAAACCCAGCGCGATTGTCACTGCCGTTTTCGCGCCGTCCAGCGCACCACCGGTTACATCCTTGAGCCGATCATTCCAGCCGCCAATCGCGACCGCGAGCAAAACCAGCGCGAGCCAAACATAATTCAGCACTCGAACGTTCTAGCTGCCGCGATTAGCGACTGCCAGTCGATTTGTTGTTGCCTTGTCGATCTTGTCTTCGACAGACTGATGCCATGAACGAATCCCGCGACATTACTGGCAATCCCGCGCCGCTGGGTCTCCTCGGTTTCGGCATGACGACCGTTTTGCTTAATCTGCACAACGCCGGCTTTTACGAGCTCAACGCCATGATTCTGGCGATGGGGATTTGTTATGGCGGAATCGCGCAAGTCATCGCCGGGATGATGGAATGGCGCAAAGGCAACACGTTCGCGACGACCGCTTTCATTTCATACGGACTCTTTTGGCTTTCGCTCGTCGCGCTGATTGTGCTGACAAAACTCGGCTGGGGCGCAGCTTCGAACGACACCGCTATGGCGGCGTATCTTGCGATGTGGGGGTTGTTCACTTTGGTCATGTTTATCGGGACACTGCGGCTCAATCGCGCGTTACAAATCGTCTTCGGCACGCTCGCAATTTTGTTTTTCCTGCTCGCGATCGGCGATTTCACGAACGCCAGTCCCGGCTTCAAACATTTCACCGGTTACGAGGGAATCTTCTGCGGCTTCTCCGCGATCTACACCGGTCTCGCCCAAGTGCTGAACGAATTGTATGACAGGGCGGTTTTGCCGCTCGGTCCGGTGAGCAAATGAATCATCCGCTAAACACGCGAAAGTTTAGAGATAGTTGTCCCGCCCTATTTAGTGTTATTTGGCGTCTTTGGCGGTCGAATCTTTCAATAAGCTGGCGGCGAGCTGGAGCGCCGATTCGCTTTTGCCGCCGAGCATGCGCGCGATCTCTTCGCGGCGAGCTTTGCCGGTGACTTCGCGAAGATCCGAAAAGGTGCGACCGCGCACGACATCTTTGGTCACAACAAAGTGGGATGAAGCGGAAGCCGCAACCGGCGCGAGATGGGTGATGCAAATTAACTGATGCTCGTTCCCGAGCGTTCGCATCTTTGCCCCAACCGCGTGCGCGATTTCGCCGCCGACGTTCGTGTCGATCTCATCGAAGACGAGAAGCGGAATCGAATCGTGCGCAGCGAGCGCGGACTTTATCGCGAGCATCAGGCGTGAAATTTCGCCGCTGGAAGCAATCGCGCGCAACGGTTTTAGCGGTTCGCCAGGATTCGGCGAGAAAAGCAATTCAACCGAATCGAAGCCGTTGGCGCGCGCTTCCTCAACGGGGCTTAGTCTCGCTTCGAATTCTGATTGGCGAAATCCGAGATCGCGCAGATTTTTGTGAATCGTCTCGGAAAGTTTCGGCGCCGCTTTCGCGCGCAGTTTGCGCAACACTTCGCCGGCGCGATTCATCTGCGTCCGAACTTCTGCGATTTCCTTCGTTAGTCGTTCCAGTTCGGCGTCGCGTCCTTCGATTTTTTGCATTCGTTCGCCCGCGCGCCGGCCAAACTCGATCACTTCGGCAATCGAGCCGCCGTATTTGCGCTTCAATGTTTCAAAAAGCGAAACACGTTGCTCGAGCGCGGTGAGTTGTTCCGGATCGAGATCAAGCTTCTCGGCGTAATCGGAGAGCGACCGGGCGATTTCCGACAGCTGCACTACAGCCGCGGCATGTTCGGAAGCAATCTCCGCGGTGGAGATGTCGATCTTCTCCAATTCGCGCAGCAAACGTTGCGTCTCCGCAAGCTGCGACAGGAGGGATTCGTCCGCTTCCGAAAGTTTGTTGGCTGCCGCGCTGGCAAGTTCGATCAGACGTTTGCTGCTGCTGGTAAGTTTGTAACGCTTCTCAATGTCTTCTTCTTCGCCGGCTACAAGATTTGCCGAATTAATCTCGCTGATTTGATGGCGCAGCAGATCGAGCTCCTGCTCGCGCGCGGTTTCGGCGGTATTAAGCGCGGTGTGCTCGGCTGTCAGCGTCTGCAATTGTCGAAAATGTTTTTTGTACTCCTCAAGTTGCTCCTCGGCGCGGGCGAACGAATCGAGCAGGTCGAGCTGCTTGTCCGGTGAGAGTAAAGACTGGTGATCGTGCGGACCGTGAAGATCGACCAGCGCATCGCCTACATTTTTCAGGATCGACAACGTGGTGGGCGAACCGTTGATAAACTGGCGATTGCTGCCCGCGGCAGAGAGACTTCGCTTAATAATAAGCTCATCCGTGCACGGTTCGACGCCCGCTTCGATCAGGTGCGGGTTCAAGTTCTTCAATTCTTCGCCGGTGAAAACGGCTTCGGCGGTGCAAGTATCGGCCCCGGTGCGAATGAGTGATTTATCCGCACGTTCGCCGAGTAAGAGTTGGAGCGCGCCGATGATAATCGATTTCCCCGCACCGGTTTCGCCGGTGATAGCAGTAAAACCGGGCGCAATCTGCCACTCGAGTTCCTCCACCAGCGCGAGATTTTTGATCCGTAGCAGATTCAAAACAGCCGGCATGGAAAGGTTGAGAGTTGAGGGTTGAGAGTTGAGGATGCGACGCTGTTGAAGATTTCAAACACGGACGACTGAACTTTCAACTCCGAAAGCTAATCGCTTTAAATGAGACATGATAGATCATTCCTCGCTTTGCTGGTCGTCTTCACGGTCGTGATGCACGTTCGCGCTGAGCAACCGCTCGCAACATCGACGATCGTTGTTTACAACAAATCGGCGCCGGACTCGCCGGAGCTGGCGAGATTCTATGCAAAACAACGCGGCATCGCGTCTGATC
Organism: Verrucomicrobiota bacterium; assembly: GCA_003220055.1. Classification (GTDB taxonomy): domain Bacteria; phylum Verrucomicrobiota; class Verrucomicrobiia; order Chthoniobacterales; family UBA10450; genus AV40. Next base: position 13,716 of record QHRF01000093.1, on the reverse strand, counting down.
ACATCATCGGGCTCACGTGCTCGGTGGACGAGGAAATCACTCGGGAAGAGTACGATGGCAACATTGCCGAACCACTTCGCGAAGCTTTTAAATCACGAAAGTGGTGGACCATCCGCGAAACGGCGGAACATCAAGACGCTGTCCTTTCAACATCGATTCGTTTTGTTGCCTTGATTAAAGGGATGCCACTGAAAATTAAGCCGACGGCTGTGCCATACCCCGGCGACGAATCAGCGGGCGGACCGATCGACGGCCGCAACGAAGCTTCGGTCGATTCCGAGATTGCGACCCTCGGTTATTTCTCGCCGAAGATTTCTGGCGCGAAGCTGAACACTTATTTCAAGAGTTTTCGCGCAATCGATCAATGGGATGACGTCGCGCTCCTACTCGTTTGTCGGCTGGATGCCCCCAGCGCTGCAACAGTGCGGCAAATGATCATCGATTCAATGGCGGCCGAGAGAACTGGGCTTTGGGGGCGCGCCTATGTTGATAGTTCGCATGGTCCCTCGGCCGGTTACGAATTAGGCGACCAATGGCTGGCGGAAATTCCGCAGCAACTCCACAAAGTTGGAATCCCGGTAGTGTATCAGAGTCCGGTCCCCGGCATCTTTCCAGAGGGTTATCCAATGACGGACTGCGCGCTGTATTACGGCTGGTACTATCCGAATGTTGCCGGGCCGTTCGCCAATCCAGACTTCCATTTTGTGCCGGGGGCGGTCGCGGTGCATATCCATTCGTTCAGTGCGAACACATTGCGCGACCGGAATGCAAACTGGGTCGGCCCACTCATCTCCCGTGGGGCGGCCGCGAGCGTTGGCAACGTTTATGAGCCCTACCTGCAATTGACGACGCATCCGAACATTCTAAACGACCGTTTGCTTCATGGCTTCACCTTTGCCGAAAGCGCTTATTCCGCCACCGAGGGGCTCTCCTGGATGTCAGTCATGGTGGGCGATCCCCTCTACCGGCCTTATTCAGCCTGGCTGCAGCTGGAGTCGACGGCCGATTCGGGGAAAGCCAACAGCTGGAAAAGCTATCACGACTTTGCCGTGCGAGATTTTACCAACCGGTCGGCTCAGTATCGCTTGCTGGCGCGCCAAGCCGCTTCACGCGCGCGCAATTGTCCAATGATCGAAGACCTCGGGCTGATGGAGGCGGGTGACGGAAATCTGGCTGGAGCCACGAGCTACTTTGGCCAGGCGCGCACCTGTTACTCAACCCGCGACGATATTCTGCGGGTTGTGCTCGAAGAGGCCGATGCATGGAAGAAACTCAAGAAGCCAAAACGCGGCGTCGATCTGATCCGGAGCACATTGCGGATTGCCGGCGACGCGCCCGCGGCGCCGCTGCTCAGAAGTGTCGAACAGGACTTGCGCGGCGTATCACCGACGCCGACACCGACGCGGCGCGCGCGTTAACGGATGATTCCTCACTTGGTTTCATTTTGTGCCATTCAGAGCGGAGCGAGGAATCTCCCAAAAGCTGATGGATCACACTGATTACTTAGCGTCAGGGGAGATCCTTCGCTTGCGCTCAGGATGACAAGCAAGCCTAACGAATGATTCCGCGCTCGGTCTTTTCGATGAATTCGACTATTTCGCGAACCTCTTCGCTCTTCGGCAGTTCCCTTCGGACCGCCTCCAGCGCCTGGCCCGTATTATATTTAGAGCGGTAGATCAGGCGGAAGGCCTCCTTGATCCACTTCACCCTTTCCGCCGGAAAACTTTTCCGTTCCAAGCCCACCAGATTCACTCCCCGAATTTCCGCCGGATTTCCGTCGGCGATCATGAACGGCGGAATGTCCTGAACAATCTTTGAGCAACCACCGGTGATGGCGAAGCGGCCGATGCGGCAAAATTGGTGGACCGCGGTGAGCCCGCCCATGACCGCGTTGTCACTAACCTGCACATGTCCGGCCAGTGTTCCATTATTGGAAAAAACGACTTCGTTCCCAACGGTGCAATCGTGCCCGATGTGGCTGTAAGCCAGAAAATTTCCGCGACTGCCGATTCGCGTTTTGCCAGCGCTGGTGGTGCTCCGATTTACCGTGACGAATTCGCGAAACGTATTTTCATCGCCAATTTCCAGATAGGTCGGCTCGCCCGCGTATTTCAGGTCCTGCGTTTGCTGACCGATCGAGCAGTAGGCGTAAAATTTATTTTTAGCGCCGGCGCGCATCGGCCCGCACAACGTGACGTGATGTTGCAGCCAGCAGTTCGGTCCGATTACGACGTCGGCGTAAATCACACAATACGGTCCGACAATCGTTCCCGCACCGATTTGCGCGCCAGGATCGACAATCGCCGTCGGATGAATCTGCACGTTGCTCATCGATCGAGAAACGTGAACATCAATTCGCCTTCGGAAACAATCGCGTCATTCACCACGCAATGGCACTTCGCTTTTGCTAACCGCTCACCGCGCGCTTTCGTCAACTCAGCGTGAATGAACATCGTGTCGCCCGGCATCACCGGCTTGCGAAACTTCACCTCGTCCGCGCTCATGAAATAACCGATCCGGCTGGTCGTTTTCGCAAGTTTGAACAGCAACAAACTCGCGACCTGCGCCATTGCTTCCACCTGCATCACACCCGGCATCACTGGATGGCCCGGAAAATGTCCCTGGAAAAACGGCTCGTTGATCGTGACTGATTTGACGCCGATGCATTTCGTTCCGCTTTCGTCGAAGCTGATGATGCGGTCGACCATCAAAAAGGGATAGCGATGCGGCAAGATCTGCATGATCTCTTCGCTGTCGAGGCCGCCGTTGCCTTTCGGCACGATGCGCGGCACCGTCAGGGCTTCGCGACGCGATTGTTCCTTCGCGATCGCGCGAGCTAATTCTGCATTCGCAGCGTGCCCGGGTTTCACCGCGATGAGATGACCACGAATCCGACAGCCGACCAGCGCGAGGTCGCCGATAATGTCGAGGATTTTGTGCCTGACGAATTCGTCCTGAAAACGCAACGGCTCTTTGCTCAAGACTGCGTCGCCGCGCACCACCACCGCATTTTCCAGACTACCGCCCTTGATCAGATTTTTCTCCATCAACGACTCGACCTCTTCGTAGTAGACAAACGTCCGGGCCGGCGCGATCTCGCGCTCGAAGAGTTCCGGTACGATGTCGGTCGACATGAATTGCGTGAAACGATTGTTCGGCCCGGCTTGGGTGCACGAAATCCGCATGCCGTTGTTGTCCGGCAGCAGGACGAGCATTGCGCCTGTTTTCGTTTCGATGTGCATCGGTTCGCGAACATGAAAGAATTTCCGCGGCGCTTCCTGTGCCGAAACGCCTGCGCGTTTGATTACATCGACATATGCTTTCGCGCTTCCGTCGCCGATCGGTGGTTCGTTCGCGTCCATTTCTACGATCGCGTTGTCCACCCCCATCGCAGATAGGGCCGCCAGCACATGCTCGACTGTATGCACGCGCATCGATCCTTCACCGATCGTCGTCGCGCGCTCGACCATTTTGAGATTGTCGATCTTGGCGTCGATCGTGGGCTCGTCCGGCAAATCCTTGCGCTTGAATTTGATTCCGTGGTCGGCCGGCGCCGGGTGCAGTTTCAGCGAAACTTTCTCGCCCGTGTGCAGCGACGTGCCGCTGAAACCGGCGGACTTCGATAGCGTGTGTTGAAATTCAGGCGCTCCAGCCATGACGCCTAACTAAACAAAGATTTCTTATTCTGACCAGTGGCGTTACTTCAGCTCAAAAAAACCACAATCGAACGCCATCATCTTGTCGATGTTCGATACGCGAACATGTTCGATTGAAGATCCGTCGTCTTGCCAAATATTAGCCGCCTTCTCCCCCTCTTTTTCGACCGAAACGCGAGCCAGATTCGGTGCTTCCTTGACCGTCGCCAGCGGCAGTCCGTCCATCGTTTTGAGAAAACTTCCTTTGCCGTCGAATCCAACCGTAAGATCGACAACCGATCGCGTATCGCTCACGAGCGGATTGGTCACCAGTTTCACGGAGACATGATCGACTGCCCCGTTCGGAGGCGCCTCCACTTTGCCAAGGTCGTCTACCTTTAGGCGCCCAACCGCATAGCCGCGGGCGCGATATTTCCCCGTCGGCAAATCTTCGCCGGCGTCGTTCTTTCCATCCCAGGTCGTCTTGAGTGAGTTCTCGTCAATTGTGAAGTTGTCGACCTTCGATTCACGGTGGAGAACGCGGACGAGTTTGTCGCTCGAATCAAAAATCCCGAGACTGATCGTTCCTTCCATCGGAGGTGGAACAAACCGGAGCTGAACATTTCGCGATCCAGATGCTGAAGGCGATGGCGACGGAGTTTGTTCTGGTGAAGCTGACGCTGTTTCGGTGGGCGACGGCGATTCCTGCGCGAACGCGATGCCGCCAATCGCAAAGACCATTAAAATCGCAGCGTATTTTTTCTTCATTCTTCTGTAGCGTCGCATGATTTTAGCGACGTTCATAGACCGCCGCTACAGTAATACCGCCAGTTCAGGTTCGGGAAAAGATTGTCGCGCCATTCGCAGTCAGCCAAAAATTTTTCATCCAATTGTCCGGCCGCGAACTGGTCGTGTAGTTTATTGAAGCGGGCGACGTGATCGATTGTCCGCTTGCTCGCGTACTCGCGGGCCGTGCCTGTTCGCATCAAGAACGCCCAGTCGCTCGCCTGCGCGAGTAACAGCTCTCGGGCCAATTGCTTGAGAACGCGATCATTGAGCTCGCTCGGTTCATTCTTGTGCGCATTTGCCACTTTGGTCATCCGCTGCGCCGCGGCGTGTAAATGGGGGTAAATCCATGAATTACTTTTGTCGATCCAGACTTCAAGATGGCCTTTGTCGCCCCAGGTCGATGCTCCCGGCTCGATTGTTTGCTGGGTCGGATGCGTCGCCAAATATTCGCTCGGAGTCGTTAGGCGAAATTCCTTTTGATCGAATGCGGCCTTGCGGATGAACAATTCGAGAAAGCGCGGTCCTTCAAACCACCAGTGGCCGAATAATTCCGCGTCGAACGGTACGACCAGGATTGGATCGAGATCAACGGCGGCGAGCTGCCGGAATTGTGCCCGGCGCTGTTCCACGAAATGTATGGCGTGCGCATCGGCCGCTTTTTCGGCCTCGGCCCGATCATAAAGTTGCTTTTCGCTTTTCCGACCGGTGATCCGGTGATATTTCACACCGGAAAATTTCCGCACACCGCGCGCGATCGGCCCCAAATGTTCAAGCGGAAGATCGAAACCGACGTCGCGGTAAAATTCGCGATATGCCGGATCGCCAGGATAACCTTCTTCCGCGCTCCAAACCTGGCGGCTCGAGTCGCGGTCGCGCGCGAACGCAGCTGGACCCGCGGGCGTATAACATGGCGCATAAATCGCGCGCTGCGGCTGCGGATTGCCGAACAACAATCCGTGCGCGTCGAGAACGAACCATCGAATATTCGCTTCCTGCAAAATCGTGTCGAGGCCGGGCGCATAAGCACATTCGGGCAGCCAAAGGCCCGTGGGATCGGCTTGGAAAAGATCGACATGCGCGTCGCGCCCGATGAGGAGTTGCGCGCGGGCCGATGCCGGTGATTGCTGTTGAATCAGCGGAAGCAATCCATGCGTGGCCGCGCAGCCGATGATCTCGAGCGCGCCAGCGTCACGCAGTTGTCGAAACGCCGCGAGCAAATCGCTTTTCCATTCATCGACAAAGAACCGGCGGCTGGCCGAAAACAATTCGAAGTAAAACTGTGCCAACTCGGCCAGCTCGGGCTGGTTGAGGTTACGTTTTCGCTCGCGCAGCGCGAGATCGATCAGAAGATCTATATGCCGGACGTAGCGCTCGCGCAGAAGTTCGTCCTGCAACATCGCGCACAGCGTTGGGGTGAGCGACATCGTGAGTTTGAACGGAACCTTGTCGTTCGCGAGCCGCTGCATCATTTGCAGCAGCGGGATGTAAGTTTCGGTGATCGCCTCGAAGAGCCAGTCTTCCTCCAGGAAGTGCTCGTGCTCCGGATGCCGAACGAACGGCAAGTGCGCGTGAAGAATGAGCGCGAGGTGGTTCACATCCAAAGCGGAAACCGGAAAGCAGAAACCGGAAAGAAAAAAATGTCGGCTGCTACTGGAATTCTGTCCGTTGGCCCTTATCGGGCGGCGCGCACCGCGTCCATGAACTGCTGTGCGCGCTGTGTCAATTCAGCCCATTCGCCGTTGCGAATCAGCACTGGATCGAGCACGCTGCTGACCGCGCCGACCGCGACTGCACCGGCGCGGAACCATTCTGCGACATTGGTTGCGTCGACACCGCTCGTCGGCATGATCGGAATTTGTGGCAGCGGTCCTCGCAACGCTCTCAAATATTCCGGCCCGTAGCGAACAGCGGGAAAAATTTTAACAATGTCCGCGCCTAACGAATACGCCGTGTAAATCTCCGTTGGCGTGAACGCGCCCGGTATGATTGCAACTTGAAGCTCGCGTGCGGCATCGATTACTTCCGGCAACACGCACGGGCTGACCAGGAACCGCGCGCCTGCACCAACTGCTTCGCGCACCTGCCCGCGATTCAAAATCGTTCCGGCACCAATGAGCAAATCGTTTTCGTTAGCGTCGGACAGCTTCGCGATCGCTTCCGTTGCGCCGTTGAAGCTGTAAGTGATCTCGATTACGCGAAATCCGCCTGCGATGACAGCGTTTGCGGCGCCGAGAGCTCGCTCGATTGAGTCGGTGCGAATAACGGCGACGGAGCCTTCGGCTTTGATTCGGGCAATGACAACGGTTTTATCCAGAGAAGCGGTCGCGAGCTTCATCGCCGCGGATGGTGGCACTTACAGCGTTCGGCAGAAATCTTGCAACCGATCGAGACCTTTTTTGATGATGTCGATGCTGGTCGCGTAGCTGAGCCGGATGGTGCGATCATCGCCAAAGGCCGCGCCCGGCACCACCGCCACGTTCGCTTTGCTGAGCAATCGATCGGCAAAATTTTGCGACGTCAGTCCGAGCTGACTGACATTGAGCAGCACATAGAACGCACCCTGCGGTTTGACCGCAGTCACATTTGGAATTTTGGAGAGGCGATCAATCATGTAATTGCGGCGCATGTCGAATTCCTCGCGCATGTCGGCGACCGCCTGCTGATCGCCCTTCAACGCGGCAAGCGCGCCCCGTTGCGAGAACGAGGATGGATTGGCCGTCGTATGGCTTTGGATTGAATCGACCGCCTTTGCCACTGCTTCCGGCGCGGCGAGATAACCGAGCCGCCACCCGGTCATCGCGTAGGATTTGCTGAATCCGTTGACGGTGATGGTCAGATCGTAAGCTTCTTTCGAGAGCGACCCGATGCTGACGTGCTTGGTATCGTCGTAAACGAGCTTCTCGTAAATTTCGTCGGACAAAATGTAAATGTCTTCACCGCTGGCGACTTCCACGATGGCTTCGAGTTCTTCGCGGGTGTAGACTGAGCCGGTCGGATTGCACGGAGTGTTCATGATCAACATCTTCGTCCGCGGCGTCATTGCGTTTTCAAAATCTTCCGGGCGCATCTTCCAGTTGTTCCGCTCCGTCGTCGGAACAATCACCGGTTCGGCGCCGACTAGGCGCACCATGTCGGGATAACTGACCCAGTAGGGCGCGGGAATAATCACTTCATCGCCCGGCTGGCAGGTGGCGAGAATTGCGTTGTAACAGGCATGCTTGGCGCCGTTGCTAACCACGACCTGACCTGCGCGATACGTCAGTCCGTTATCGGCCGCTAATTTTTCCGCAATGGCCGCGCGCAATTCCGGAATCCCCGCGCTCGGCGTGTATTTGGTAAAACCGGCCTGGAGCGCTTCGATCGCCGCGGCTTTGATGTGTTCCGGCGTATCAAAATCCGGCTCACCCGCGCCGAAGCCGCATACGTCAATTCCCTCGGCCTTCATCGCTTTTGCTTTGCTGTCGATCGAAAGCGTGAGTGAGGGAGTCAGTTGGGCAGCGCGTTCGGAAATTTCCATGTCGATCTTGTTCGTTTTAATTCAGGGAGCGCACACTATTGGCGGCCATAAAAGTTTTCAATCAAAGCTTTAAAATTATTCTCCTCCACCCGCACGATTGTCATCTCGCGTTTCGCGTTCTCAATCGAGTCGGACGCGTGCGCAGCGTTGATCATGATTGTCTGGCCAAATTCTTTTCGAATCGACCCCGGCGGCGCTTTTGCCGGGTCGGTTGGGCCAAGGACCTCGCGGATTTTGCGAACGGCGTCTTCGCCCTGATAAACCAGGGCGATGCACTTTTCCGTGCCAGGTTCGTCCCGTTTTTCCGGGAACGTATCGCTCGGCCGTGCGCCGGCCATAAATTCGACGATGTCTTCCCACGCGTCGCGTCCCTTGTTGTGTCCTAATTTCTCCTGCAACACCGGCAGCACGGGTCCGTAAAAGTCCTCCGCCTGCGCCACACTCATCCGGTGAACCTTGAAACCGACAATGTAGAGACCGGTCCGCGAAAAAACTTCGATCACACCGCCGGGACGAATGTTTGGAAATTTGAAATTGTCCGGCTTAATTAGAACCAAGGTCTTCTCGATCTTCGCGTCCTTCGGAAATTGCACCGCTTGATCGAGCACGCCGCCATCGCGATCTGAAAATTCCGCCCAAAGTTTTAAATCCCGTTCGATGGCGTTGCGATTGAACTCAGCAACGACTGCTGGTTCGAAGTAAATGACTTTGCCCGAATCATCGGTCACGTAATCGCCGAACGTGTCGCGAATTGTTTCCCCGCTGGTTTCCTCGTGCGTAATGTGACCTACGGTCGCGCGGATTCTTTCGGATGCGTCTGGCCCGCGAAAGACGAGAAACAAAACGCGCGATTGCTGACGATCTTTTTTCGCGCCGAAATTTTCCAGGACATAATCATGAATTAATTCCTGGGTCGCGCGATGAGCCGGTTCCGTTTCGCTCACAATCGTGTGGGCGTAGCGGCGAACCAATTCCTCGCTCGGCGCGAACATACGCGCAGCCACCAAATCGAGACCCGTACGCGAAATCAGCCGGGCGATGATCCCGCCGGTGCGCGATTTGCGCATCGAATACGGCGTAATGATGGCGTAGGATAGTTCCTCGGTCTGCATGGACGTTTTGCCCGCGGCTTATGATAAACCGCGTTTATGCAGAAAACCGTAGCCGCTAAGGGTCGCCGAACCTACCTGACCGACGTCAGAATCGCAACCCACTTTCCGCGCCGGCGAACCTGGACGATGTCGATCTTATGCCGCATAAGTGCGTGAGTTACATCACTTTCCTGGTTTCGCAAAATTCCGGAAAGAATCATCCAGCGCGCGACTTTGAGTTTCGGCAAAATCTCGATTAACAGCTCGCTAAGCAGATTCGCTATGATGATGTCGACTCGGCCGCCGTAGCCGCTTCGGCGGAGGAGGCTCTTTGGCGGAGATTTCCAACGACGCACGTCGCTGACCCGGAATTGCACCGCGCGGATTCTGTTCAGCCGCGCATTTTCTTTTGCCGTTGAGATCGCGACCGGGTCGTTATCGATTCCGATTACCCGTCGGGCGCCTAACAAACACGCCGCTAGCGTCAGAATCCCGCTTCCGGTTCCAAGATCGATAATCGACCAGCCAGGCCTCCATCTCCGGGTCAGTTTCTCGAGCATTCGTAGCGACATCGCAGTCGTTGCGTGCTCGCCAGTGCCGAAAGCGGCGCCGGCAGGAATGATTAACTTTTGATTGCGGATTTCGATCGGCTGGGTCTTTTGCCGCCGCGAAAGGCGTTTTAACCAATCGCGCGGAAGTTTCTCGACTCGTCCGCCGAATTGCGCCGTCAGGCCTTCCACTTCCATGCGGGAAGGGAACACGACCTCAAGTTGCAATCGTTCGCGGCCAGGTTGTTCAATTATGGCCAACTGATCGCCAGCGAGTCCACGTAACCGTTCTTCGTTATCCCTCCACCACGTCTCACTTACCTGTCGTCGCCACAAATACATGCGTTGAATAAGTCGTGGGAAACTTGTTAGCCTTCGGTCCGATTGTGAAACTTCGCGGAATTCATCATATCACTGCCATCGCGAGCGATCCTCAGCGCAACGTGGATTTTTACACCCAGATCCTCGGCCTGCGCTTGGCCAAGCGCACTGTCAATTTCGATGATCCATCGACCTATCACCTGTACTTCGGCGATCGGACCGGCCGGCCGGGCACTGCGATTACGTTTTTTGCCTGGCCCGGTGCCCGTCGCGGAACGCGCGGAACCGGGCAAGTAATCAGTGCGAGTTTCGCGATCCCAGCGAGTTCGGTCGAATATTGGAAAGCGCGCTTCGCCGAGCATCGCGTTTTCTGTGAAGAAATCCCGTCACGCTTTAATGCGCCCGGTCTTCGCTTCACCGATGCCGATGGATTGTTGCTCGAGCTAATCGAATCGACCCAACTGGACGATGTCGATCTTGAATACGAAAGCGACATGCCGCAGAAATTTGCGATCCATGGGTTTCACGCGCCGACGCTTGAAGTCCAGCAGACCGGGCCGACTGAGGAATTACTTAAAACGCTCGGCTTCGAATTGGTCGGCGAAGAAAAGTCGCGGCGACGATTGTCGGTAAATTCCAAATCAACAAGCGCTCAGGTCGACCTTGTTGAACGAGCCGAGGGACAGTTTGGAGTGAATTCGGCCGGGACGGTGCATCACATCGCGTTTCGCTGCGCAAACGACAAGGAACAATCACGGTGGCGCAAAGAGCTGGTCGACCTTGGTTTGCATGTCACCCCGGTTATCGACCGCTTTTATTTTCATTCGATCTATTTTCGCGAGCCCGGTGGTATTTTGTTTGAGATTGCCACCGAAGGGCCCGGATTCACCGTCGATGAACCGGTCAAACAGCTGGGTGAAAGTTTGAAATTACCACCCCAGTACGAGCAACATCGGCCCGAAATTGAGCGTACGCTTCCGCCGATTTTGATCGAGGCAAAAATGAAAACCGCGGGTTAAATTTGACCGAAGGGTATAATTCTCGGTAAGTAAACGCCTTTCACGCCATGCTCATCGTAATGAACGCCAGCGCCGGAAAGGGCGAGATCGACAACGTGGTTCGCGTCGTCGAATCGCTCGGATTCCGCGCGCACGTCATGCCGGGCGCGAACCGCACCGCGATCGGAATCACCGGCAATCAGGGCGCGGTCGATCTCTCGCATTTCGAAAATCTCCCCGGCGTTTCGGAAGCAATCCGCGTCACTAAACCGTACAAATTGATCACGCTCGATCTGCGGCCCGAACGCACGATTGTCGATCTTGGCGACGGCGCGAGGATCGGTGACGGCTCGCTCGCGATCATCGCCGGGCCGTGCGCCATTGAAAACAGCAAGCAGGCGTTTGCGATAGCGGACGTGGTCCAGCGCAGCGGCGCGAAATTTTTCCGCGGCGGCGCATTCAAACCGCGCACTTCGCCTTACGCTTTTTCCGGGCTTGGTGAGCCTGGCCTCAAGATTCTCGCCGAGATTAGGAAGGAGTTTGGTCTGAAGATCGTGAGCGAAGCGCTCGATGAAGCGAACGTCGATCTGGTCGAGAAATATGCCGATATGATTCAGATCGGTGCGCGCAACATGCAGAATTTCACACTCCTGCGGCGGGTCGGTCGTTCGAAGTTGCCGGTGCTGTTAAAGCGCGGCATGGCCGCGACGTTAGAGGAGTGGTTACTGGCGGCCGAATACGTGATGGCGGAAGGAAATTATAACATCGTCCTATGCGAGCGCGGCGTGCGCACGTTCGCTCAGCACACGCGGAACACGCTTGATCTGGCCGCAGTTCCAGCGGTAAGAAAAATTTCGCATTTGCCGGTGATTGTCGATGCCGCCCACGGAACCGGGCGCAGTTACATGGTCACGCCGCTCGCGCGCGCCGGAATCGCGGTCGGCGCGGACGGTTTGATGGTCGAAGTGCACGGGCGACCGGACGAAGCGCTCTCGGACGGCGCGCAATCACTGAGGTTCGACGAATACGAACAAATGGTGCGCGAAGTCCGCCAGATTCACGACGTGATCTCGCGCAACGGCGCTTAAACGCGCAGAAAATTTGCGAGCAGCTTGCGTCCTTCGATTGTCAGGATCGATTCGGGATGAAACTGGACGCCGTGGATCGGGAATTGTCGATGTTGCAGTCCCATAATTTCGCCGTCCTCGGTCTCGGCGGTGATTTCGAGCGAATCGGGCAACGATTCGCGGCGCACGATCAATGAATGATAGCGCGTCGCTTCGAGTGGCTCGGCCAAGTCTTTGAAAACGCCGCGGCTTTGGTGGTGAATCTTCGACGTTTTGCCGTGCATTAACCTTTCGGCGCCCACCACTTCGCCGCCGAAAGCTTGCGCGATGCATTGATGACCGAGACAAACGCCAAGAATGGGAAGCTTCGGTCCCAATTCGCGAACTAGGTCAGAGCTGATACCCGCATTTTCCGGACGGCCCGGGCCAGGTGAAATGCAAATTCGATCCGGCTTCAGTTTTTTGATCTCGTCGATCGAGATTTCGTTGTTTCGCTTCACCGTAAGATCGATATCCATCTCGCCGAAGAGCTGGACGAGATTGTAGGTGAACGAATCGTAATTATCGATGACCAGCAATTTCACTCTTCCGGCTTCCTCTTAATCTTCTTTCTTCGTTGCACGCGCGATAGCGGTCAGCATCGCTTTCGCCTTGTTCACGCATTCGTCAAATTCGCGCGTGGGATCAGAATCGGCCACGATTCCCGCGCCCGTTTGCAGATACGCTTTTCCGTCTTTTAAAATGATCGAGCGTATCGCGATGCAACTGTCGTGCGATCCATCAAAGCCGAAGTAACCAACAATCCCCGCGTAAAATCCGCGTCGCGCTTTTTCCAAATCGGCAATGATTTGCATCGCGCGAATTTTCGGCGCGCCAGAGACCGTGCCCGCGGGAAACGTTGCGCGAATCGCGTCGAAGGCATTCTTGCCCTCGCGCAAACGCGCGACGATATGCGAAACGATGTGCATGACATGGCTGTAGCGCTCGATCAACATTTGTTCCGTCACGCGGACGCTGCCAAAGTCCGCGACACGTCCAAGATCATTTCGCCCGAGATCGATCAGCATTACGTGCTCAGCGCGCTCTTTTGGATCGACAATCAAATCGGCCGCAAATCTTTCATCTTCCGCCAAATCTTTGCCGCGCGGATAAGTTCCGGCGATCGGGCGCAACTCGGCGGTCCGCTCCCGCACTCGCAGATGAACTTCCGGCGAACTGCCAAGGACCGCGAAGTCGCGACCGAAGCGTAAACAAAACATGTAGGGCGAAGGATTCCCGAAGCGGAGCGCACGATAAAGATCGAGCGGCTCACCGACAAAATCGGTTTCGAACCGCTGCGATAACACAACCTGAAAAATATCGCCGGCCGCGATCAGCTGTTTGGCCTTTGCGACCATCGATTCAAATTCAGCGCGAGTTGTGTTGCTGGCTGGTGACGGAAGATTCCCGGCCGCTTTCGCATCAATCGGCCGAAGGGCCCGCGGCTCGCTCAGCTTCGACAACGTTTTCTGCAGGTCGGCTTCCGCGCGTTCGTAGGCGTCCTCCGCAGAAGTATTGTTTTCGATATACGCGTTACAAATGAGCCGAAGTTTCCGAAATCGATGATCAAAAACGATCAAGATCCGCGGAATCATGAACATCATTTCCGGATTCTTCAGATCGTCCCGCAGATGGATTGGCACAGTAGGCTCGAAAAATCGAACGACGTCGTAGCCGATGTAACCAACCGCTCCGCCAACGAAATGGGGAA
>QHRF01000029.1 GCA_003220055.1 Verrucomicrobiota bacterium | reverse complement strand
GCCCCGCGATGTTTTTGGAATTCCGCTCGAGTTCGACGGCCTCTGGGGACTGGTCCTCACGAATGGCGGGTTGTTCTTCAACGCTGGCATCGCCGATGAAGACCACGGCATGTTCGGCGTGATCTTTAGCAACTAAGTCGCTACCCGGATTTGCAGTTAGACCAGGCAATGTCTGTCGGGTGTCCGACCAGCAATAAATTTTGCCGAAACTCTGGTCTCGCAAAACTCGGATGCATCCGCGCTCCGTGCGAGGCACGATTCCCTTGACGAGGGAAAAGGAAAATTTAACCAAGGGAAAGGTAATCAGTTTATGAAAGCAATTCGAAGTTTAACCGTCATTATTCTGGCAATCGCGACGTCGATATCGTTGGCCGAGTCTGCGCGGGGGGTGAGTAGCAGCGCCAATAATTTTAGCTGGGTCAATCTTCAGTCAGATATCGCCGGCGTCGCCAAACATGTCGATCCCAACCTGGTCAATCCGTGGGGTATGGCGTTGTCCAGCTCCAATGCGATTTGGGTTAGCGACAACGGCCAAGGCGTGTCGACCTCTTATAACGCGGACGGCACATCCACGGGACTGGTCGTCACGATTCCGGCCAGCGCCACCAATACAGAAGGCGCAAATCCGACCGGCGTCGTCGCGAACCACACGTCATTCTTCAAAGTCACGAAGAATGGCAATTCGCTTCCGAGCACATTTATTTTCGTCAGCGAAGATGGCGCGATTAGCGGCTACAACGCGGCCCTCGATCCGACCAACGCCATCATAGCGGTGGACAATGGAGCGAGCGAAGCCGTTTACAAAGGCGTGACCTTGGGCGTCGCCAACGGCCACAATTTTCTCTACGCGACCAACTTCCACTCCGGAAAGGTCGAGACCTACGACGAGAATTTTGCGCTGCAGGCCTCCGCAAGTTTCCCGTTCACCGATCCGACTCTTCCATCCGATTACGCACCGTTCGGTATTCGCAATTTCAACGGGCAGATTTTCGTTACCTACGCAAAGATCAATCCATCCAACCCGGATGACGATCTGGCTGGCGCCGGATTCGGTTTCATCGACATTTTCGACACGAGCGGCAATTTCGTGAAACGTCTGGTCTCAAACGACGTGCTCAATGCGCCTTGGGGACTGGCGATGGCGTCGGGAAATTTTAATCCGTTCCAAAACGATCTGCTCGTCGGAAATTTTGGCGACGGCCGAATCAACGTTTATGATCCGAGCACCGGCGCTTTCGTGGGAACGCTGACCGAGAAGGACGGCACGCCTCTCGATTTTGACGGTTTGTGGGACCTGCTCCTCCTGGGCAAGGGACTGTATTTCACCGCTGGAATCGCGGACGAGGACCACGGTCTTTTCGGAGTAATCCAAAAAGCGCAAAGCACCAACTCGAAGAAACACTAGCGGTTTCTCGCACTTGCGGAGCGACTGGATGGAACGTCACATTCCCAAAAAATAAGCGCGGTCCCGCAGACGCGGGACCGTCGCTGCTGAAGCTGAGGAACTTTCAGTTTAGTTTTATTGACTTCCTAGCTTGCGCGGCTTCTAAAAGCAGCCGCGATGCCAGCCGTCTTGGAATTCAAATTTCATCGCGGCGAACCGGGGTAACGCGACCCGATAGAAAAGATTTCACAATACCCGGCTCCCGCCTCAACCGACGCGCGCGTTACTTATCAGAGCGGCTGTGATCGAACGAATGCTTTTTCAAGGAAGGAAATTAGGGCGGCGCCTCTCAACAAAATAAGAGGTGCTCATCTCCGTGGCCTCGGCATAGTTGCCCGACTTATGCCTCGGAGATTTCTCGTCCTCTGCCTTCTTTTGCCGCTCGCGGCCATTTTTGCGGCTGAACCATCGACCCAATTCAAATATCCGGCGGCACCGATCAGCGATCAGGTCGACGATTATTCCGGCACCAAAGTGGCCGATCCTTATCGGCCATTGGAAAATCCGGACGCGCCCGAATCGCGCACGTGGATCGAGGCGGAAAACAAAATCACATTCGATTTTCTGAAAACGATTCCGGAGCGGGACGGAATTAGGAAGCGTCTGACTGAAGTCTGGGATTACGAGCGGTTCGGGGTTCCCTTCAAAGAAAAGAGCCGTTACTTTTTTTCCAAGAACACCGGTCTGCAAAACCAAAACGTTTTTTACATCACGACGAACTTTTTCGAAAAGCCGCGCGAGCTGCTCGATCCAAATGCGCTCGCCAAAGATGGGACGATCGCGTTGGGCGGTATGGATGTGACCGACGACGCCAAACTGATGGCTTACGGTCTCGCTACCGCCGGCTCCGATTGGCAACAATGGAAAGTGCGCGAGGTCGAGACCGGCAAAGATCGACCAGATCTTCTCGACTGGATCAAGTTTTCGAACACATCGTGGAAAAAAGACGGGAGCGGATTTTTCTACAGCCGTTACGACCAGCCGGACGAGAAAAACAAACTGCGCTCGCAGGTTTACAATCACAAACTCTCCTTCCACCAGCTCGGAACGCCGCAATCGCAGGATAAACTGATCTACGAGCGGCCTGATCAGAAAGAGTGGCTCTTCAATGCCGAAGTCACGGATGACGGCCGTTATCTCATTATCACCGTCCAGCGCGGGACCGATCCGAAAAACCGGATCTTCTACAAGAACCTGGTCGATCCGAACTCGAACGTCGTCGAGCTGCTGAATAAAGCGGACGCCGAATACACTTTCATCGACAACGAAGGACCGGTCTTCGCGTTCCGGACGAATTTGAACGCGCCACTGGGCCGGATCGTTACCGTCAACACGAGCAAACCGCTCCCTGCGCAAATCGACGAGCTCGTGCCGCAATCGAAAGACAAACTCGAATCGGTCAGCACCGTCGGCGACCGCTTCATCGCGGTTTACCTGAAGGATGCGCACAGCGCCGTGAAGCTATTCAAGCTGGACGGGACTCCCGACGGCGAGATCGCGCTGCCCGGACTTGGCACCGCCGGCGGATTTAGCGGCAAACGCAAAGACCGCGAAACGTTTTATTCGTTCACCAGTTTCACCACGCCCACTGAAATTTTCCGTTACAATTTCGACAAGCGCAAGAGCGAGCTGCTTTTTAAACCGAAAGTAAAATTTAACCCGGACGATTACACGACCGAGCAGGTTTTTTATAAAAGCGGGGATGGCACGCGCATCCCGATGTTCATCTCCTACAAAAAAGGAATGAAACGCGATGGGCAGAACGCGACTTACCTTTACGGCTACGGAGGGTTCGATATTTCCAGCACGCCATCCTTCACGCCGGCCAATCTTGTTTGGATGGAGATGGGCGGCATCTACGCGCTGGCGAACATTCGCGGCGGCGGCGAGTACGGCGAGAAATGGCACGAAGCCGGAATGCTGCGCGTGAAACAAAACGTGTTCGATGATTTCATCGCCGCGGCCCAGTACTTGATCGACAATAAATATACATCGACGCCAAAACTCGCGATCGGCGGCGGCAGCAACGGCGGGCTGCTGGTTGGAGCGTGCATGACGCAGCGACCTGATCTTTACGGCGCCGCACTTCCGAACGTCGGCGTGATGGACATGCTGCGCTTCCAAAAATTTACGATCGGCTGGGCCTGGACTTCCGATTACGGAAGCGCCGATAAACCGGACGAGTTTCCATTTCTCTACGCCTACTCGCCGCTCCATCACATCGCCAAAGGCTGTTGTTATCCCGCGACAATGATCACAACTGCCGACCACGACGATCGGGTGGTGCCCGCGCACAGCTTCAAATTCGCGGCAGCACTTCAAGCCGCGCAAGGTTGCGACAAACCGACCTTGATCCGGATCGAAACCAAAGCCGGACACGGCGCCGGCAAACCGACGACGAAAATCATCGAAGAAACGGCCGACCGCTGGTCTTTTCTCGTCAAAGAGCTGAGGGTGAAAGTCGCGAAATAGCCACGCTTAGAAAATTGGACCGCGGATTACGTAGATGCCACGGATGATCAAGGCCCAAGCATTCTTGGATCGAAGCGATACTCCACCGGCGAAGCGATTTTGATCTTTTTAAAGTCCGGATGAGTCGGGTTCAACAGAAAATTGAGCTCACTTCTGCTCAGTAAACTGGGTAGCGCCAACACGGCGGAGCGCCCGGTACGAACCCAGTCGTCCCCAACGCGCATGCTCCCATTCGTCGGTGGCTCGGCGTTCCAATCGGGTGGCAGACTTTTGATTGGAAAGTATTCAGTCAATTTGTCGTCCCAATCGACTCGAAAAGAGAAGTATCGCTCCGTTGGGGATAACGGCATGGTGTGAACGAAAATCTCGAGCGCTGCCAGAGATTCGTGTTCGCTCACGTAAACGACCGGTGTGCCGCGCGAGTTCCACCTGCCGCCGTAAAGCCGGCTGCCTTCACCTGTGAACGCCGTGTCAACGCGCTCCGCGCGAACAATGCGCCAAGCCGAACGCATGCCGCGCTAGGAATACACGCTGTACTCGATTCGCCCGAGCAGGTTCTCGATTTCTCGCGCCCCCACTTCGGTGCTGGCGTAATCCAGCGGGACGGCGCCGCCCAGACCTCGCTGCGGAAATTTCAACCACTGCCGCGCACGCGCCATGTCGCCAAAGACTTTCGCTGCCTGCTGAGTCAATCGCCAAAACCGCATGACGCGATCCGATTCCTGCGGCGAAAGACGCCGTTCGGTTTTGCGCCGTTGCAATGTCGATCTTGAAATGGCGAGTCGCCGCGCCACCGACCCAAGCGGTTCGTCGATCTCGCCTCTCAAATGTTCGAGCTCACTAAACGGAAGGCCTTTACTTACGCGGTGAATCACTTGCGCTGGCGCGAGGTTGGTCTGTTTTCGCGAGAGTGTCACAGGGCGTTTCGAGCCGTATTTCCGATGCGGGTGTTCGCGAACAACGTTTCGCTTCTTTTTGTTTTTCGCCGCTTTGCTCATTTGAACATTTTAAATGATTCAAATGGGCTAGTCAAACTGTTAGAACACGCTCATTCAACGCCCGCGACAGGACAGACAAGAAGCCCCGGTGAGTTTCCCCACCGGGGCTCTTTATTTGCTTACTCTGGTTTGCGTTCCTGCTTTACCGGACGTCTCTGCTGGATGTCAGCCGGAATTCAGCGAACTCGGTCGAGTTGCTGATCTTGGTGACGAACCAGGGTTCCGGGCCAAGACTGGCCGACGGTTGTTGCTGGATGCCGCGGCCAATTGGCGTAGGCCCAAAGGCGATCGAGTGACCAGTCTTTGCTACAGTGATGTAGTTTTGTCCTCTGTTTTGGCAGAGGAAAAGCCCCTCCTCACCGTGAAGAAGGCTTGCCAAGTCCAGGCCGCTTACCGGCACGTTGATATCGAGTTTCATTTGCTATGTTTTCTTTCCTTTCTAGCGTAAATCTCACGCACCGTTTGATGATCGCCAGGTAACTTAGGTTGCCTTTTTTAATTCCCTGATCGTTGAGCGGCGCAACCTTACGGTCGGGAACGCGAATGGGAATCGCGCGAGACGGGACCAGGAGATGAGGCGAAGCACGGGAGTCAGCGTCAGGCGCGGATCGGTGGCCGATCCGGCAGTCGAGAAATATCTGCTCAGTCTTCAGCGAGCGATGAACGTCGATGCGTTCTGGAAAGCCGCCCAGCAGTTGCTCACCGCCGCGGTCCCAAATCGTTTGATCGGGTTCATGTTGCAACACAACCCAATCTTGCCGCCGCTCACGAGATGGACGCTGCCGATGCCCGATGGTTTTTTCGCAGCGGAGCCGCTTAAGAGTTATGTCGCGGCGCAGCGGCGCAAAAAGATCGTGCGCATCGGCGATCTCTTTTCCAATCGACGCAGCTTCATGAAATCGCGTTTTTATCGCCGCTACCTGGCGCCTCATGAATGCGCTCAGGCCGTGTGCCTCCTGTTTCGGGAAAGCCATAAACTCGTTTGCGCGATTGTCATCATGCGCGCGGCGACGCAAGGCGAGCTGTCATCGGCGGAAATGAAATTGCTCCGGCAGCTTTACCCACAATTTTTGACTGCGCTTCGGCGCCTTAGGTCGCTTGGACGGGAACGCGCAGTGCGGGTGGATCTTGAAGAATGCCTAAGGCAACTGCCATTGCCGACAATGCTGTTGCGCTGGAACTTGAAATTGATTTATCGAAACCGGGCTGCGCGCGACTTCTGCGCCGTTTGGGAAAAAGGATGGGAACAGGCGCGACTGACAAACGCGAGCTCAGGGATCCCATCCGAGATACTGGATCGATGTCGTTCGCTCAAACAACAATGGGCGCGCGCCCAACGCCCGGGCGCGCCGCGCAGAGTCTTCAAACGGGAACGCGTGCATCATCCCCGGTCGCCGGATTTACGCGCCACAGTTCGCCTCAAACAACTCAGCTCGGCCGATTTGGCGCGGCCGCATTTTCTCGTCGAGTGCGAAGCGTTGCGCCGTCGCACTGCTCAGCAGACCGAGGCAGCGGCCTCCCGTTTGCCGCATCTCGCCCGGCTCACGGCGCGCGAACAGGAAATCACGCGACTAGTTTGCGACGGGCGGAGCAACCAGGAGATCGCCGATACTGCCGGCTTAAGTTTAGCGATGGTGAAAAAACATTTACACGGCGTCTTTCGAAAACTCGAAGTCACGAGCCGCAGTCAGCTCATGGCGTTGATGCGATGAATGGGCCTACCGCGGATTAGCGCCACGGCGGGCAGGCAGCGGATTTCGCAGATTGCATTGAAGGTGGATCGAGCAGTCCCTTGCTCGATGTTAAATTAGGCGGCCGAAGCCGCACTTATGTTGGCATCGCCCGACGGAGCGGCCGATCCACCTAAAATCATTGAAGAAACCGACACCTGGGCCTTCCTCGTTAAAGAGCTAGGGATGAAAGTCGCAAAATAAGTTATGCCGGTTTTTCGATTTCTTTAAGCTCGATCGCGACCGCGTATTTGTCGGGTTTGATGTTGGCGCGGCATGTGCGGGCGTAAACTTGGGTAAACTCGGCGCCGAAAAGTAAAATTTGCGACGAGTAGTAAATCCAGAGCAGTAACGTGATGAGCGAGCTGGCTGCACCGTACGCTGACGCCGCGGTTCCGCTGCCGAGATAAATTCCGAGTGCCCATTTCCCGATCAAAAACAAAATCGCCGTGAGAACGGCGCCGATCCAGACGTCGCGCCAGCGGGTTGTCGCGTTCGGCAAGATTTTGAAAATCATCGTGAAGACCGCGGTCACGATCACGAGATCGAACGTGAGATAGACCGGAACGATGACAGTGAGTGCGCCGGGAAGCATGCTTTGCAAGTAATGGCTCAACGCTTTGATCCCAGTTTCAATCACAAGCGAGACGAGAAGCAGGAAACCGATGCCGGCGATCAATGCGAAGGAGAGAAAGCGTGACCGAACGAATCTCCAAATGCTGCGGCCCGGTTTCGCTTTCACTCCCCAAATGGTATTGAGCGCGGCCTGCAATTGACCGAATACGCCACTTGCGCCGAAGAGCGCGAGCGCGAAGCCGATCGTTCCGCCAAGGGCGCTCTTTGTCGGAGTTGCAACCTGGCGCGCGATTTGTTGCACCATCTCGATGGCACTCTTGTCCAAAAAATAACTCATTTGCTCCGTGATCCTGCTCCATGCGCCGACCGGATCATTTCGAAACAGAATGCCGATGACCGCGATCAGCAGCAACACCATCGGCGCGAGCGAGAAGACACTATAGTAAGCGAGCGCGGCGCCGAGTTGCGGCGCGTCGTCGTCGAGCCATTCCTGCACCGTTTGTTTGAAAAGATTGACAACAACTTTTGCGCGCGCTTTGAGCGTCATTCCAAAAATATTTCGCTCGCGGCGAGGTAAAAAGACGCGAGTTTCAACCGCGGATTTCGCAGATTGTTGAAAATCCGAAATCGGAAATCTCGCGTCTGGATTTTCCTCCTTCATCCTTCTAACTTCTGACTTCCGATCTGTTCCCGTAGTTCAACGGATAGAACGGAGGTTTCCTAAGGGCAAAAGGGCACTTTTGCACAAATCCGCTGATGTCATCAGTTGTGCGCAAATCGCTGCAATCGAACCCGTTGAATTATTGTTAGGTTCCTCACGCGTAATCACGAATCTGCACATTTTTACCCATCCGGGTGACACAAAATTCAGCACTGTTTTTTGTTAGCACGCAGCCCATGACGCAGAGTTTTTGGAAGCGCGGATCATTCCGGAGCGGATCGAACATTGGATTGAGCCGGAGCAGCGCGGGAGTGAGCGGGATGTTTTGTGTAGCCAGCGGACCAGCGTACGATATCGAGAGTAGTTTCTGCAAAGCGGGGATGGCGCGGTCCGGCTCTCCTGCCTGCGCCGCCACCCGGGCGAGGACCTCGAGCGAACCGGCACCAGCCAACGCGTCTTTCTCGACCGGAAGCGCGGCCATGGCCCGTTCCGACAGAGCCAACGCAGCGGCTTTGTCACCAACCCCCATATTAACGAATGCGAGATCTCCAATCAGGAGAAAATTTTCCGGCTGTTCTTTGAGGAAAGGTTCCAGCTCGCTGCGCGCCTCTCGCCAAGTTTCCTGGGCGGCGGCATGATCGCCGGCCACGTCTTGCGCCCAGCCTAACCAAAAGCGCAGTTCGCCATTATAAAAACCCAACGCTGGATCGGGCTTGGCAAGTATCTCTTTTAATCGAGGGATGACGGTTGCAGAGTGGCGTTCCAGGATCGCTTGGTAAACTTGTGTTTCTACCGCGCTGGAGTCGTCCGCAGCCGGGTGCAGCGGAGCGAGGAGCGCCGAGGCTCGCGATAGGTCGCCCTCGGCTTGTGCGATAGCGGCCTTTATCACGAGAGTGTCGACGTCATCCGGTGTGATATTGAGAACCTGATCAAGCTTTCGCAGCGCCTCGGGGAAACGACGAATTGCGGCATAAGAAAGCGCGTGCTGGGTGAGCAGGGAAACGTTGCGCGGGTCGAGCCGCTCAGCTTCGTTGAAGTACGACTCGCTCCGGTCCCACTGGCCGCGCCTCCGCGCGACATAGGCCAGCGATTCAGGAATCCGGCTGCTATTGGGCAGGAACTGACGTGCTTGTTCAAAGTAACGCACCGCGGTGTCGTAATCCTTTAGGCAAGCGTAATCGTATTGGCCCTTGGCCAACACGGCCTCGCCGAGATTGGGCTGAAGAGCGAGCGCAGTTTCGCCTGCCTTCCGCGCCTCTTCACGGAGGGCAACTGTTGGTTGAAGAGTCAGTGTGAGGTACCCGACCGCATCGACATATGACAGCAGCGCCCAACTAAGGGCGAACTTAGGGTCCAACCGCACCGCTTCTCTCAAGTATTTCTGTGCGCCAAGGGAGTTGGCGGGTGTGGTTGCAGCTTTCAGCATATAAACCAGCCCACGCAGGTAGGCATCGTAGGCCTCCACATTATCTGTCGGTTTGGCTGCGATCACTTGCTCTTCCTGACCGGTTAGTTTTACGCGTAACTGATCGGCGATGGCTTTAGCGACCTCGCTCTCAACCGAGAAAATGTCGGTCAGTTTGCGATCAAAGGTATCTGCCCAAAGATGGGAATCATTGGCTGCTTTGATTAGCTGCACGTTGACCCGCACGGATTCGGCGCTTTTTTGCACGCTCCCTTCCACGATGTGGGCCACGCCGAGTTGCTTTGCGATTTCGGAAAGATTGCCCGGCTTACTCTGATATTGTTGCGTGGACGTGCGCGAGACCACTTTTAGATCAGCGATCTTGGATAGGCGGGTTAGAATTTCGTCCTGAATGCCGTCAGCAAAGTAGGCGTTATCGGGATCACGGCTGAGGTTTTCGAAAGGAAGCACCGCGATCGATTTTTCCAGAATCGGTTTCGAGCCGGAGCGATGTGAAAAAATGTAAAATCCCGCAGCAGCGCCCGCAGCGATGACAAGAGCGACAATCCATGCGCGTGATCGTCCCGCCGGTTTGGCGGCGGCTGCGGGAACCGATGGCACCGATTGTTCCCTTTCTTTTACCTGCCGGAATTTCTCTGGCACTTCCGGGTTGCCCACGTCGTCACTGCAGAAATTGACCGCGTGAACGCGGACTCCGTGTTTCACTTCACACTCGCCAAGATCGTGCAAGTGC
Source organism: Verrucomicrobiota bacterium (assembly GCA_003220055.1). Taxonomy (GTDB): domain Bacteria; phylum Verrucomicrobiota; class Verrucomicrobiia; order Chthoniobacterales; family UBA10450; genus AV40. The sequence continues at coordinate 2,706 of QHRF01000029.1, read as the reverse complement.
GGCTGCCACTGCCGGTATTGTTCCAGGTCCTCCGCGACATGCTTGGACAGCAAAATATGACCGGCATCACCACAATTCATTACTCGCTGTGCCACGTTGATCCCGGCCCCAGCAATGTTGGCTTGCTCGTTTAGGTCGGTGATCTCATTGACGGGGCCGCTGTGAATCCCCATCCGCACTCGAAGTTCAGGATGACTTTTTAGTTCCTTGCTGATTTCCAACGCACACAACACCGGCGCGTCAGGACTCGTGCGAAAGACCAGAGCCCCGCCATCGCCAGTGGGTAAGCGGAGCAATTTGCCCGCCGCTTCGGCGATGCGGAATTGCTCCGTGCCACGCACAATTTCCCTCAACTTTTGCATCTGCTCGCTCTGCTCGTTGATGAGCAATTTGGAGTAGCCCACAATGTCGATGAAGAGAACGTGCCCGATCTCTAGCCCGATCTCTTTCTTCGTTTCGGCGGCCATTCAGGAAGTGATCTAAATTACGCGAACTTCATTATTTACTCCACCTGTGAGTGTCGAGGGCAAAGACGGAGATTATAGCGCAATTGAGTAAAACTGCGCTCCTTTGAAGACCGACTTTTTATAGCTCAGCTAGTGAGCGTTGATTCGAGTTGATATTGGTCGGCAGGTTGAGCGCCCGCAATCGGCCGGATTTTTTGTGCGGTTGTAACGCTCGCACCGGGAGAAGGAGGCTCGCACTCCTCGATTGAGAGTTTGCCTGACTTAGCGCCGGGGAAGTCGTCAGCTTTTTCTACAGTCGCAGAAGCGAACAGATCCGCGCGGAGCATTCCGGCAACGGCCTGATAGATTTTTAAGGCGCAGGCATTGCAGCGCGCACAAAGATCGACAAGTGACATCGGTTTGCTATATACAATCTGCCAGATTTCCTCTGCCAGCGGCCGCAGCACTTCAGGCTCGCCCGCCGGCCATACGAAATTCAATTCCTTCCGCACCAACGGCACGTTGTCGTCGCGCATTGATTTCCGCAGACTCTCAAACTCATCACGCATTTGGATTGCCTCAATCAACATCTGGTCTGCACTGCCGGTGATGCTTTTCTCCTCCGTCCATTCCGCGTTGAGTGGCAATTCTCGAGAGAAGGAGAAAGTCCAGGCGTTGTGCGGCGGAATGAATAATTGCCAGAAAGCCTCTTTGCCGAGCAAATGCTGAAACCGGCCCCAGCGGGGCGTACCGTTTTCGAAGTAGAATTCGCCCAAAGTTTCGCCGCGCTCGTCCTTGATCAGGAGCGCGCCGGTGCGCATCGAACGGACGATGGTTTGATAAATCGTGATTATATCAAAGTTGATCAGACTGCCAACCAATTCGCAGGCGCCCTCGGTTGCCCGGGCTTGAAACAATCGCCGCGCCATGTTCTCGCACAGAAAAAGAACGAACGAAGGGACAGAGCGCAGCAGCTCCGGGAAATCTTTCGCCGCAAAACATTGGACGCTGAGCAACGCGCAGGCACGGGCGGTTTGATCGCGCTGCATCCGAGTGAACGCGCCGGTCTCGCCGAAAATGTCGCCCCGGCAAAAAACTATCGAACTTCCGGGCGGGGCCGGTTCCGGGGTGATCTCGACCAGGCCACGATTGATGATAAAGAATTCATTGCTTTCGTCGCCGGGGGAGTAAACCAGCTCGCCCTCCGCGTAATGTTTTACACACGAGAATTTGCCGATGGCCATTAGTTCCGCCTTTTGCAAGGAGGTGCAAAAACCAAAGAAATCCCCGGGCAGCATTCTGACTCACTTGAGCAAGACTTGTGCAGGAAGTGTCGCTTTCGCGGCGATTTACGCAGTTTTCGTGTCCGAATTTGTCCGATAGTTTTCGCGGTCGAGCCGCGTCAAGTATGAAACGTCAGCGCGCTAAGCCGTCTGTAGTCTTAGCTTAGTCCCATCCCTTTAGTCCCGAGCAGTTCCATCAGGCGCGCCTCGTAAAAATCACACATTGGGGACTCGCCACTCGGCTCGATCCACTCGGGATGTTGGATCCTCAGATCATGGTGAATCTGTTGGCGGAGCTCGGTGTAAGTATGAATCTTGTGAGACGCGACCCTTGCATTGTTGAAATCTTTGACTGTTACGCGGGACGGCTCGGACATCTTATTTTGTGTTCTGAGACTGACGAATTTCATAAACAGCCTTTCGTTTGGGTTGACTTTCAAATCCCCGCGGAACCAGAAACGGTCCTCACGAAGCACTTCGAACCTGCCGCTTCGCTTGGGTCGAATCGGGGCTCCAATTGGATTTGAAGATCGCGCTAAGCGGTGTCTTAGCGAAGGTTAAGCCTCTCTACCGGCCGTTAGGCCGACCGAGAATGCGTTAAGACGTCGGATGACGTGACCAAACTTGTTTTAGCATTTCTTCTGCACCCACGCAACTCGCGAAAGCTTTCGGAGTCAATCGCCCCTACCTGATCATTTCCACGCTGCAGCCACCGCCCTGTGGGCGGTCGAGTCGAAGGACGCATCACGGGACATCGCACAGCGACGTGGCTACAACTTCGGCGCGAGCGACTGAACGATTTTTTCGAAGCGCGGGTCGCCGCGGAGCGGGTCCCAGACCGGGAACAGTTTCAAGGCGCCGTAGCTCAGCATCTCCGATGCGAAGGGAGCACGCAGTCCAGCTTCCAGTTGCTGCAAGGCAAGCTCCTTCTCGCCCGCCCACGCTGCTGTAATGGCGAAATACTGAAGGACGCGACT
>QHRF01000092.1:30240-32819 GCA_003220055.1 Verrucomicrobiota bacterium | reverse complement strand
CCGACCTCCGTCATTTTCTTTATCGCCGGCTCAATGTTCTACCCCAGCATCAACGCGAAGCGCTCGAGCTGGCATTTTTTGCTGGAATGAGCCACCGCGAAATCGCCGCGGTCACCCGCGCGCCGCTTGGCACGGTTAAAACGCGCCTCGAACTCGGTTTACAAAAGTTGACTCAGTCGCTCAGACCGCTCCGGCACAAAATCTAGAATTTTTAGGGCGCTGGGGGCTCCGTCAAACACGGCTTCAGAGAAATCGGGGCTCCCGGCAGGGCTTTTAGTTCAAATCGCCGCTGATTGTCGATCTTTTATTCGTAACAGAAAATGCGGCTCGGACGCCTTTCCGTGAAATTTACCGGCCCTGTGTTACCTTAACTGAATGGATACGCCTGAAATTACTGCTTACTTGAAAACTTACTGCGGTTGGAGCGCCGGCGTTCGGGCTGTGCTCGCCAAATACAATTTGCCTTACACCGAGAAAGACATCATCCAAAATCCCGCTTTCCGTTGGGAAATGGAGACCAAAAGTGGCCAGCCCCTTTCGCCCTGCATTGAAATCAACGGTCAGATGCTGGCCGATGTCAGCGGCGAAGAAGTCGAGAAGTATTTGATCGACAATCAACTCGTCCAGGCGAGCCCAGCGCAAACCGATGTGCCGCTGAACGCGCCATGCCCGACTGAGGTCCACGAAGGCCAGGTTAAGCTGAACTTTTAATTTGTGTAGGCGTGCGGTGGCTCTCCGCGCGCAACAACTGGATGCAACGTCACGTTGCTATTCTTCCGATTCGGTTTCGGGATCGGGCTTGAGCCCTTCTTCCTCCATTTTGCGGAGGACGTCGCTCATGTCGTCGACTTCGTCCCAAACTTCCTGGCTGACGTAGATCGGCGCTTTCTGCTGGGTCGCAATCGCGATGCAATCGCTCGGTCGCGCGTCCAGCTCGATGATCTTCTTCTGTTGGAGTTCGTTTTCCGCCCGAATGATCGCGCGCGCGTAGTAGGTCGCGTTTTTCAGGTCATTGATGATCACGCGTTCGACTTTGGCGCCCAGCGCCGTCATCAGGTGCGCCATCAAATCGTGCGTCAACGGACGCTCCTTGGTGATATCGCGCATGAACATGGTGATCGCGCTCCCGACCGTTTGGTCGACATAGATAATGAAAACCTTGTCGTTGTTTCCAATGAAAACCGCGCACCCGCCGCTCGTCGGCAACACCGCCCGCACCTGCACTTCGATCACCGTTTTATTCATCCCCGCGCGAACGTTATCCGCAGGGGAAGGAAAAACAAGCGGCCTGAAAAAGTGTGAATAAGTTGAAAATTCTTACACGCTTCTCTTGATTAGTTGGCGCGCTGAATCATTATGCCGTTCGCGGCTGGGCCGCCGCGCCAAGAAGAGATGAAAGACTGGGACGTCGAGTCCGCAATCGCGACTTACAATGTTGATGGCTGGGGTAGCGGTTATTTCACCGTCAACGCTGAAGGCAACGTTGTTGCGAAACCGCTTCAGGAAAACGGCGGCAGCATAAATATTCTCGAAGTTGTAAGTGAAGCCCGCACCCGCGGTCTCAGTTTTCCGCTCGTCATTCGCTTTCAGGATCTACTCCGTCACCGCGTCGAGTCGGTCAATCTTGCATTTCAAAACGCGATCACGGAATTCGACTATCGCGGTCAGTATCGGGGCGTCTTCCCGATCAAGGTCAACCAACTGCGCGAAGTCATCGAAGAGATTGTCGATGCCGGCCAGCAATTTCATTTTGGACTCGAAGCGGGTAGCAAGCCAGAATTGGTCGCCGCGCTCGCGATGCACAAGGACGCGGAGAGTCTGATCATTTGCAATGGTTACAAGGACCAGGCTTTCATTCGCATCGCGCTTCTCGGTCGCAAACTTGGAAAGTTAGTTGTTATCGTCGTCGAGAAACTCGAAGAACTTGAGCAAACCATTCGGGCCGCAAGCGAAGTCGGGGTCGAACCGATGATCGGTATTCGCGTCCGGCTTCACAGCAAAGGTTCCGGCAAATGGTCGCCCAGTGGCGGTGAGAACGCGAAGTTCGGTCTCGACACGACCGATCTCGTCGCCGCCAGCCAAATGTTGAAAGAGGCGGGCTTCGCGCATTGCCTCAAGCTGATTCATTTTCACGTCGGCTCACAAGTTCCCGACATTTCCACAATCAAACGCGCGGTGCGCGAAGCCGCCCGGTATTACGCAAAACTTTCGAAGCTCGGCCATGAGCTCGGATATCTCGATGTTGGCGGCGGTCTCGGCGTTGATTACGACGGTTCCGGCAGCGATTTCGACAGCTCCGCCAATTATTCGCTTCAGGAATACGCCAACGACGTCGTCTGGAACATCATGGACGTGTGCGATTCCGAAGGCGTCCCGCATCCCGCCATCGTCAATGAAGGCGGACGCGCCGTGGTCGCCCATCATTCGGTGCTCGTGGTCGAGGCATTCAGTTCTATCGAGAAGACCGCGCCGAAGATCAGAGTCGAAGCGACTGAGAAAGATCACAAACTCGTTCACGACATTCTCGATGTGAAACAGCGGCTCAAGCGCGGCAATCGCATTGAGAGTTTGCACGACAT
>QHRF01000092.1:0-30159 GCA_003220055.1 Verrucomicrobiota bacterium | reverse complement strand
TGGAGACAACGCTGAGTGATCAATACATCTGCAACTTTTCCGTCTTCCAATCGCTCCTCGATCACTGGGCGCTCGGTCAGCTTTTTCCAATCATGCCAATCCATCGCCTGACGACTCCTCCGGACCGACAGGGCACGATTGTTGACATTACCTGCGATTCCGACGGCAAGGTTTCCAAGTTCACCGATTTGCAGGATGTGCGCGAGACGCTCCCGCTTCATCGCGTCATTCCCGGCGAAATTTATTATCTCGGCGTCTTCATGGTCGGCGCTTACCAGGACATCATGGGCGATCTGCACAATTTGTTCGGCCGCGTTACCGAAGCGCACGTCTTTCTCGATCCCGATGAAGAATCTGGCTGGTACATCGAAGAAGTCATTGAAGGCAGCACCATCGGCGAAGTGCTTTCAATGACCCAGTGGGACAAAGTCGAACTGTTGCGGTTGTTGAAAACGCAAGTCGATGACGCGATCAAAACCGATTTTCTGAAGCCGAGCGACGCGATGAAGCTTCTAGCCGATTACGAGCGACTGCTGCAGGAATACACTTATCTCTCCCTCAACGGCACAAAGCTTGTGCCGCAGCCGGGCAACTGGCTCCCGCTAAGTTGATTGCACCGCGACAAAATCACTGATCGCTTTGGCGATTCTTTGATCGACATCTTCCTGCGTCTCGCTCCCAAGATCTTTTTTTCGAACAATCAGGGAATGATCGCCGCCTTCGACCACGTGCAGGAAATTCGGTGCGGTCATTTGTGAGCGAACGGATTCAAGCAAGTCCAGCGGACAAAGCGAGCCGAGGCAGACGACTCCATTCACGGCGTCTTCCAAAGCGACGTGACAACCGATGCGGCCGCCCATGCTTTTGCCGATCAAGAAAATTGGTCCCGATGTTTTCGCGCGTACTCCGGCGAGAGCCGCACGATGCGCTGCGATTAATTGCGGCAAACGATCAGGGCGTCTTCGCCCTTCGCGCATGTAATCGTAATCGAAGGTCTCTACTTCGTCGATTCGCGTTAGTCTTTGCTTCCAACGTTGCATCCACGGATGCGATGACGGCGCGCCCGCACCCGGCGCGAAAAGAAAAACGGGCCTCATGATACAAAACTACCCTCACCTGCCGCAGACGACTTCCTCTCCCCGAGGGAGAGGATTGCTCGCCACGCAGTAGCGTAGCCAAGGCGGGAGGTAAAGGGGATCATAGAACGTTGGGCCGCCACTCGATGCGCTTCTTTATCTTGCAGGGTGACAAAACAACATCTAAAAAACTGCCTCCAATATGGCTGGCGTAAATCGACTGCTGGGTGCGGCAGACTAATTCTTTCGGGTTCTCGCTATGCTTTTTAATTCGCTCACGTTCATCGTCTTTTTTGTGATCGTGGTCATGCTTTACTGGAGCATCGCGTCCTGGCCGCTGCGCAAAAACATCCTCGTCGTCGCAAGTTACATTTTTTATGGCGCATGGAATCCGCCTTTCGCCGCGCTCCTTTTTTCCACCACTGCGATGGATTTCTGGTTGGGCCGTCAAATTGGCAAAGCCAAAGGGTCGCGTGCCAAACGCGCCTGGCTCGTCGCCAGCGTTTGCATGAATCTGAGCATGCTCGGCTTCTTCAAATACGGAAATTTTCTCCTTCAGAATTTCCAATGGCTCGTTGCGCGCGTCGGCATCATCTATCAACCGCCGCATCTCGACATTCTGCTCCCGGTCGGCATTTCCTTTTACACGTTCCATTCGCTTTCCTATACCCTCGACATTTATCGCGGCGTTTTGCAGCCGACGCGTTCCCTGCGCGACTTCATTCTCGCGGTCTCGTTCTTTCCGCAGCTTGTCGCCGGTCCGATCGTGCGCGCGGGAGATTTTCTTCCGCAACTGGTCAGGCCGCAGCCGCTGCGCACCGGTCAATTTCTCTGGGGCCTGGCCCTGATGACTCTCGGTTTGTTCGAGAAAATTGTGCTCGCCGATACGTTACTGTCCGGCTCGGCCGATCGCGTTTTCGGTTACGCCGGGCCGTTGGTGGCGCTCGATTCGTGGGCGGGCGTAATCGCTTTTGCCGGACAAATATTTTTCGATTTCGCCGGTTACTCGACTTGCGCCATCGGTGCGGCCTTAACTCTCGGCTTTCATCTTAAGGACAACTTTCGATTTCCCTACGCCGCGATCGGTTTCTCGGATTTTTGGCGGCGCTGGCACATTTCGCTTTCCACCTTCCTGCGCGATTACCTTTACATTCCGCTCGGCGGCAATCAGGTCCGGCCGTTTCGCGCCGCGCTGAATTTAGTCATCGTCATGTTCCTCGGCGGTCTTTGGCACGGTGCCGCCTGGACGTTTGTCGTCTGGGGTTTGTTGCACGGCTCTTATTTAGTGATCGAGCGCATCTGTCGCATTCTGTTCGAAGATAGATCATGGGCGAATAATCTAGCCACGCGCATTCTGGCCGGAGTCGCTACTTACGCCGCTGTTTCCATCGCCTGGGTTTATTTTCGCGCCTCCGATTTCACGATTGCGAGTCGAATGCTCGCCGGAATGTTCGGCCAGCACGCTCACGGCGATGCCATTCTCTCCACCCGCGAAATGCTTCAGGTCGCGTTCGTGACCGTCGGCATGATCAGCGTTCACTGTTCACTTCGCGACAGCAACATCGAAACCGCAGTCGCACGTTTACCCCGCTGGGCCGTTACCGCCGCCTGGGCGCTAATGGCCTGCGCGATTATTCTTACTCAAGGAGCCAGTAATGCGTTCATTTATTTCCAATTTTAAAGAACGACTCCGCCTTCCGCGGTTGTTTTTCCGAAAACCGTCGCGGGCCGAACAAATCCACGGCGGGCCGCCGATGGAGTTTGAGCGCCCGATTCCGCCAATCCAATGGCGCGGTATCACTGTCGTCGTGGTCGTTATCGTCATCGCTGCTTCCGCAGCGTGGGAATTGTACGTCCGCTCGATCGGTTACGGTCCCACTCTTAATGATGGCGAAGATCTGTGGACGTTGAGACGGCGAAGCGTCACTCCGGAATCGGTCGTGATCATCGGTGACTCGCGCGGTTGGTACGATGTCGATCTTGATGAAATGGAAAAAGGTCTGGGCAAGCGCCCGATCCAACTCGCGATGGGCGGCGGTTGCGGCTATCCGGTCCTCGCGGATTTGGCGAAGGATGAGACCTTCCACGGCACCATCATTTGCAGCGTCGTTCCGCGCCTTTTTTTTGCGCCGCCCGGAACGCCGCCGATGGAGCGCGGCGAAAAGGCAGTGAAACGGTTTCATTCGCAAACACCGGCCCAGCGCGCGAGTCAGTACTTCGCTTTTCCGTTGGAAGAACGTGTCGCGTTTCTAAAACAGGAAGAACTGACGCTTGCCGATCTGCTGCAGCGGCTGCCGATTCCGAATCGCCCTGGCGCTCTCGTTCCACCGCGTCTCCCGCCATACTTCGGGACAATCGATCGCGAACGCCGTGCCCGCATGATCGAAGAATGTGCGCGGCCGGGGAGCGAATTAGCTAAAAGAATTCAGCAAATCTGGATCCCGCTTTTCACACCGCCACCTCCGCCCAGCTATATTCCAAGAGAGCAGTTCATGGCAAAAATTGGGGAGGCGATCGGTGGTCGCTTTCGCGATACGGCCGCCGCTATCGAGAAAATCCGTGCTCGCGGCGGCAAGATTGTTTTCGTCCGATTTCCACACAGCGGCGGATTGAAAGAACTTGAAGACCGCGATACTCCGCGCGAAAAAACATGGGACCCGCTCTTGAAAATGACCGGCGCTCCCGGCATTTACTATTCGGATTTTCCGGACCTGTCTGGATTCAATTGTCCCGAATGGTCGCACTTGTCCGCCGGTGATTCCGTCGAATTCAGTAAACGTCTCGTCCCACATCTGCGCGCCGCTTTGAAGATGTAGATGTTTACGGCCCGTCCGGCTCGCACTTAGTCGCCTTGCCGGACGGCCTCGGCAAAAGCAACATCGCCGGATTTTAAATCAAGTTCCGCTTCCTCCGAAGTTCCAAAAACTCGCGCGCGATTTTCGTCGAATTCTTTTTCCCAGCGCGCGACCACAACTGTCGCAAGACAATTTCCGATCACGTTCACGCAGGTGCGGCCCATGTCCATCAGCTCATCCACGCCGAAAATGACTGCTACGCCAATCGGCCCGAGCCCGGCCGGCACAAACGAATTCAACGTAGCCAGTAAGATCACAAGCGCGGCCCGCGGCACACCGGCCAGGCCTTTGGACGTGAGCATCAACGTCAGCATCATGGTGATTTGTTGACCGAGTTCCATGTGCCAGCCCATGGTTGTTTCGGCCGCTTGCGCAACGAAGACCGACGCCATCGCCAGGTAAAGCGTCGAGCCATCCATATTGAACGAATATCCGGTCGGCATAACGAAGCCGACGATGTGACGCGGCACACCAAATCGTTCCATCGCCTGCATCGCCTTCGGCAACGCCGATTCGCTGCTCGTAGTCGCAAAGGCCAACGCCGCTGGTTCGCGGACCGCGCGGAAAAATTGCCGGATCGGTAGGCGCACGATGAACGCCACGATTCCAAAAACCAGTACAACGAAAATGATCAGCGCTAGATAAAGTGAAAGAATCAGTTTTCCCAGATTGACTAGCACGCCTGGTCCTTGCGTGCCAATCGTGTGCGCCATCGCCGCGCCCACACCGACTGGCGCAAACATCATCACGTAGTTTGTGAACTTGAACATGATCTGCGAAAGACTGTCCATCGCCCGCACGATCGGTTTTCCTTTTTCGCCAACTGCGGACACGGCGAGCGCGAACAGCACACTGAAAGCGACGATTTGGAGAACGTCGCCACGTACCATCGCGTCGATCACGCTCGACGGAAACGCATGCACAATTGTTTCGACCAGCGTTTTTGGATGGCTTTGCTCGATCGTCTTGACGATGTCGATGTTGCCGGCCGCGAGAGTCACGCCAGCTCCGGGCTTAGTGAAATTCACGACTGCGAGTCCGATGAATAGCGCCGCGGTGGTGACGATTTCGAAATAAACGAGAGCTTTGACGCCCATCCGGCCGACTTTTTTTAACGCGCCCGCGCCCGCGATGCCGACCACGATCGTCGAGAAAACCAACGGCGCGATGATCGACTTGATCAGGTTGATGAAAATGTCGCGCAGAAAATAAACGTTGTTTCCCCAGGCCGGCTGGAGCCAGCCGATCAATGCGCCCACGACAAGACCGATCATGATCTGCGTGGTCAGCGACGGCCGATACCACGGCCGACGAAGCCGGGTAGGTGACGAAACATTCATTGCATCCACGGATTTCGCAGATCTCAGATGAATCAGGAAAGCAGGAAAAAAGGAAAGATTTATCTTGAAGCCATGAAATCAGGAAAAAGTTTCTTTTTTGTTTTTCTGCTCGTAATTCCTTTTCCTGGATTCCTGGATTCCAGATTCAGCCTTCTATGTTTCTAACGCATCTTGAATGCACCGCGTGTGGCCTTCGGCACGATTGGTCGCGCCTCCAAAATCTTTGCACTGTGTGTAGTAAACCGCTCTTCGCCGTCTACGACCTTGCCGCGCTGCGCGAACTTGACTGCTTAAAGCACTCAAGTTTAAGGGAGCGCGAGAAATCATTGTGGCGTTATCGCGAATTGTTGCCCCTCGCGAAAGATGCGGAGGCGATCTCATTAGGCGAAGGCGGCACGCCGTTGTTGCGCGCGAAAGCATTCGCTGACGATGTCGATCTTTGGATCAAAGACGAATCGCTCAATCCGACCCAAAGTTTTAAAGCGCGCGGGATGAGCGTGGCCGTTTCGATGGCGAAATTTCTTGGCGCGAAAAAGCTCGCGGTCCCGAGCGCTGGTAACGCCGGCGGCGCCCTGGCCGCTTACGCCGCGCGCGCTGGTCTCGAAGCCCACATCTTCATGCCGCGCGACACACCACCCGCGAACATCATCGAGTGCCGAGAGCTCGCCGCGCACGTGACGTTGATCGACGGACTGATCACCGACTGCGGTGCTGAGATTACTCGCCGCAAAGAAAAAGAAGGCTGGTTCGATCTTTCCACGCTAAAAGAACCGTATCGGATCGAGGGTAAGAAGACGCTCGGTTACGAAATTGCCGAGCAACTGGATTGGAAATTACCGGACGTGATTTTGTATCCCACCGGCGGCGGCACCGGACTGATCGGGATGTGGAAAGCGTTCGATGAAATGGAAAAGCTCGGTTGGATCGACCCGCCAAAGGACGGATTCGCCGTGGCGAACAATAAACGGCCGCGGATGTTTTCGGTCCAGGCAAGCGGTTGCGCGCCGATTGTGCGCGCCTTCGAAGCAGGCGAGAAATTCGCGGCCGAGTTTCCGAACGCGCACACGGTCGCGTCGGGCTTGCGCGTTCCGAAAGCGATCGGTGACTTCTTAATGCTGCAAATTCTTCGCGAATCAAAAGGCGGCGCGATCGCAGTTGATGACGACGAAATGATCCGAGCTGTTCGCGAAGTTGGATCGAAAGAAGGTCTCTTCGTCGCACCGGAGGGAGCAGCTTGTTTCGCCGCGCTCAGAAAACTTCGCGCCGCCGGCAAGATCGACATCGGCGAGCGCGTAGTGATTTTCAACACCGGCTCGGGCATCAAATATCTCGACTGCTTCGAGCGCGGTTCGTAGCCTGTCGCCAACGGCGACGCGCGAATATCGTGCAAATGGGCTATTTCAGTTTCGTCACGCTCACGACGTGCGGATACGGCGACATCATCCCGCGTTCAACGGCGGCACGGACTTTCGCCGTGCTCGAGGCGGTAATGGGACAGATGTATTTGGCCGTCCTGATTGCCCGCCTCGTGGGACTGCACATCGTGCACGGAAACTCAGACCGACCGTGCGATGAAGACCGAACCGTTAGTTGAGGTCAGTTATCGCTTTCGCAGCCGAAGCGGGAACAACATCGACACCTGTTCGCGATACCGGCGGTAGTTGTCGCCGTAGAAGCGAATCAGGTCGCGCTCTTCGAATTGGATGGCGACCAAGATGTAAGCCGTTGTCATGATCGCGAAGAAGAGATGGCCGCTCGTCATTCGCGGCGTCGCCCAGAATGCGATGATGAACCCAAGATAAAGCGGATGTCGCACCATTTTGTATAACGTCGGCGTTTTGAAAGGCGGCGGCTCTTCGTGTTTACCGATCAAATAATTGTAAACCTGCTTCATCCCGAAAAGGCCAAAGTGATCGATGAGATAAGTTGAAGCGAGAACCAGACCCCAGCCGATCCAAAACAAACCCATCAGGATCGTGCGGCCATTTGGGTTGCGCACGTTCCAGATGATTCCTTTCATCGGTTCCCATTTCCAATAGAGCAGCAATAAGATCAGGCTCGCGAGCAGGACGTAAGTGCTGCGTTCAACAGGCTCGGGAACGATTTTCGTCCAGGCGCGTTTGAACCATTGCCGCGCCATGACGCTGTGCTGGACCGCGAAAAGGCTCAGCAAAACGGCATTGATAATAAGCGCTTTTGTCAGCGGCCCCGCCGTTCCCGAATCAATTGTCTTCGGGACGAGAGAAATGTTACCGACGAAAGCGATCGCATACAGAAATGCGACCAGGAAGGTGAGGTAACAAACCAATCCATAAAGAAACGCGATGAATCGGCCAAACATAATTCAGTCTCCTTTCGGTTTTCTGAGCCGGCGCCAAGTAGGGTGACAGCCGACAGATTTGAAGACAAGTCCAAAGCAAAGAGTCTGGCAATCGTTACCGTTTCGACTTTCTCGGCAATTCACGGAGAAACGACTAATCCAATCCGAATACGCACGCGCTCTGTCGCGTCTAAGTATAAATGAAGAAGTTAATACTTAGTATGGCATTGGCAGTCGCGGCTCCGTTCGCGTGGGCACAGGTTTCTGAAACCACAACCACAACGACTACGACTGAGGGCAGCGGCACGATCACGGAGTTTTCTCCGGGTAGCACGATCGTGCTGAAGGAAAGTGCCGGCCCGAGACATTATCGCTTCGGGAAAAAGGTCGTTTATGTGACCAGAAGCGGTAAGGAACTCGACGAAGTAACCGTGCGCACCAAAATCAGAGTGGGCGTGCCGGTGCGCGTTCACTACGTGGGTGAAGGCGACAACATGCTCGTCGATCGCGTGGTCCTCGACGAGGATTAAGAGCTAAGTTCGACAACTAACATTCGCGCCTTCTCTGCTTCGCCGAATTTGTTTCACGCGAAGCGGAAAGGCGCGTTTTGTGTACACCGGAGTTCGTCCTCATTTCTTCGCGCGGAAAAAGACGGGATTTTCGAATGCGGTTCGCATTTTATCGATAAGTTAGCAAGTGACCGAAATCGTGATTGTGGGTGGCGGCGCCGCAGGTTTTTTTGCTGCGATCGCCGCCGCGCGTGCCGACGGAAACTGCCAGGTTTCACTTTTCGAGCGCAGCTCGCAATTTCTTTCCAAGGTACGCATTTCAGGCGGCGGGCGTTGTAATGTAACGCACGCTTTGTTCGATCCGCGGATGTTTACGACACGTTATCCGCGCGGCGAGCGGGAGCTAAATTCGCCGTTCCACCGATTTTCAGCTGATGACACAGTTGGCTGGTTTGAAGCGCGTGGCGTACGCCTCAAACGTGAAGAAGACGGGCGAGTCTTTCCGGTGACAGATTCATCGGCAACGGTCATCGATTGTTTGGTTCAGGAAGCGAAGGCCTCAGGGGTTCGACTGTTCATCCGTAAAGGCGTCGAAAGCGCGCGGCTCCGGACCCACGGCGGGTTTGATTTGAAATTGGATGATGGTGAATCGACAGCATGCGACCGGCTGCTCCTTGCGACGGGTGGTTGCCGAAGCGTCGGCGGTGCCGAGATCGCGCGTTCCCTCGGCCACACGATCGAACCGCCGGTGCCGTCGCTCTTTTCGCTCCATGTTCCAGCGTCCTGGCTGCGATCGTTACCGGGGATATCAGTGAGCGACGTGCAGTTGTCTGTGGGAAAATTGCGCGAGCGCGGGCCGTTGCTCATCACGCACAACGGAATCAGCGGGCCCGCCGTGTTACGACTCTCCGCGTGGGGCGCCCGAGTCTTGCACGAGAAGGACTATCGTTTCTCGCTCCGCGTGAATTGGATCCCCCACGTGAGTGAAAACGAACTTCGGACCGAGTTTCAATCGCGGAGAGAAATGGAACCGACCCGGCGAGTAAATAATTCACCCATCGGCGGAATTCCGGCGCGGCTTTGGGAAAACTTGGTTTCCAACGCCGGCATTTTTGCGGAAACGACTTGGACCTCGCTGACGCGCGCTGGGATGAACGAACTAATTCGGCAGTTGCGGGCGACGGAACTCGAGGTTGATGGGAAATCGCTGAACAAAGAGGAGTTTGTCACTTGCGGTGGCGTGCGATTGCGCGAAATCAATTTCAAAACGATGGAAAGCCGGGTCACGCCAAATCTCTATTTTGCGGGCGAGCTGCTGGACATCGACGGCATCACCGGCGGATTCAATTTCCAGGCTGCCTGGACCACCGGGTGGATTGCGGGACACGCTATGGCTGGAGTTGAACCAAAAATACTTGAGTGAAGTTGAAGAATACATTTTCCGACAGGATGCAAAACGCGCTGGATGAAGTCCGACAGGTTTATGTCGATCTCGCGCAACGGCCGATCCAGCGTAATTGCCTGCGCAAGACGGAATGCTGTCATTTCAAACTGACCAGACGGACTCCTTATCTGACGAAAGGCGAGGCGGTCGTCGCGGCAAAGGCGTTTCGCGCCACCGGCCGAAAATCGTTACCGGAAACTGTTGATGGATCGTGCCCAATGCTTCAACAAGAAACAGGCAATTGCCTGATCTACGAAGATCGGCCATTCGGTTGCCGCACTCACTTTTGCGCCGCGGCCGGTGGACCAATCGCGCGCCGCGAAGTCCTTGATCTAATCCGGCGCCTCGAAGATATCGATCTTGTACTAAACGGAAACGGCCCGCGCCCGTTGCAGAATGCGGTCGCGGACGCGCTCGAAGAAGTGGGATAAACGCGGCCGCGCTCCTCTACCTCTTTTGGATCATGTCGCGCGAAGTCGAAATGTTCTACTGTTTCTGAGCTAACCACGGGTGGCTGATATGAAGCTGATTTGCGTTGCAGGTTTTCTCCTGATTTTTGCCGAGCTGAGTTTTGCGAATTCGTTTCAAGATGATTCGCATTATGTCGGGCTTGGTCCGCGCACCGGTTATTACGTGGTGCGCGACGGCTCTCGATTATCACATCAGCTCGGCGTCGATGATGGGCCATACGTTGACACTGCCGATCCATTGCGCCATGGCTATGGCGCCGACGTTCTGGCGTTTCGTTTCAATCAGGCCGGTCGATTAATCGCCGCGCCAGTCTATATTGCGAACGCGCAGCTGAATGAATTTTACACCCGACGCATCGGCTCACTCATTCGCGGCCGCACAACGGTCCGCGATGTGCAAACGCTCTTTGGCCATGCCCAAAGCATCTCGCGTCGTCCCGACGGCTTCGTTTACTATTACACGCTCGACGTTTTCAATCCGTTCGAACAATTCGGCGGCGGCCGCCGCTAAGACCGACAACAGCAATACGCTTCGGACTTACTTGATTCTGGTAAACTCGAGTTTGGAACCGGTGGATTCCCGGAATGTCATGTGGTCACGCGAAATTGTGAGTTGATAAACCGACTTCTCGAACGGTGTCTCAATCTTTATTCGCCCGCTGTCCCCGAAACTGTATCTGCCTCGCGTGCTGCCGATCGTGACCAGCCCGTTGTCGGCGAATTCCCAAACGACCGAGTTTGGATCGGACGAGGTTTGCCATTTACCGACAATCTCTCGCGAAGGACCGCCGCAAGCGACGAGGACCGACCACAAAACTGCGCTGATTAATAATCGAAGGTGAAGTCGGCTAGAGCTGCGTGACATTACCGCCTGCAACGTTCAAGAAATTACTTCTTCTTCGATTCTTTCTTTACTTCGCGCTTGGATTCCTTCGGCTCTCTTGCCGGCTTTGATTCTTTGGTCGTTTTCTTGGCCTCGCCCGGGCGATATTCCTCCTGCTCGGCGGCAGCGAACGCTTTCTCCAGTCCGACCATGTCTTCGCCAGGGCGAAGGGTGTCGAATGTTTCGGCTTCCTTGCGCAACTGTTCTTCCGAGTAATTGGCCGCCTTGATCGACAACCCGATCCGGCGCTCGACTTTATCGACTTTGATGACGCGAGCTTCGACTTCCTGTCCGACCTTGAGCACGTCTTTTACTTTGGCGACGTGGTCCTCGCTTAACTGCGAGATGTGAACCAGGCCGTCGATGTCGTCCTGCAATTGCACAAACGCGCCGAAGCTGGCGAGCTTGGTCACGTTCCCTTTCACCAGATCACCGATCTTGTATTTTTGATCGATGTTCTTCCACGGATCTTCGCTCAGCTGTTTGATCCCGAGACTGATTCGCTGATTCGTTTTGTCGATATCGATGACTTCAGCTTCGACTTCGTCGCCTTTCTTAAAGACTTCGCTCGGGTGGTTGATTTTTCGAGTCCAACTCAAATCGGAAACGTGAATCATTCCGTCAATGCCTTCATCCAGCTCCACGAACGCGCCGTAAGCGGTCATGTTCCGAATCGTCCCCTTGACCCGGCTGCCAATGGTAAATTTCTTCTCGATCTCGTCCCACGGATTCGGTTCAAGCTGACGCAGGCCCAGCGAAATCTTCTGCTCTTCCTTGTTTACGCCGAGCACGACCGCGTCAACCTCCTGGCCGACGGTTAAAATATCCGACGGTCGCATGATTCGTTTCGTCCAGGAAAGTTCGGAAACGTGAATGAGACCTTCGACGCCTTCCTCCAATTCCACGAACGCGCCGTAAGGAACGAGATTCGTGATCTTGCCTTTGACCTTTTGACCGGCCGGGAATCGCTCTTCAATCTGGTCCCACGGATTTTTCTGGGTCTGTTTCAGGCCTAACGAGACGCGCTCTTTCTCCTTATTAATATCGAGGACCTGGACTTCGAGTTGTTGTCCGACTTTGACCAGCTCGCTCGGATGCCCGAGCCGGCCCCAAGTCATGTCGGTGATGTGGAGCAAGCCATCCATGCCGTCGAGATCGATGAACGCGCCGAAGTCGGTCAGATTTTTCACCGTGCCGGTGACACGATCGCCCACCTTCACGCTATCCATGAATTTCTGTCGCTTGTCACTTCGCTCCTGTTCGATCAATTCGCGACGGCTGAGGACCACATTGCGCCGATCGTCGTTGATCTTGACGATCTTGAAATCGTAAGTGTTGCCAACGAACTGCTGTAAATCTTTCGGCGGCACGATATCGATCTGCGACGCCGGCAAGAATGCTTCCACTCCGATGTTCACCATCAGCCCGCCTTTGACGACCGATTTCACTTTGCCTTTGATCAAGCCGTCTTCCTGAAAAACACTCGCGATCTTGTTCCAGTTCTGCCGATAGGCCGCTTTCTCTTTCGAGAGCACAACCATGCCCTCGTCGTTCTCGAGTCGCTCGAGCAACACGTCGACTTCGTCGCCGACTTCCAAATTTTCCACGTCTTCGAATTCCGCCAGGGGAATGACGCCTTCCGATTTGTATCCGATGTCGACCAGCACTTCGCGCGGGCGAACTTCCAAAATACGTCCTTTGACGATGCTGCCTTCCCGGAAATCCGGCATCGGCTTCGACATCACATCCTGCATTTGCACCATAATTAAAAAGGCCTCCTTGGGGCACGCGATCCCGCCCTGGCCGGATCGATCTTTTCCGTGCAGCTAAAGCATCGGAAAACGGAGCGCCACAGTATGTGTTTTCGCGCGATTGGTCAAACTCTGATCCGTGAGGCGAGACTCGGTCCCTAATTGCTGGTCGGAGTTCTGCTGGTGGTTTTCCACTTGTCTCTGGTCCGTCGCATTTCCACCGGAGTGCCACGGGTGCAAACATCGCACCAATGCCGTTTGGCTGACTCAAGGCGCTTTCGCGCGCCGCACACTTCGCATTCGAAGACCTCGGTGGATGTCCTTTTACTTGTCGATGGTATCATATTTACCTGATTTCTGCGCGGACGGCTCCACTTACGCTGGTTTTGGTGGAAACACAACTCGAAGTCAGCGTTGAGCGCGCTCTGTTTCTCTCCATATTTGACTCACAATGTCGATCCTACGGATATTGGTCTTGGCGGCGCTTGGTGCTGCGACTTCGCTGCGCGCGAACTCGCCCGCCGAGCTAAACGTGGCCCAGGCGATCAAATCGCCGGATCTAAGCATTGTTCACCTTTGGGCGCCGTGGTGCTCCAATTGTCAGGCCGAACTTCAAAACGGCGGCTGGTTGAAAATGGTCAAAGACAATCCGCAGGTGACATTTTATTTTGTTTCCGTTTGGAACGACGGCGGCGATGGCAAATCGATGCTTTCCAAATTCCAAATCGCCGATCAACCCAATGTCATTGTTCTGGCTGATCCCGGCCCGCGCCACGGCGACAACAAAATCAAACAATTTGCCGGGATGCCGCTCTCGTGGATCCCGACAACCTGGATCTATAAAGGAGGCGATCTTCGCTACGCGCTCAACTACGGCGAAGTTCATTTTAACGTGCTTCAGCAATTTATTGAAGACAGCAAATCGGAATGGTCGCATAAGGGCGAACCCAAGTTGCCTGAATGACGGCGGCAACGATTTCTCCCAGTAGCGCAAAAGTTAAATTCCGCCTCGCCGGCGGCGCGCAACCGCTCATTCTCATTCCGGTCCATGTAAACGATCGCGGTCCGTTTGATTTTATTCTCGATACCGGCGCGGGAACTTCGCTGCTCGCCTCGGACCTCGCGAAGGAGCTTGAACTAAAGACTATCGGTTCAAAGGAGGGCCAAAGTGCCGGCGGCAAAGTTTCCGTGTCCCTGGCGAAGGTCGATTCTCTCGCTGTGGGCGAAGCGAAATTAGGCGATGTCGATGTTGGGATTGTCGATCTTTCCCAGATCGGCAAGACCATCGGCGCGAGGATCGACGGCGATCTCGGCTATAATTTTCTGAAACATTTTCGCGTCGCGATCGATTACCGCGATTGCAAAATTCGTTTGGACGATCCGAAGCTGGTCGAAAGTTTTGGCCGCAGGGCGAAAACTGAGGTGCCAATTCGCTTGGCCGGTCCGGCGAAGCCGCTCGTTTTGGTCGATGTCCACGCGAACGGCCGCGGACCATTTCAGTTTGCGATCGACACCGGCACGTCGACCACCGCCATCTCGCCCGAGTTTGCGAAACAACTCGGAGTTCAAAGTTCGCCGGTCGGCGCGGGGACAACCGGCGGCGCGCCCGTCGATTTCTCGGCCGGCATGCTTGAATCATTTCAGCTCGGTGGTGCTAAGATCGACAACATGCCGGTCGTGGTCGCAGATTTCTTCACCACGCTAAACGCTACCATCGGGGCGAAACTCGACGGCATCGTCGGCTACAATTTTCTCCGAAATTATAAAGTCGTGATCGACTATCCGGGCGAAACGCTCACTCTATTCTAGATATGCTCGAAGTTCCGACAGCGCCAACCTCAACCAAAAAGCCCCCGGCGATTCTCTCGCTCATCGGCGAGACGCCACTGGTTGAGATCACGCAATTCGACACCGGTCCGTGCCAGCTCTTTTTAAAGTTGGAAAATCAAAATCCGACCGGCTCGATCAAAGACCGGATCGCCTTGTCGATGATCGAGGCGGCGGAGGAAGAAGGAAAACTCGAACCAGGTGGGACGGTGATTGAAGCAACTGCCGGGAACACTGGGCTTGGTCTCGCCCTTGTTGCCGCGGCAAAAGGCTATCATGTCGTGCTCGTGATTCCCGACAAGATGTCGCAGGAAAAAATCTCGCACGTGCGCGCACTCGGCGCCGAAGTGCGGTTGACGCGTTCGGACGTGACGCGCGGGCACCCCGAATATTATCAGGACGTGGCCGCGCGCCTGGCCGACGAAATTCCGGGCGCCTTTTATGTTAATCAATTTGGCAACCCTGCTAATCCGCTGGCGCACGAACGCACGACCGGCCCTGAGATTTGGGAACAGATGCGGCACGATGTCGATGCAATCGTCTGCGGCGTCGGCTCGGGCGGAACGTTGACTGGCCTCGGCCGCTTTTTTAATCGAGTGAAACCGCGTCGCGGAATTGAGATGGTGCTGGCTGATCCAACCGGCTCGGTCCTCTATGAATATGTTAAGAGCGGCAAGTTGGTGGAGGCCGGTAGCTGGGCCGTCGAAGGCATTGGCGAAGATTTCATTCCCGAGATCGCCGACATGTCGCTGGTGACTGACGCCTTTGAGATCGACGATGAAGAAAGTTTCGCAATCGCTCGCGACCTTTTGAGAAAGGAAGGAATTTTCGGCGGCTCCTCCACCGGAACATTGGTCGCGGGCGCGCTGCGTTATTGCCGGCAGCAAACGCAACCCAAACGCGTCGTCAGTTTCGTCGCTGACACCGGAAACAAGTATCTTTCCAAGATGTACAACGATTTCTGGATGGCGGAGCAGGGATTCATTCACCGGGCGCCGCAGGGCGATCTGAACGATTTGATTTCGCATCGTTATGAAGCTGGCGAAGTCATTTCGGTCGGACCAACTGACACGCTTCTAACCGCGTTCAAACGAATGCGCGATGCTGATGTGTCTCAATTGCCGGTGGTCGATCAAAGCGGACGCGCCATGGGAATTCTGGATGAGTCCGACGTCCTGGTGAAAGTGCACCGCGACTCCGGCCACTTTAATGATCCGGTCAAGGACGCGATGACCGACCGGCTCGAAACGCTTCCGCCCAACGCGAAGTTTAGCGACCTGCTCGAAGTTTTTGATCGCGGTCGCGTTGCCATCGTGATGGACAGCGACAAATTTCTCGGACTGATCACGCGCACCGATTTACTTTCCTATTTGCGGTTGAACATGCCGAAATCCTCGGTTCCGCCGCAGCGCGAATACAATTAAGCGCGCATCAATTAGACCGACATGAAGAGACAACACGACTTTGCCACGCGGGCGATTCACGCCGGTCAGGAACCTGATCCGACCACCGGCGCGATCATGACGCCGATTTACGCGACGTCCACCTACGTCCAGGAAAGTCCGGGCAAACACAAAGGCTTCGATTATTCGCGCTCGATCAATCCAACGCGACTGGCTTACGAAAAATGCATTGCCGATCTGGAGAGCGGGACCCGCGGATTCGCATTCGCCTCCGGGCTGGCGGCAATGTCCACCGCACTCGATTTGCTCGAAAGCGGTTCGCACGTCGTTGTCAGTGACGATCTCTACGGCGGGACGTTTCGCCTTTTCGAAAAAGTTCGGCGTGGTTCCGCGAACCTCGATTTTACTTATGTCGATCTTACCGACGCGTCGCGCTTTGAAGACGCGATCAAAGAGAACACGCGAATGGTGTGGATCGAAACGCCGAGCAATCCGTTGCTCAAAATCATTGATCTCGAAGCGATCGCGAAGGTCGCGCGCGAGCACAAAATTATTTCGGTCTCCGACAACACCTTCGCCACGCCTTGGATCCAGCGGCCGATCGAATTCGGTTTCGATATCGTCGTCCATTCGGCGACCAAATATTTGAACGGCCATTCGGACCTGATCGGTGGAGTCGCAGTGGTCGGAGATACCAAGGAACTTGCCGATCGAATGTGGTTTTTGCAGAATTCGGTCGGCGCGATCGCGGGCGCATTCGATAGTTTTCTGGTGTTGCGAAGTTTGAAAACGCTCGCGTTGCGAATGGAGCGCCATTGCGCGAACGCATTGGAGATTGCGCGCTGGCTCGAAGAACAGCCGCAGGTCGAGTCGGTCAGTTATCCCGGATTGAAATCCCACCCGCAGCATGATCTCGCCCGCACCCAAATGCGAGCGTTCGGCGGAATGGTCACCATCGTTTTAAAGACCGATCTCGAGGGAACGCGTCGGTTTCTCGAAAATACCCACCTCTTCGCGCTGGCGGAAAGTTTGGGCGGCGTTGAGAGCCTGATAAATCACCCCGCACTGATGACCCACGCCTCGGTACCGAAAGAAAAACGCGAAGAACTCGGCGTAACCGATTCGCTCGTCAGGCTATCGGTCGGAGTCGAAGATCTGCGCGATTTAATTGACGACCTGCAGTTCGCTTTCGCTGCGATTTAACTTGTAGGGCGGCTTTGTCAGCCCCGAAAGCTTTCGGGGTTCACACAAACGCCCTACAATTCTTGCTCATTTCGTTTAAACTGCCCGCTCAATGGGTAACACTTTCGGACAACTCTTTCGCGTCACGACCTTCGGTGAGTCGCACGGCGGCGGCATCGGCGTTGTGATCGATGGTTGCCCACCAAAAATCGAGATCTCGCAAGCCGACATTCAACGCGAGCTCGATCGACGCCGGCCCGGTCAAAGCAAAATCACCACCCAGCGGCAGGAGGAAGATCGTTGCGAAATTCTTTCTGGCGTGTTCGAGGGCAAGACACTCGGCACGCCGATTGGCATTCTTGTTCGCAATAAAGACGCGCGGCCGCAGGATTACGCCGAGGTCGCAAAAAAATTCCGGCCGTCGCACGCTGACTTCACCTACGAAGCGAAATACGGAATTCGGAATTGGCAGGGCGGGGGACGCGCTTCCGCGCGCGAGACGATCGGGCGCGTAGCCGCGGGTGTTGTCGCGCAAAGAGTTTTGCGCTCATTTTATCCGAAGATCGACATCGTCGCCTACGTGATGCAGGTCCACGAGCTCGCCGCGAAGATCGATCGATCGAAAGTGAAGACGAGCGATGTCGGTGCAAACATCGTCCGCTGTCCGGACCAGACGGCGGCCAAGAAAATGATTTCATTGATCGAGAAAACCCGGGCCGAAGGCGATTCGTTAGGCGGAGTGATCGAATGTGTCGTGTGGAATGCACCAGTCGGCCTGGGTGAACCGGTTTTCGACAAACTCGAGGCCGATCTTGCAAAAGCGATGCTCAGTTTACCGGCGACCAAAGGTTTCGAGATCGGGTCTGGTTTTTCTTCCACCCGCATGCGCGGCTCGGAGCACAACGATCCGTTTGAAATGCGCGCCGGCAAGATTCGAACATCGACAAATTACTCCGGTGGCATCCAGGGCGGAATCTCGAACGGCGAAGAAATTTATTTTCGAGTGGCATTCAAACCGACGGCGACGATCGCTCGCGAACAAAAAACTGTCAGCGCATCTCGCGAACAAACCAACCTTGCCGCCCGCGGTCGCCATGATCCGTGCGTCTTGCCGCGGGCGGTGCCGATGGTCGAGGCGATGGCCGCGCTTGTCCTGTGCGATCACGCCCTCCGCCAGCGCGCGATTAGGTTTTCGAGCGAATGAACTCGCAACTTCAAGCCGCCGCCGGCTCGCCGCTTTGGCAGCTCGTCTTCGTTACCTTCGCGCTTGCGTTGATTGTGTTCGAAGTCTTGCGCGGCTGGCGGCGCGGTCTGCCGCGACAAGTGGCGCGCTTGGGGGCGCTTATCGCCGCTTATTTCGCCGCCTATTTTGGCGGTAAATTTCTTGCCCCACTTCTCGGGATGTTTTTCAGAATGCCGGACGTGTTATTGTCGATTTTCGCGGGTGCCATCTTCGCGCTGATCATTTACGTGGTCATCAGCGGGATCGGTTCGGCTCTTTTTCGGCGAACGAATCAACACGATTCCTTAATTGTCCGATTGCTCTATGGATCGACCGGCGCGTTGCTCGGAATGTTCTTCGGGCTGTTCCTGGTTTGGCTGATCGTCGTCGCCGTCCGATCGATCGGTTCGGTGGCTGACGCCCAAGTGCGCGAACAAGCGAGCGATTCCAGTGTCCTTCATGCGGTGGACGTTCGTCGACGTTTTTTGGGAGAAGCGAATGAAGACCAGGCGCCTTTGACCACGTCTTTGGCCCGTCTCAAAAACTCGCTTGAGATGGGAGTGATCGGTAACGCGGTCAAGAAAATCGATGTCGTTCCACAACAAACCTACGATGTAATCGAAAAGGTCGGGGCAGTAGCGGCAAATCCTCAAAATGCGGAGCGCTTTTTGTCGTTTCCCGGTGCGCACGAACTCAGCGAGCACCCAAAAATCATCGCGCTCCGCAATGACCAGGAAATCTCGCAAATGCTTGGGCAAGGGCGATTGCTCGAGCTTATTCAAGATCCGCGCATCATCGATGCCGCGAACGACCCGGATCTTAGAGCGCGACTGAGAAAATTCGATTTGAACGCAGCGCTCACTTACGCGACCCAAAAACAGCAATGAATTATGTCGCGACAATTGGACTGGAGGTTCACGTCCAGTTGAAGACGCGCTCGAAGATGTTTTGCGCGTGCCCGGTGGAATTTGGCGCGGTGCCGAACGCACACACTTGTCCGGTCTGTCTTGGTCTGCCGGGCGCGTTGCCGGTAATGAATCACGAAGCGTTGCGCATGACGGTGCTGACCGGACTGATGCTCGACTGCGACATTGCGTCAATCTCGAAGTTCGACCGGAAAAATTATTTCTATCCGGATATGCCGAAGAATTATCAGATCTCGCAATACGACATGCCGCTTTGCGCAAACGGCCGTGTCCCGTTGCACGATCTCGCTTATCCGAAGGATGCGCAGAAAAACATCGCGACTCCGAATAAGGAAGTGCACCTCGTCCGCATTCACCTTGAGGAGGATGTGGCCAAGAGTTTCCATTTTGAGACGAGCACCGGCATCGATTTCAACCGCGCCGGCACGCCGTTGATGGAAATCGTGACGCAACCAGAGATCAATTCGCCGGAGGAGGCGTTCGCCTTTCTCACGTCGCTCAAACAAATTTTGATTTACGGCGGAGTCAGCGATGCCGATATGGAGAAAGGGCAACTGCGCTGCGACTGCAACGTTTCGGTGCGGCCGGAAAAGCAGGCGGAGCTCGGCGCGAAAATCGAGATCAAGAACATGAACTCGATTAGTGGAGTTCGACGCGCGCTTGCGTTTGAAATTCAGCGACAAACCGAAGCGCTCGAACGCGGCGAAAAACTGCAACAGGAGACCCGTGGCTGGGACGACGCCGCTGGTGAAACATTTCTCATGCGGACCAAGGAATCGGCCCATGATTATCGATATTTTCCTGATCCGGATTTGGTCCCGGTAAAGAGCGAAGTGCTGCTGGCGGAGGCGCGCGCGCGCATTCCGGAATTGCCGAAGGCGAAACGCGCGCGTTTCATCGAGCAATATCAAATCACCCCGTATGACGCGGGCGTCCTGGCGGACGATGTCGATCTTGCGCGTTATTTCGAAACCGCCGCCAAAGGTGCGAAAAAACCAAAGAACGTCGCCAACTGGATCCTGAACGATTTGCAAAGCGCGCTGAGCGCGGCAGGCAAGACAATCAATGACTGTCCAATTCCGCCGGAAGCACTCGACGAGCTGGTCAACTTGATCGAGAGCGGAAAGATTAGCGGCAAACAGGGCAAGGAAGTTTTCGCGGATATGTTTTCCAGCAGCAAAGGTGCGGCCGCGATTGTAAAAGAAAAAGGGATCGAGCAATTGAGCGACACGAGCGCAATCGAAAAATTGTGCGACGAAGTGATCGCGGCCAACCCCAAACCGGCGGCGGATTTTAAGGCGGGCAATGCGGCTTCTCTCAATTTCCTCAAAGGCCAGGTGATGAAATTGTCGAAAGGCAAAGCCAATCCGCAGCTGGCCGGCGAAATTTTGGAGCGAAAGTTAGAATCATAAAGCAGTGCGCATTCTAATTGCGCCGGACAAATTCAAAGGCGCGCTAAATGCGCGTGAGGTTGCCGAGAGCATCGCGGCTGGCCTGCGCGAAGTTTTACCGGATGCCGAGATCGACATCGCGCCAATGGCGGACGGCGGCGAGGGAACCGCGGAAGCGATTTCCGATGGACTCGGCGGTTCGTGGTTGAAATGTAAAGCGCACGATCCGCTCGGTCGCGAGATCGAGGCGCATTACGCTTGGATCGACCAAGACAAACTCGCGGTGATGGAGATGAGCGAAGCGGCCGGCATGAGACGTTTACGGGCGAACGAGTTCGATGTCGATCTTGCGAGCACCTTCGGCGTTGGCGAAATGATTTTGGATGCCGCCGAGCGAGGCGCGCGACAAATCATCATTGGACTTGGCGGCAGCGCCACCAACGATGGCGGGTTCGGCATGGCCCGCGCCATCGGGTTTCAGTTTTTTGCGGATGCGAAACAATTAAACGGTCCAATCCACGAGTTGGAAAAGCTTACGCGTGTTGTGGCACCCTCACCGGCCGCTTCGCGACTTCCTCTCCCTGAGGGACAGGATGGAGGTGAGGGCAAAGCGCTGGCAAAAATTATCGCGGCCGTGGATGTGCGAAATCCGTTGCTCGGCGTAAATGGAGCGACCCGAGTGTTCGGTCCGCAGAAGGGCGCGACCCCGAACCAAATCGACGAATTGGAACGCGCTCTGACGAGACTGGCGGATGTCGTGGCCGAGCAATTCGGATTTGATTATCGAGATAAACCGGGCGCAGGCGCGGCGGGCGGCATCGGCTTTGGACTAATGAGTTTTTGCGGCGCAACAATTCGGCCGGGCTTCGATGTCGTTGCCGAATCAATCGGCCTCGAAGCGAAAATGAAAGATGTCGATCTAGTCATTACCGGCGAGGGAAGTTTGGATCGGCAAACACTGGAAGGAAAAACGCCGGCGGGCGTGGCGCGATGCGCGCGCAAACTGGGGAAGCGGGTTTACGCGATAGTCGGGCGTGCGACCGACGAAGAGGAATCGCGAAAACTTTTTGACGGCGTTTATCAAAACGCGCGGCCCGGGATCAGCGATGAACAGAACATGAAACGCGCGGCGGAATTCTTGCGCGAGAATGCGCGCGAACTGGCGAACAGTTTGTAGGGCGAAATTCTACTTTTTGTTGCGGCTCACCCCGATCGAAACGAACGGATCTTTCACTGCCAGAAATATTTAGAGATGTCTCGGTCCTAGCCGGACCGGGATTCGCTCGACGTCACAGGTCAGGCAGGCGAAGCGCCTGCCCTACAATTTTTGATCCAACCGGCTTTCATTTCGCACGCAGTGGGCGAAAATAGCCGACTCATGCAGGATGTTCCTCCGGGCGCGCTGACACCGTTTGTTTTTTCCGATCCGGCCGGTAAACGCTGGCCGCGGTTGCGTCTTATTTTGCTCATCTTCGGCGTATTCGCCTTTCTGAGCACGGTGCTCTTTGTCCAGACCCTGTTTGTCGCGCCCCAGATGCGGGTGCCGTTTTCGTTGCGCCAATTAAAGGGACAATTGAAGGCGCTCCAAAGAGCGAACCCGGCGGGCCAGCTTGGGTCTAGCTCATTGCTTTGGCAGAAATTCGGCGCGGCCAAACAAGCAACGAAAAAGTTGGCCGGCGCAGCTGCGACCCCTAGTCCGCCGGCAAAATCTCGCAAAAAAGCGCCGCCGAATGAAGTCCGGCTCGCGTTCTACACTAATGGCGATCCCTATAGTTATTCATCGCTGGAAGAGCATGCGTCGCTAATTACGCATTTGTGTCCGGAATGGATCACCGTCATAAACGGTCTCGGCGACATTCAGATCGACCCCGACATTCGGCTGCCAAAATTTTGCGCGAACAAAGGAATCAAGCTGATGCCGTTGCTGACAAATTTGGTCGGGGACGCGTGGCAACCTGAAGCGATCGAAAATCTGGCGCATGGGCCGGCGGATCGACAGGAACGCTTTTTCGCGAAAGTAATCGCAGCGTTACGCGACGCGAAAGCTGCCGGGGTCATAATCGATTGGGAACAAATCGATCCAGTTTACAAAAAAGACGTGACCACGTTCATCGACAAGTTTTGCGACGCGCTTCATAACGACGACAAGGAACTTTGGCTCACGGTTCAACCGGGTCAGGAGCTCGAGTACATCGATTTCGACGAACTTTCGGATAACGTCGATCGGTTTGTCGCTTCGCTTTTCGACGAGACCTCGGACATCGATCCGCCGGGGCCGCTCGGATCACGCCCATGGTTTGAAGGGTGGCTGCATGTCTTGCTCGAAGGCACGGATACGAAGCAGTGGATCATCACGCTCGGGAGTTACGGCTACGATTGGACGGTCGGCGGCAAAAAAGCGGAGCTGATCAGCTTCGCCGAGGCAATGAGTCGCGCGAACAACGCTGAAATCCAGGGGGCCGAGGTCAGCGGTCCCAGTTACAATCCGTATTTTTATTTCGAGGACGGCGACAAGGAACACGCCGTCTGGTTTCTCGACGTGGTCACGTTCTTAAATGAGCTACGCGAGGTGCGCGGTCAAAAAGCGGGCGGCTTCGCGCTCTATCGCCTTGGCACCGACGATCCCGCGATTTGGGACGCGCTGGCTGTCCCTCGCGATTTCAAGATCGAGAATCAGACGCGCGACGCACTCGAAGTGTTGAAAGGCACCGACACAATCACTGACGTCGGCGAAGGCGAAATCGTGACGGTGGACGAAAGTCGCGCCGACGGGATGCGCAAACTCGCCGTCGATTCAGAAGGCTATCTCACCGCCAAATACACAAAGTTCCCCGAGTTTCCGACCCTGTATCATCAGGGCGCGGGTGGGGAGCATCAGGTTGCGATCACGTTTGACGATGGTCCCGACCCGCAATGGACGCCAAAGATTCTGGACATTTTGAAAACGGCAAACGCGAAGGCCGCGTTCTTTTTGGTCGGAGTGAACGCCGAGAAATATCCCGGGCTGGTCCGGCGAATTGTCAACGAAGGGCACGAGATTGGGAACCACACTTATTATCATCCGAATCTGGCGCTGGCCTGGCCCGAGCATGTGCGGCTTGAATTGAATGCGACCCAGCTTCTGATCGAAACAATTACCGGCCGCGCGACCACGCTGTTTCGTCCGCCTTATGCCGCCGACACCCAGCCATCACAGATGAGCGAGCTGATGCCGTTGCAAATTGCGCAGGACTTGAGCTATCTCGTCGTTCTCGAAAACATCGATCCGCAGGATTGGGCGAAGCCGGGCGCGGACATTATTTTGCAGCGGATAAAGCAGCAACGGCGCGACGGCAGTATCATTTTGTTGCATGACGCCGGCGGCGATCGTTCCCAAACTGTGGCCGCGCTGCCGCGCATTCTCGATTGGCTGCACACACGCGGCGATACGATTGTGCCCCTGAGCACTTTGTTGGGAACATCGCGCGATGCGGTGATGCCGCCATTGCAAACAACGAATCGGTCGTTGGCGCGGCTGGTCAGCGGCGCCGGGTTCCGCGTTTATCACGCGCTCGAAGAATTTCTCTGGGCTTTCATGATCGTCGCCACCGCGCTGGTGGTCGCACGCACTTTGGTAGTGATTTGGCTCGCTTATCGTTTTCGGCGCTTACCCCAACACGATTTCGTAGCGCCGATCAGCATAGTGATCGCCGCTTACAACGAAGAAAAAGTAATCGCCGGCACTTTGCGTTCGCTGTTTTCAACCGATTACAGCGGCGAACTTGAGATCATCGTAGTGGACGATGGTTCGCGCGACCAAACCGCTGCGGAAGTCGAAGGCGTGGCCGATGTCGATCCACGCGTGCGTTTGCTGCGTCAGGAAAATCGAGGGAAAGCGCGCGCGCTACAACGCGCGCTGGCCGCGGCGCGCCACGGAATCATTGTGTTCGTCGACGCGGATACGCATTTTCAACGCGACACGCTGCCGCTGTTACTCGAGCCATTCGGCGACGAAACGATCGGCGCGGTTTCGGGCCACGCGAAAGTTGGCAATCTGCGGACGTTCATCGCGAGATGCCAATCGCTCGAGTACACTTGCGGATTCAATCTTGATCGCCGCGCCTACACGCGGTGGAATTGCATCACCGTTGTGCCCGGGGCAATCAGCGCGATCCGGAAAGCAGCGATCGATCGAGCCGGCGGTTTAAGTTTGCAGACCCTGGCCGAAGACACCGATCTCACATTGAGTCTGCATAAAGATCGGCAACGCATCGTCTACGTGCCGCAAGCGATCGGTTGGACGGAAGCGCCGGAATCGGTGCGCACTTTGGCGCGTCAGCGTTTTCGCTGGGCCTACGGCACGTTGCAATGTCTTTGGAAACATCGCGACATGATTTTCAATTGGAACTATCGCGCTCTCGGCTGGTTCAGTTTGCCGAGTGTTTGGTTTTTCCAAATAATTCTCGTGGCGGTCACGCCGGTGGTGGATTTGCTCTTGCTCGCATCGCTTCCGTTCGGTGCCTGGAGCGCAGTGCTCCCATTTGTGATCACATTTCTTTCGATGGATGTCATCCTCGCGACGCTCGCTTGCATCTTAGAACGCGAACCGATCACGCGCGCGTGGCGGATTTTGCCGATGCGATTGATCTATCGGCCGATGCTGAGTTATTGCATTTGGAAAGCGATTTTCCGCGCGATCAAAGGCGCATGGGTTAGCTGGGGCAAACTCGAACGCACCGCTAGCGTTCCCGTGCGAGCGTGATCTGAATTCGATGTTGAAAGTTGGACGTTGGACGTTGGGCGTTTGCTTGGCGATGATGTCGATCTTGGCGCTGACGTCATGCCGGAAAAATGATCAGCGCCAAAACGCCCAGATCGATCCGAACGGCCCGGTCGAAGTCGCGGTTCCCGAGCATGGCGCTTACACCGGAGCGTTCATGGATTTCGGGGACGAAGAAGACGACGTCACCCTGGAGATGATCGAGGACTTCGAACAGATGATCGGGAAACATCAGGCGATCATCGCGTCGTCGAGCTATTGGGGTGAGCAAACTTTTCCAACGGCGAATTTAAATGTGGTCTGGCGACACGGTTCGCTGCCGCTCGTTTTTTGGTCGCCGTGGGACAAACCGTACGTGCAAAATCGCGGTCCCGACAAATTCAATCTCATCGATATCATCGCTGGAAAATGGGACGCCTACATCGACAAGTGGGCCGATGGCGCGAGAGAGTTCGGCCATCCAATGATTGTCGCTTTCGGGGTGGAGATGAACGGCGATTGGTTTCCCTGGTCGGGAACATTTTATGGCGGTGAAGATTGGGATGATAGTGCCGATAACTGGAAAGGCCCCGAAACTTTCAGGCGCGCATATCGCCACGTGGTCGATCGCGTTCGTGCGCGGGGCGCGACCAACATCAAATGGATGTTTCACGCCAATAACTATTCCTATCCGCTCGATACCTGGAATTTCGCGCCGGCTTATTATCCGGGCCCGGATTATGTCGATTGGTTGGGTCTAAGCGTTTACGGCCAGCAATTCAAAGACGAACCGAATCCGGATATTACTTCATTGGTTGACTGGCCGTATCAGGAATTAAGTGGCCTCGATCCGAACAAGCCGATCATGATTGCGGAATGGGCGACTGGCGAATTTCCCTACGAGCCCGGTGAACCCGGAATCCATAAACCGGAATGGATCAAACAAGCTTTGGACCTTTTTCGGACACGCTATCCGCGGGTGAAGGCAGCAGTCTATTGGCACGAGCGTTGGCAAAATGTTGATCAAACCTACAGCAATCTGCGGGTTAACTCGTCGGTCGAATCGCTGCAAGCATACCGCGCCGGCGTGGCAAATCCGGATTGGTTGGGTAACCTGGTTCTGCGCGCGCTGCCGAAATCTGAACCGAAGTGACGATGTCGATCTAATCGACGAAGCGGTGCTGCTATTTGTCATGTCGAGCGAAGTCGAGACATCTCTAGATATTTCCGGTTCTCAGAAACAGTAAGAGATTCCTCGACTCCGCTCGGAATGACAGTTATCGCCAGACAGCTAGAATCCCACCAAGCGCGATACATCCAAAAAAATGGTGACTCGCGTCGATTAACCAGACCTTAAACGGTTTCGATTCCCACAGATATTGGATCGTCAAGGCCGTTCCGGAAAATCCAAGGCCGACACCGGCGCCGAGCTTTAGTCCGTGGCCGGCATCGACGATGCCTGTCCTCGCGATTAAACGCGCCATGATCGCGGCCGCGACAAGGTTGCAGATGAAATTACCGATCATCTTCGCGCCCATGCCGCTGCGTTCGAGCTTGACCCCGTGCTCCTGAATGCCGGCCGCCCAAATTTTCCCGAACAAGGCCATGTACCAGATGGCGCCGATGACCCAGTAAACTGCCGCCGCACAAATTATTGCTATCCAGTTCATACCGGCGGTTGTCTCAACGCCCGGTGTCCAAAGCAAGACAAAATCCGGCAGAGTTAGACAAAAACAGAATTTGGCGGCGTCTCAATTATAAAAGACCGTGAAAAGGTCATGGAGAATGTCGCCACTGATGAAAATTGGAAGACTTGCTTTTCCCAGCTCGCACCCGGCCTCGTGCTATTCGCGCGGCAATGGGCGCGATCGCCGGCCGACGCCGAAGACATTGTCCAGGAAGCTTTCGTCCGCTTTTGGCGAAAACAACATGACATCGCGAACCGTGGCCTCCTCTACGCGGCGGTGCGATCTATTGCGCTCGACTTTCTCCGGCGCGACGGCCGGCGCGCTCGCCGCGAATCCACTGCCGCTTCCGAAACTGATCAAACTGTCCAGCCAATGTTCGAGATTGAGGATGAGTCGCAACGCGCGCTTGTGGCCGCGCTCGATCTTTTGCCTAACGAGCAAAGGGAGGTGTTGGTCATGAAAATCTGGAACGACCTCACTTTTGCCGAAATCGCGAGCGCTCTTGAAATTTCGCAGAACACAGCCGCGTCCCGGTATCGATACGCGCTCGCTACGCTGAAAAAGAATTTGGCCCCGGTATGAACGATTTTTCCGAGATCGAAGACAAACTCCGCAAACTTCGGCCGGTTCCGCCGTCCGCAGATTTAATGACACGAGTCGAGCGGGCCCTGGCCGAAGCTCGCCCTGGCGAGTCTCTCCATCGGGAGAAAGGATCGACATCTACTGCCGGCGTGCTTCCGCGCGAACGCCGGTTTCATTTCAGCTGGGTGTCGCTTGGTCTTGGGTTAGCGGCTGCGGCTGCTCTGGTGTTGTTCGCGCGTTTCCAACTTGAGCGACCGGTGAAAAAAACGCCGGCACTGGCGTCGATTACACCAATGCCGCAATTTTCGTCGACAAATTCAACTGCGCAGTTTGTTCCTGCTGGTTTAACCCAGGTTGTTTATCACACCCGCGACGAAGGACTTCATTTCCCGAACAATTCCGAACAACCGATGCGCCGGGTTCGCTCGCACACCCGCGAGACGTTGCGGTGGCGAAATCCAACCACCGGCGCGTCTCTGCGCATTTCTTATCCAAGCGAAGAGGTTTCGCTCGTTCCAGTTACCGGCCAATGAACACCGCCTGTCCGACCCAGACTTTCAAAACACAAACTATGAAACTAAAATCGATTATCACCATCGCCGCGATCGCGCTTCTGCCGATCGCTGGATTCACACAAACGCCGCCTAATCCTCCGCCTCCTCCGGGTCAGCCAGGTCAACCCGGCGGTCCACCTCCAGGCACGCCACCTGAGCGGCACGAGAGAATGCCGAAGGTGCCGGTTACATATCTCGGCGTCGAGACTTCTGATGTGCCCAGAGTTGTGAGCGAGCAGCTAGATCCTGACCGAGCCGGACCAACTTTCAAAACTCGTGCGCAGTTACTCCGAAGGGACCACCGTCACGCTCACGGTCTTGCGCAAGGGCAAGGAGGAAAAGATCAGCGTGAAGTTGTCGAAAAAGGAAGTCCCACAGGAACGAGAGTTTGGTCCGGGCCGCCATCGCCACAATTTCAACTTCAATGGAATGGATATGGGCGATTTCGGAATGAACGACCTGCAAGAGGAGATGAATCATTTGAAAGAACAACTCGGAAATGGAGAGCAGGGAATGATCCACGACGCCGTAGTGACGGCGCAGGCGGAGGCCCAGCGCGTCCGTGAGGAAGCGCAACGCCGTCGTGACCTCGCGCAACGAATGCGCGATCAAGCCCAGCGCATCCGTGACCAGGCACAACGCGCGCGGGATGAAGCACGGCGGGCCGCCGGAAATATCACCGTCACGAAGGATCAAGACGGTGGGTTGAAGACAACCAGGATCGACATCGGTAAAGCGCAGATTGTTTACTCGGACGACAAAGGCGAACTGCGGGTCGAGAAAGTTGACGGAAAAAAAGTCCTGACCGCAAAAGATCCGCAAGGATTGCTTTTATTCAGCGGCCCGGTCGAAACCAAAGAAGAGTTGGACAAAGTTCCGGCCGAAGTGCGCCAGCGTTACGAGAAATTGCAGCAAAACGATTTGCCGGCGGTCATCTCCGCGCAGCAATCCGAGCTCGATAACGACACTGACATCGATGAAGAGGACAGCGACGAGTCCGAGATTCAATCAATGAATCAGATTTCGGTCAAACCGTCCGCCAAGAATATTAATTCTTCGTTCGTTAAGATTTGATTTTATTGGGAGAGAGAGACTCCGCCGAGCGTTAACCTTGTGTTCTAAATGACTCAGTAGGGGCGTTCCAATTCTTCGTCGCGGGCAAGCCAGACAATGCCCATGCCGCCGCGTCCAAGGGTTCGCTTTAGGGTAAAGCGGTTGAATAGCTTCTGACCAGCGGTCAAGTCACGCGTGGTTGCGTCCAAACCATTACCGGAACCCTCGTTACTCACAGCGAATCAGGCTAACAAATCTCACAAACGAAATTAAAGTAAATAGTCCCGTGGCTCAGCGGAGTTTTCCTTGTCGATCTTGGACGGTCGGCTCTATTTAACGCTGGGCGGGCTCGCCACATGACGAGTCCGTCCGAGGCGGACAAGATCGACATGTCGATTCGTTTTTTTATCCTGGGAACGGTTTTGCTACTCGCCAACGCGGCGCCGGCGCAAACTCCGAGCGCGTCTCCATCGCTCGAGCAGCGAGTGGCTGATCTCGAAGCTTACGTTAACAACGCAGCTCGGGGTTCCGATTCGGCGAACGCGAAAACTGCTTCCAACATTTCCGGCTCCGGTCCCGGTCACAACGGCTGGATGATGACCGCGTCCGCGCTGGTTCTATTTATGACGCTTCCCGGACTGGCGCTGTTTTACGGTGGGCTGGTTCGGCAGAAAAATGTGCTCTCGGTCCTGGCGCAATGTCTCGGCATCGCGGGATTGGTGGCAATTCTTTGGTGGGCCGTCGGCTATTCGCTCGTTTTTTCGCGCGGTTCGCCGTTCATCGGCGGGTTGAAGTTTGCATTTCTTCGCGGAGTCGACGCGCAGCCCAACGGCGATTACTCCTTTTGGGTTTCGCAGAACATTTTCGCGATGTATCAGCTGATGTTTGCAATCATCACGCCGGCTCTGATTATCGGCGCGGTCGCCGAACGAATCAGATTCACCG
>QHRF01000028.1 GCA_003220055.1 Verrucomicrobiota bacterium | reverse complement strand
TTCTTGGCCGCAATTTTCTGCCAGAAGAAGAGGAAAGCGCCGACGTCGCACTGGTGACAAAAAATTTCTGGCAGGAACGCCTCGGTGGCGATCCGAATGTGATTGGGCGAAGCATCACCCTCGATGGGACGCCGCATACAATCGTTGCCGTTCTGCCAAACATGCCGGCGGCCTGGTTTGGCGCTACTCCGATCGCGGAAGTTTGGACGACGAAACCTTTTCAGATTCCCGGCTTCAGTCATGAGCAACTGATGCGCGGTTCCTTTTTTCTGCGGGTTGTCGGACGATTGAAACCAGGGGTGACCGTTCAACAAGCGCGCGCCGCATTGCCATCGTTGGAAGAGAGTTATCGTGCTCAATATCCGAACAACATCGACAGCGCATTGATCACGACGGTGCGGGCTTTGCCTGAGGACGTGACCCGGAATTTCCGCGCCGGCTTCGCTACACTTTTCGCCGCGGTGAGTTTCGTTTTGCTGATCGCGTGCAGCAATGTTGCCAATCTATTGCTCGTTCGTTTCAGTGGACGCCGGCGCGAGATCGCGTTGCGAATCGCGATTGGCGCTTCGCGCACGAGCGTCGCGCGCTTGTTCGTTTTCGAAAGTTTGCTCGTCAGCGTAATCGCGGGCGCGCTCGGCGCTTTCGTCGCGTGTCAGTTGGTGCCGCTGGTTCCGCGAATAGCCTCCAATTTTCTGCCGTTGGAAGCGAATCAGACAACGAGCTTGTCGGTACCAGTTCTCGTGTTCACGATCGGATTGTCGATCTTGACCGGCTTGTTGATGGGGATTTACCCGGCGCTTCAGGGTTCACACGTCGATTTGATCGACGGCTTGAAAGAAGGCGGCCGCGGCACAAGCGGCAGTGTGCGCCAACAGCGCTTCCGCAAAATCCTCGTCGGCGCACAAGTCGCGCTCTCGATCACGTTATTGTTCGGCGCAGCATTGCTCATCACGAGCTTCATCCGCTTGAGTCAGCAAAACATCGGCTTCCGGTCCCAGAATCTTTGGACGGGTGCGATTACACTGCCGACGTCGCAGTACCCGGACCGTCCGTCGCGTCAACGTTTTGTTGAACAAACGCTGCATGAGTTGCGCAGTGTTCCCGGGCTCGAGAGCGCGACCATCAGCGGCGATATTCCGTTGGTTGGCTTCAGTCGTTATCTTTATGCGCGGGGCGATCGTGATGTTCCGCCAGTTGAGAAGCGTGAGATCGTGCCTGGTCACGAGGTTACTCCCGGATATTTCAAGACCTGGGGAGTGCCGCTTCTGGCTGGCCGTGACTTCAATGAACACGACACCGCCGACGGACAGAAAGTTTGTCTGATCAGTCAGGCCGGTGCGAAACAAGTTTTCCCGGGTGAGAATCCAATCGGAAAGACTTTGTTCTTAGCCAATGCGCAGTGGGAAATTGTTGGAATCGTCGGCGATGTGCGCTCAGTGCAAGTGGCTGAGCCGCCGGGTATGGAATTTTATCGGCCGTGGGCGCAATATAATTTTCCACTCGTTAACATCACCGTCCGCAGCAATCTAAAAGTGGATGCGGTGACCAAGCTGGTGCAATCCGCGCTTGCGAAAGTGAATCCGGGTCTGGCGATTGCACTGCCACAAACCATGGACGCGGTCGTCGCGCGAGCGCTCGGGCAAGCGCATTTGATGATGTGGCTGCTCGGAATTTTTGCCGGAGTCGCCTTGCTCCTCGCCAGCATCGGAATTTACGGCGCGGTTGCTTATACCGTCGAGCAACGCTCTGGCGAAATCGGTGTGCGCATGGCGCTCGGAGCGCAAACCTGCGATGTGTTTCGCCTGATCATTAATCAGGGAATGCGACCGGTGGTTATCGGACTGGCAATCGGTCTCGTCTCCGCATTTGCTCTTGGCCGATTGATTGCGTCGCAACTTTTTGAAGTTTCGGCCAACAATCCGGCACTTCTGGGCGGCGCAACCATTCTTCTAGCCGCAACGGCGTTGTTCGCCTGCCTGTTGCCGGCTCGCCGCGCCACGCTTGTCGATCCCGTTCAAGCGCTACGCACCGAATAAAATTTCATGAATCAACTCAAACTCACACGCTCATGAACGACATCCGATTCGCGTTTCGTAAGTTGAGGCAGACTCCGGCTTTCACGCTCATCGCGATCCTCACGCTTGCGCTCGGGATCGGCCTCAACACGGCGATCTTTTCGTTGATCAACGATCTGTTTCTCAAAGGGCTGCCGTTCCAGGAACCGGAGCGGGTCCTGCATATCCTGACCAAGGGGAAAGACCGGACGGACGAGTTCCAGATGTCGGCGCCGCGGTTCATGCTTTATCGGGATGGGCAGACGATTTTCTCCGGGTTTGCGGCGGAGAATCAACAGGCGGCGACGGTGTCGGGTCTCGGCGATCCGTTGTCGGTGCCGATTTTCAAAGCGACGGCGAATTATTTCGACGTGCTCGGAGTGCGGCCCATCATGGGGCGAACGTTTCTGCCGCAGGAAGAAGAAGGCGCGGATGTGGCAATCATCACGGACCGCTTTTGGAAAGCGCGGTTCGCCGGCAGTCAGGACATCATCGGGAAAACGATCGTGCTCGATGGCGTGGCGCACACGATCGTGGGCGTGATCGCAAAGATGCCAGTCTCGTGGACGGGACCGAACGCGGACGTCTGGACGACGAAGCCGATGGTCATCCCGGGTTTCTCGTATGAAAAGATGATGCGCGGCTCGGCGTTCCTGCGCGTGATCGGGCGCTTAAAGCCGGGCGTTACACTTGACCAGGCGAAGGCGGCGCTGGGCACGCTCGAGGACAGTTACCGATCGCAATTTCCGGAGAGGGGCGACGCGCAAGCGCGCAACATCATCAAGACGCTTCCGGAAGATGTGACGGAGAATTTGCGGCCCGGGTTCGCGACTCTGCTAACAGCGGTCGGGTTCGTTTTGCTCATCGCTTGCAGCAACGTGGCGAATCTGCTCCTAGTGCGGTTCAGCGGACGGCGCCGCGAGATTTCGCTCCGGCTGGCGTTGGGCGCGACGCGCGGCAGCGTCCTGCGACTTTTTGTTTTCGAGAGCGTGCTGATCAGTCTGCTGGCGGGAATTCTCGGTGCGGCGCTGGCTTGGCAGCTGGTTCCACTTGTGCCGAAGCTGACAGCGAACTTTCTCCCGATCGAACAGGGAAGCGCGAGTGCGCTCTCCGTGCCGGTGCTCTTGTTCACGATTGGGCTTTCGCTCGTGACGGGATTCGCGATGGGTCTTTATCCGGCGTTGCAAAGCTCACGCGCGGATATCGTCGATGCGCTCAAGGAAGGCGGCCGCGGCACCCAGGGAAGTGTGCGCCAACAGCGGTTCCGGAAAATTCTGGTGGGCGCGCAGGTGGCGCTCTCCGTTACGCTGCTCGCGGGCGCGTCGTTGCTCATCACGAGTTTCGTGCGCCTGAGTCAGCAGGATCCCGGGTTCAACACGGACAAACTCTGGATCGGAGTCACGGTTTTGTCGCAGGCCCAACATCCCGATCAGGCGAGCCGGGCGCGTTTCGCCGAGCAATTGCAAACAGCGTTGCGCGCGACTCCGGGATTCGAGGACCTGATGTTGAGCAGCAGTTTTCCGCTATTCGGCAACCCGGGCGCGACTCTCTATACACGGCCCGAAGGCAACGTGCCTCCGGTTGCCGAGCGAAAAGGCGCGCCGTCGAACGACATCATGCCGGGCTGGTTCCGCGCTGCGGGCATTCCGTTGATCGCGGGCCGCGATTTTAACGAACAGGACGTGATGGATCATCCGAACGTCATCATCATCAGCAAAGCGGGCGCGAAGACGGTGTTCGGCGACGAGAATCCGATCGGCAAAACGTTGCTGATCACGAACGGCAGCGTGCCGGTCGAGATTGTCGGCGTCGTCGGCGATGTGCGCTCGGTGCAATTGAATCAGGCGAACAACATGGAATTTTATCGTCCATTCGCCCAGGAGAGTTGGCCGTTCCTCAAAATCGTGGTGCGCAGTCCGCTTCCGCCGGAAACGATCACGTACTCGATTCAGACCGCGCTGCGCAGCATCGATCCGAGCCTTGCTCTAATCTGGCCGCAGCCATTCAGCGAAATCATGGCGCAGGCCCTCGGCCAAGCGCGGCTGATGATGTGGTTGCTCGGAATTTTTGCCGGAGTCGCCTTGCTCCTCGCCAGCATCGGGATTTACGGCGCGGTTGCTTACACGGTCGAGCAACGCACTGGCGAAATCGGAGTTCGCATGGCGCTGGGTGCGCAAACACGCGACGTGTTGCGCCTGGTTGTGAATCAAGGCATGAAACCCGTCCTCGTCGGGCTTGCGATCGGGATTGCAGCGGCTTTTGCGCTCGGTCGTTTAATTGGTTCGCAGCTTTATCAAGTTTCGGCGCACGATCCACTGCTGCTCGGCGGCGCAACAGTTCTGCTTATGGCGATCGCACTCATGGCGTGTCTGCTCCCCGCACGCCGTGCCACAAACGTCGATCCAATTACCGCGCTTCGGTCTGAGTAGTTTTTATGCAGAACCTTCGTTACGCATTCCCGCGTTCTGGCCAAACAGCCGCTCTTTACCGCGATCGTCATTTTGACGTTTGCGCTTGGGATTGGCGCGAATACGGCGGTGTTCAGCGTTCTCAATGCGTGTTGCGGTCGCCTTTGTCGCCTGCCTGGTGCCCGCTCGCCGCGCCAGCCTGGTCGACCCAATTCAAGCAATAAGCACTGAATGAATTTCGAACCGATAGCCACAGACTCATATGAACGACATCCGTTTCGCATTTCGTAAACTTCGACAATCACCGGCGTTCACCGCGATCGCCGTGCTCACGCTCGCGCTCGGCATCGGGCTGAACACGGCAATCTTCAGCCTGATCAACGATTTATTTCTGCGCGGCCTGCCATTCAAAGAACCGCGGCGCGTTGTGCATTTCTTTTCCAACGCGCCAGACGGCAAGCTGGTCGACCTTCCCCTGTCGCTACCACGGTTTCAGCATTATCGCGATGGCCAGACAATTTGTGAGGACCTCGGTGCCGAAAATCTGTTTGCGTTCACGTTGACGGGACTTGGCGACGCTGTGCAACTGTTCGGTGGCAGAGTGACGTCGAACTATTTCGACGTGCTCGGTGTGCGTCCGATCCGTGGCCGCAACTTTTTGCCTAACGAAGAAGAAGCCGCCGATGTGGCAACGGTCACGGAAAATTTCTGGCGGAAACGAATGGGCGGAGACCCGAACGTCATTGGCCGCAGCATCACTCTCGACGGCGTGGCGCACACGATTGTTGGCGTGTTGCCGAATCTGCCGTTTGCCTGGGTCGGCCCGAACGCCGAGGTCTGGACAACCAAGCCGTACGTGATTCCCGGTTTCACGTACGAGCGAATGATGCGCGGCACCACCTTTTTGC
The DNA here is from genome assembly GCA_003220055.1 of Verrucomicrobiota bacterium. Classification (GTDB taxonomy): domain Bacteria; phylum Verrucomicrobiota; class Verrucomicrobiia; order Chthoniobacterales; family UBA10450; genus AV40. The sequence goes on along the minus strand of QHRF01000028.1, from coordinate 2,991 downwards.
GCGTCGTAGGCCGGTTGAAACCGCGAATGACCGTAGAACAAGCGCGAGCCGCGTTACCTGCGCTAGGTCAAAGCTATCGCGCCGAATTTCCGGGTAAGATCGATAGCGCGTTGGTCACAACCCTGAAGACGCTTCCAGAGGATGTGAGCGGAAATTTGCGCCCCGCGTTTGCGACACTGTTCGCTGCGGTGGCTTTCGTGTTGCTCATCGCCTGCAGTAATGTTGCAAATCTGCTGTTGGTCCGGTTCAGCGGCCGCCGCCGTGAGATCGCGTTGCGAATGGCGATTGGCGCGTCCCGCACGGGCATCGTCCGGCTGTTCGTATTTGAAAGTTTGCTCGTGAGTTTTCTCGCGGGAATCGTCGGCACCGTGTTGGCCTGGCAATTGGTCCCGCTCGTTCCGAAAATGGCCGCGAATTTTTTGCCGTTCGATCCCAACACACGCGTTAACCTCTCTTTTTCGGTACTCGGTTTCACAATTGCATTGTCGATTTTGACCGGGCTGTTGATGGGAATCTATCCTGCACTTCAAAGCTCGCACGCCGATCTGGTAGATGGACTTAAGGAAGGCGGCCGCGGAATGACCGGCAGCGTGAGGCAACAGCGCTTCCGAAAAATTCTTGTCGGCGCGCAAGTGGCGCTCTCGGTGACGCTACTCGCCGGCGCCGCATTGCTGATCACGAGTTTCGTGCGTCTCAATCAGCAAAATGTCGGCTACCAGTACAGAAATGTTTGGATTGGCTTCGTCACTTTACCGACAACACAATACTCTGATCTCGGGACGCGGCAGCGTTTCGTAGAGCATTTGCTCGCCTCGTTGCGAGCGGTTCCAGGTTTTCAAAATGTCGCTGCCAGCGGTGATATTCCGCTGCTGCCCGGCGGCGCTAACGCGACGCTTTATTCGCGCGCTGATGGCGAGGTGTTGCCGGTGGACAAGCGGGCGACGGCCCCAAGCCACGACGTTTCGCCCGGTTATTTCAAGACCTGGGGCATTCCTGTTCTGGCAGGACGCGATTTCGATGAGCATGATACCGCGGATCATCAGAACGTCGTTCTCATCAGTCAGTCAGGGGCGAAAAAGGTTTTCGGCAACGAAAATCCGATCGGCAAAACGCTCTTGGTCACGAGTTCCGGCACACCGTGCGAGATCGTCGGCATCGTCGGCGACGTTCGCTCGCGAAAGGTCAACGAGCCTGACGATATGGAATTTTATCGGCCCTGGGCGCAGGAGAACTTTCCATTCCCGACGATTGTAGTACGCACCAATTTAAGAGAGGACGCCGTCACAAAATTGGTGCGCTCAACGCTGGCGACTGTTGATCCTGGTCTTGCAATCGCGTTGCCACAATCAATGGAAAAGATCATCGCACAAGCCCTCGGCCAGACTCGGCTGATGACCTGGCTGCTCGGAATTTTTGCAGCAGTCGCGTTGTTGCTTGCGAGCATCGGAATTTATGGCGCGGTCGCGTACACAGTCGAACAACGCACTGGCGAAATCGGTGTGCGCATGGCGCTCGGTGCGCAAACGCGAGATGTTCTTCGCCTGGTCATCAACCAGGGCATGAAACCCGTTGTCATTGGACTGGCGATCGGGATCGGGGCGGCATTAGGGGTAGACCGCTTAATTGCCACCCAACTTTACCAGGTTTCGGAACACAACCCCGCTCTGCTCGGCGGCGTAACTGTGTTGCTCGCAATGATTGCCCTGATCGCATGCTTGTTGCCGGCGCGACGCGCCACTCACGTTGATCCAATCGAAGCGCTCCGTTACGAATGAACTATCCTGAATCAACATCGCCATACGACAACGCCGCGAGCAAAGCGTCCAGAAGAGCTTTGCTTTGCGAATTCCTTTGAATATCGGTGGCGCTGCGGTGTCTGATATCGTCTCCTAAGTTCATATGCATCTGCGTTCCGTAATTTCTCTCGTTTTCGCCGCCGTCATCACGCCAACAATTTTTGCGCAAGACACAAATCAGCCGACTGTAGACCAACTGGTCGCCAAGAACATCGAAGCCAAGGGCGGCGCGACCGCGCTGCATGATCTCCAATCGCTGCGGCTTACCGGCAAGATGCTGGTGCAGCAGGGCCAGATCGAATATGCCTATCTGCAAACTAAGAAGCGGCCTGACGAAGTCCGCACCGAGGCTTCTCTTCAGGGAATGACACAGATCCAGGCGTATGACGGCAAGGAAGGCTGGAGAGTGTCTCCATTTTTCGGACGTAAAGACCCCGAACGCATGTCCGTCGATGATGTCAAGGCACTGATTGAGAACTCGGAAATCGATGGACCATTGGTTGATTGGAAGACGAAAGGAAGCAGTGTCGAATACCTCGGAACCGAGGACGTCGAGGGAACACCTGCGCATAAATTAAAAGTGGTGCGCAAGAATGGGGACGTGAGCTTTGTCTATCTGGATCCTGACCACTTTTTGGAGATTCGTGTCTTGACGCAACGGATGAGACACGGCGCGCACGAAGAGGTAGAGACAGATCTGGGGGATTACGAAAAAGCGGGGGGCGTATTCATTCCGACGTCAATCGAGGCCGGGCGCAAAGGAGCGCCGGACAAACAAAGAATTATTATCGACAAGGTCGAAGCCAACGTGCCCGTCGATGACACGATTTTTCACTTCCCGGCTTCGAAATAACTCTTGTGTGACTACAGCGGACACTAAGCAGATGGGAATACTAAGCAGCCGAAAGCGACGCGAGGACGCGTGCGCACTCCCAAAGTCCCGCGACTGCGGGACGAAACAGAATTGACGCATCTCTATGGATTTCGCACGCAGTGCTTTTGGAGTGCGATGCGTCTTCGCATCGCTTTCGGTCCTTTTTCTTCCCGCCGTTCCTTGTCACGCCGAGGAATCGCCATATAACTCGGCAACGATCTCAGGCCTTGGCACGCGCAACATAGGTTCCGCAACAATGAGCGGACGCATCTCTGCCATCGCCGGTACACGCGAGCCCTCGGGCAAGATCACGCTCTTTGT
>QHRF01000027.1 GCA_003220055.1 Verrucomicrobiota bacterium | reverse complement strand
CTCTATAAAATTATCGCCTACGCTGCGATCTGGATTGTCGCGCTCGGTCTGACCGCGCCGGGTCTCTGGGCGCTGGCGTGGATGTTTCCTCTTGGTCTTGTCGCCGTCATCGATCGCCATACGGCAAACGACGGCGGCTGGGGAATATTACTTGGCTGCTACGCGGTCTATCTCGTCCACGGCTTTTTCTATTTCCGTTCGAAGACAACGACGCGAACAATCATTCTCTACGGTGTTCTCGTGGTCTTGCTAATCGGCAACGTCGCGGGCTGCCGCGACATGATGCACACGCATTGAGCTGATCAGCTTATCAACTCGAAGAACTTCTTCAGATCGATGTTGCCACCGGAAACGATGGCGACGATCGGACCCTTGCCCGCTTTTCCAGTCAATGCCGCCGCCAATGGCAGCGCGCCCGCGCCTTCAGAAATGATTCGTGCTTTCTCAGCCATCAATCGCATCGCGTTCTTCGTTTCTTCCAAAGTGACGACGATGTAGCCGTCGACAAGCGGCCTCATTCGCTCCCACATTCGCGGGAACACGCTCTGCCCGCCGGCTCCATCGACAAACGATGCTTTCCAGTTCTTGAAAACCTGCGGCGAATCTCTTTCGAACGATAACGCTGCGGGCGCGGCTGTTTCCGGTTCGGCGCCAAAAATTTTTATCTCCGGCTTGATTGATTTGATCGCGCTCGCGACTCCGGTGATCAATCCGCCGCCGCCGATGCTGGCAATGATCGCTTTCGTGTCAGGCGCGTCTTCCAAAATCTCGAGACCCATCGTGCCGTGTCCGGCAATGAAATTGTGATCGTCGAATGGATGAACGAAAGTTCCGTCGACTCCGGGAAATGCGCGATCATCGAGCGCTTTCCAGGCCGCCTCGTACGGTACTGGAATTAATTTTGCGCCCAAAGCGCGCATTCGCGCGATTTTTGATTCAGGCGCTGTTTCGATGACAACCACCGTGCACGGAACTCCGGCTTGTCGCGCCGCGTAAGCAACCCCTTGCCCGGCATTGCCGGCGCTGATCGTCCAGACGCCGCGTTTGCGCTTCGAGTCAGAAAGCATAGCGACCGCATTGGTCGCGCCCCGCAATTTGTAAGCGTTGATTGGCTGGAGATTCTCCAGTTTCAATCGAATGTCGGGAAAATCTTGACCAAGCTCCAAGCGGACGAGCGGGGTGCGCACGATTGTTCGTGCGATGCGTTCGCGCGCTTCCCTGATTTCGTCCAGCTGAATCGGCCGGACGGGGTCGAGCGTTGCAGGCATTTAGTGTCGATCCATGGACTGCGCTCAGGACAAGACTTATCCCGGCGGCCAGGCGAGAGCGCGTTTGCCTAACAAATGAACGTGAAGATGTGGCACGCTTTCGCCCGCGTCGGGTCCACTATTAATCACAACTCGGTAGCCTGATTGCTCGACGCCGAGTTTTTTCGCGAGCTCACCGGCGACGAGCAATAATTTTCCGAGAATCGCGCGCTCGGCTTCGGTGGCGGCGGCCAAACGCGGAATCACTTTTTTCGGCACGATCAGCACATGGACCGGCGCTTGCGGATTTACGTCGTGAAAAGCGATCGCATCGTCGTCTTCCCAAATAATTTTCGCTGGAATCTCGCGAGCGATGATTTTTTCGAAAATCGTCATGGCAAATTGTCGGACTGAGCAATCATTTCAGCGAGCATTTCAAGCGCTCGCTGGTGGTCGCCGTCAACCGTTCACGAATGAAGCAGACAATTTCTTCCCGTAAAGCATCGCAGCCCCGGGTCCAAACTCGCGTGCAGCGCAAATGCTTCACACACGCTTGCAGCGAGCAGAGCTGCAAATTGTCAACACCGGTCTCGATCAGGGAATTAAGACGTTTTTCGAGAAGATCGAAAAAGGCGAGCTCGTAACCGCTGCCGGCTTGATGCGCGATATCGACCAACGAAATCGAGATCGGCGGCGGAGCCGGTGCGAAGTAGGGAATGATCTCCTTGTAACCGATCGCTTTCAGGACGTACTGGACCGTTTCCTGAAGCTGTTTGAATGCAACAACGTTCTCGTCGTTTCGAAGGTGCAAATAAAATGCGATGCTCTCGGTGACATGCTCGGTCAACCACCAGCTCGGGTAACCGGCCTTATCGGCCGCGCGGTTAATCGCGGCGTGCAGCCAGTCGCGGTCGAACTCGAAGAGCTGGCCTGAGTCGCAGCGCAGATAAGGAAATTCTTCTTTAAACGCGACCATGACTTACTTGATCAGGCGGAAATAATTCACGTTGCTTCGAGTCAGGCTTCGCCGTCTTGCCCAGCGCGTGGATGGCATCAACGAATTGATCGACATCTTCGAAGCGACGATGGACCGAGGCGTAACGCAGATACGCGACTTCATCGATGCCGCGCAGTTTTTCGAGGACCTTTGCCCCAATATCGGTGGATTGGACCTCGCGGCCGCCGGTTTCCAAATCGTGCACGATTTCATCGACGAGCTGCTCGAGCGTCAGCAAACTGGTGGAGCGCTTCTCGAAAGCTTTGGCAATGCTGCCGGCGAGTTTTCGGCGATCGAACGGCTCGTGAGTGCGATCGCGCTTCACGACGCGCAAGTCCGAGCGCTCGATCTCCTCGTAAGTAGTGAAGCGATATCCGCATTTGAGACATTGGCGGCGCCGGCGAATGCTGGAGCTATCGCGAGACTGACGGGAATCGATGACCTTGTCATCACGCGAGCCGCACTTGGGGCAACGCATAGTGTTAAAGCGCTAAATAACACACCACACGTTGTGGCGTCAACGATCTTTAACGCTTGGAATTGTTGTTTCGCTCAAGCCGCGACCGCCTTTTGCGGCGCGCGCTTCTTCGGCTTTCTTTCGGCGAATTCGAAACCGACTTTTCCATTTTCCAACTTGAGGTGCGCAGAAAACGGGCGGCCCTTTTTAGAAACAAACTTCGGGAGAAGATCGGTCTTGCCCGTCGTAATCAGTTTTTGCACCTGCTCCTTTGGAATCTCGCGGTGCAGGATGTTCTTGCTGATACGGAACGTGCAGGTCTTCTCCTTGGCCACTGCGTTCTCACAGGCATAGGCGCGATCAAGCACATAAACCTGGCCTTTCTTACAAATTGGACAAAGTCCGAGCGCTTCGTGCTTCTCGGTGTCGATCGTAACCGGCTGATCATGACCGTTCTCGCCGAAATCGAACGCCGGTTTGAAATCTTCACTGAGTTTGACGGTTGCGTTGAACTTGCGGCCGACTTTGCTTCGAAAACCTTCCAGCGGGCCGACCTGTTTCTCAGTCAAAAGTTTTTCCAACTCCGAACGTTCGAACAATCGCCCGGCCATCGTCTTCCAAACGATTAGTCCGCAGGACCGGCATTTGAAGGTGCGATAACTTTCGTCGAAAGGTCCGCCGCCGCACTTCGGACATTTCACATCAAGCGGCTCGAAATCTCCGGTCACGCTCTCGCCTTCGAAATTTTTTGCCTTCTCCACAACCTCACGCGTGAACTCCTTGATTCCCTTCATGAACTCGTTGGCCTGCATGTGGCCTTTGGCCATGCGCTTGAGCTTGTACTCCCATTCGCCGGTCATTTCCGGGGAACACAACTCGGTCGCACCGATGCCGCGCAAAAGGGTGATCAACGCCAAACCTTTGGCGGTCGCAATCAATTCGCGGCCCTGACGATGAACGTAACCGTCGTGAATCAAGCCTTCGATAATTGCCGAGCGCGTGGCCGGCGTGCCGAGACCTTTCTCGCGCATGGCTTCACGCAGTTCCTCGTCTTCCACGAGTTTGCCCGCGCCTTCCATTGCTGAGAGCAGCGTCGCTTCCGTGAAACGCGCCGGCGGTTTCGTTTCATTTTGGGCAACTTCGATGTCGAGAACTTTGGCAGGTTCGTTCGGCGAAATCGCCACCATCGACTCTTCGCCCTGCTGTTCCGAAGCTGCTTCGCGTCCGTAAACTGCCAGCCAGCCCGGATCCTTGATGATTTTGCCTTCGGTTTTAAACGCATCCTTCTCGACCCGGGTGATGCGTGTCGTCACTTCAAATTGCGCCGCAGGGAAAAAGCCGCTGATAAAGCGGCGCACAATCATGTCGTAGATTTTTTGCTGCACTTCATCGAGTCCATGCGGCGCGGTCCCGGTCGGGATGATGGCGAAGTGATCTGAAATCTTCGCGTTGTTAAAAATCCGTTTCGACGGTTTGACCCAATTTTTGTCGAGAACGGTGCGCGCGTGCGGATTCTCGATCCGGCTCAAGGTTGATTTTACCGTCGGGATGTAATCCTCCGGCAAATAGCGTGAGTCGGTGCGCGGATAAGTGATGACTTTGAAGCGCTCGTAAAGCTGCTGGGCAATCTGCAGGGTGCGTTTGGCGCTAAAGCCGCGTCCGTTCGCATCCCGTTGCAAACTGGTCAGATCGTAAAGAAGCGGCGGCGCCTGCGTGGTCGGCTTGCGTTCTTCAGTCGCAACGCCGGTTTTGCCAAGGCAGCGGCTCTTGATTTCGTCCGCAGTCGCCTTGTCCCAAATCCGCTCCGCGCGCGCGTCTTCGTCGCCGTCTTTGGTGAAATCTTCCCGGAACCAGCGGCCGCGATAGGAGCCGGCTTTGACTTCGAAATCGCCGAACACCTCATAATAGTTGCGCGGCTTGAAGTGATGAATCTTGTCTTCGCGCTCAGCCAGAATGGCGAGGGTTGGCGTTTGGACGCGACCAACTGGAGTCAGCTGAAAACCGCCGGTGCGATTGTTAAATGCGGTCATGGCCCGTGTGCCGTTGATCCCGACCAGCCAATCGCTTTCAGAGCGACAAACCGCCGCCTTTGAGAGCGGCACCATTTCCTCTTCCGAGCGCAAATGATTGAAGGCCTCGCGGATCGATTCCGTTGTCATTGATTGCAGCCACAAACGGCGGATGGGCTTTTTAACCCCGCTAAGTTTGACCAGATACCTAAAAATCAATTCCCCTTCCCGTCCGGCGTCACAAGCGTTGATCAGAAGATCGACATCGTGGCGCTGCATCAACTTCTTGAGCATGTTGAAGCGCGCTTTCGTTTTCTCGATCGGCCTGAGCTGAAATTCGTCCGGGATAATCGGGAGATTGGCGAAGCTCCACTTCCCGCGCTTCACGTCGAGCTCGCTCGGGAGGGCCAATTCAACCAAATGGCCAAGCGCGGACGAGATGACGTAGCTCTCGCTTTCGAAATGATCGCCTTCCTTCTTGACGCCAAGAGCGCGGGCGAGATCGCTCGCCACGCTCGGCTTCTCCGCGATAATCAGGGATTTAGACATTGGTAATGAAGACCTTGCAAACGGGGGGATGAGCAGGTCGCGGACGAGGTCAGGCGAGTTTCACGAAATATTTTCCGGGCAACTGCTTCACGAGCCGCTTCAGCTCAAGGCCGAGGAGAGTAGAAGAGACTGTGCCGCTTGGCAAATTTGATTTCGTGGCGATCTCGTCGATCGGCGTCTCCGTTGCCTCAATCGCGTCATAAACTCGGCGCTCTTCGTTCGAGAGCGGAGGCAGCGGACGGGCGGCGGCTTGCGGTGACGGTTTCGTTTCGGGCAAAAGAATTTGGAGGTCATCGAGAATGTCATTCGCATCCATGACGAGCTTCGCGCCCTGCTGAATAAGCCGATTCGAGCCGATCGCGCTCGGAGCATTGATATGTCCGGGGACAGCATAAACCGCCCGGCCCTGTTCCAGCGCCTGCGAGGCCGTAATCAACGCACCGCTATTGATGCCCGCTTCGACCACGAGAATTCCATGGCTCCAGCCTGAGATGATCCGGTTCCGCATCGGAAACGTTTGCCGGTCAGGTTCGATCTCCATCGAGAATTCAGATACGACTGCGCCACTCCCGCTGCAGATTTTCTCGGCGAGCGCGCGATTTTCGGGCGGATACAGCTTCGACAATCCCGACCCAATGACCGCGATCGTGCGCCCTTTTGCTGCCAACGCGCCCTGATGCGCGGACGTATCGATTCCGCGCGCCAGACCGCTAATCACAGTCAGCCCCGCGTAAGCAAGCTGGTAGGCGAGCTTTTTCGCGCACTCACTACCGTAGTGAGTGGTGCGACGCGCGCCGATGATCCCGATCGCGTGCTGATCGCGCTCCTGAATTTCGCCCCAAACGTAAAGAACGATCGGTGGCGCGTGGATCTCGCGCAGCGCCTTGGGATAAGACGACGAATTCTGCGTGATGACGGTCGCGCCGAAGTCCTTCACCCGTTTCAACTCGGCCGGAAGCTCGACAATCGATTCCCAGTTTGAAATTTGATCGGCGACGTCCTTACCGATTCCCTCAACTTTCCGAAGCTGATCACGTTTGGCGGCCAGGATGTTCTCCGGTTCCTTGAAAATCTGCAGGAGCTTTCGCAACCGCACTGGACCGACCGTCGGCAGCATGTTGAGCGCGATGCACGCTTCGGTCGCGTTCATATTAAAAATCGCGACGGGTAGGTGCGATTGCCCGTGCCAGTCCGGTTCGGACTCGCCCGCGGGCGGTTCGGTGAACCGCCCCTACCATTTTAAAACGGAATTTCGTCGTCGTCGGGCTCGGCTGCGGCGCCGGCTTTTGGCGGCGGAGCAGGCTTGCTTGGCCGCGATTCGCGTCCGCCTTCGGCGCCTTCAGGAGCGCCAGCGCCGGCGCCGGGAGGACGGCCGCCAAGCAGTTGCATCGTTTCGCCGATCACGCGCAGTTTGCTCCGCTTTTGTCCGCTTTGTTTGTCGTCCCAGGTGTCCAATTGGAGACGGCCTTCGATAAAAATCGGCCGGCCTTTTTTCAAATATTCGCCGGCGATTTCTGCGAGCCGCGACCAGAGAACGACGTCGACATACGTGACTTCTTCGCGTTTTTCGCCGCTGTCGAGGGTGTATTGACGATTAATAGCAATGCCGAGGTCGCAAACGGCGCTGCCTTTGGGGGTATAACGCACTTCGGGATCGCGCGTCAGATTTCCGAGGAGAATGACTTTATTGAAACTGGCCATGCGCCAGTCTTAGCGGATTTACTTGGAACGCGCCAACTTTTTCGCCGGCTTTTCCGTCCGCTCCTTCTTTTCGGTCTTCTCGCGCAGCCGCTGGTAATGCTGACGGTAAACTTCCGGGTCGAGCTTAAATTTGGAACGCAATTTCGTAACCAGCTGCGGATCTGCATGGAAAATGAAGTTCACATAAAAACCGGCATCAAGTGGCCCGGCGGCATAGGAAAACTGGCGTTTGTCCATTTTTTGCACCTGCTCGATTTCGGCGCCCTCTTTTTTGAATTCGGATTCCAAACGCTCGACAATGTCATGCACGCTCTCCTCCTTGCCTTGCGAGTTGAGGACGAGTAACGCTTCGTAACGATTCTTCATGATTCTTCTTCGATTTTGTTGAAAGTGTTCATCGCGGAAACGACGCCTTTGTCAATCGCGCATTTCACTGCGTCAGCGGCGCGGTTGATTGTCGATCTTGCGAGCCCTTTTTCTTCCTCGAAAAAATTGCTGAGCACGTAATCGGTAGCTCCTTCAGCCGGCGCCGGACCGATTCCAACGCGCAGTCGTGGAATTTCTTCGCTGCCGAATTGCACGATGATCGATTCCAATCCGTTGTGGCCGCCCGGACCGCCACCCTGCCGAATCCGCAATCGACCAAGGGGCAACGAAAAATCATCCAGCACGACGAAGATGTCCTGGGGCGCAATCTTAAAGAACTGGGCAATCGCGAAAAGAGGATGGCCGCTCCGGTTCATGTAACTGGCAGGCTTAACTAGCGTAACATCGCGAAATCTTGTCGTAGCCGCATCCCATTTGCTCGATTTCTCCCAAGCCGCTCCGGATTCGTGCGCGAGAAGATCGACAACCATGAAGCCGATGTTATGGCGAGTGCGCGCGTATTCGGCGCCCGGATTGCCCAAGCCTGCGACCAAGCGAATCGGCGCAGGAGCATATTCGTTTGAATTCGACATGAGCTTGGTGGATCGGCCGCTCCGCGGGCGATGATAAAATTTTTGCGGCTTCGCCGCCACTTAACATCGAGCGCGGAGCGCTCGATCCACCTACTTCTTCTGCTCTTTTTCTTTCGGAG
>QHRF01000091.1 GCA_003220055.1 Verrucomicrobiota bacterium | reverse complement strand
AACGAGACGCTAACAGCGTCCCCTACAAAAACCATGCGGCTACGCCGCCATTTTTACCATCGCCCGCGGAGCTCCGAAAGGTTTCGCGAGCAGGCTGGCCGATCCACCAATCACGCAGTCGCACTGCCCGAATCGTCCGTTCCGAACTGAATTCCCTGAGCGAGTGGCAGTTCGGACGAAAAGTTAATCGTGTTCGTCTGGCGGCGCATATAACTTTTCCAGGAATCGCTCCCGCTTTCGCGTCCGCCGCCGGTATTTTTCTCGCCGCCGAACGCGCCGCCAATTTCGGCGCCGCTTGTGCCAGTGTTCACGTTCGCGATCCCGCAATCGCTCCCGACCGTGCTGACAAATTTCTCCGCCTCGCGCACGTCATTCGTGAAAATGGAACTGGTCAGGCCCTGGGGAACGCCGTTCTGGATGGCGATCGCCTCGTCGAAGTCGCGATAGGTCAATAAATAGAGCAACGGCCCGAACGTCTCTTCCTGCACGATTTTAAAATTCGCCTTCGCGCTGGCCAAGCATGGCTTCATGTAACAACCGCCGGGCAGGTCCATCGGCTCACCGCCGTAAAGAACTTCGCCGCCTTCGTCTTTCAGTTTCTGAATCGACTGCTGCACCATTTCCACCGCGCCCTTGTCGATCAAAGGTCCCATCAAAGTCTTTTTATCGAGCGGATCCCCAATTGGGAGCGACTTGTAAGCGGCGAGCAGCTTCTTGCGCACTTTGTCGGCGACCGATTCGTGCACGATGACGCGCCGCGTCGAAGTGCAACGCTGGCCGGCCGTCCCGACCGCGCCGAAGAAAATCGATTGAGTGGCAAGATCGACATCGGCGCTCGGTGCGACAATGAGCGCGTTGTTCCCACCGAGCTCCATGATTGTCTTCCCGAGCCGCCCATGAACTGTTTTAGCGACGTTCAATCCCATCGCGACCGAACCCGTCGCGGAGATCAATGGAATCCGCGGGTCGTCTGCCAGCTTTTGACCAACGCTTTTTCGATCGCCGATCAGCAAGCTGAAAATTGCCGGATCGGCGCCGCTTTCGCGGCAGACGCGCTCCGCAATTTTTGTGACCGCAATCGCGGTCAACGGAGTTTTTTCCGATGGCTTCCAAATTGTCGCGTCACCACAGACCGCGGCCAGCGCCGCGTTCCAAGACCAGACCGCGACCGGAAAATTAAACGCCGTGATTACTGCGACGAGCCCAAGCGGATGCCATTGCTCCATCAAACGATGGCTCGGCCTTTCCGATTGAATCGTCAGGCCGTAAAGCATCCGTGACTGGCCGACCGCGAAATCGCAGATGTCGATCATTTCCTGCACTTCGCCTTCGCCTTCCGCTATGATTTTTCCAGTCTCGAGCGTGACGAGCTGGCCAAGCTCATGTTTCAGCTCGCGGAGCGCGTTTCCGAGACGACGGACGGTGTCGCCACGGACTGGTCCGGGAGTTTTTCTCCACTTTTCAAACGCTTCCTGCGCCCGAGCGATCGTCGTTTGGTAATCGTCGTCCGAGGCGGTGCGGACGCTCGCGAGCTTTGTTCCGTCGATGGGCGAGATCTTGTCGATCTTCGCGCCGCTGCTGCGGGACCATTCGCCGTTGAAGACTCCGGAATTTTCCTCGCTCAACGCGAGTCTCTCGAAGACCGATTGCATCGCTATTTCCGTTTCCGGCAATATTGCCGGATCAAACCCATTGCCTTGTCCACGACTTCCGCGGTGATGTCGAGCGCCGGACGAAAACGGATCGACCGATCACCGGAGCGCAGCGTCAACACTCCGAGATCGAACAGACCTTTCCAAAATCTCTCGCGCGTATCTGCATCCGGCAGATCGAATGCGAGCAACAATCCGCGACCGCGAACAGCCGAGATCGTCGGCTCGTAACGCTGCAAATCTCGGAGCTGATCCAAAAAATAGGCGCCGACCTTGGCCGCGTTCTCGACCAGAGATTCTTCTTCAATGATGTGCATGTAGTGCGTCGAGCGGACCATGTCGGTCAGATTTCCGCCCCAAGTCGAATTCAAACGGCTTGGCAAACGAAACGCGTTGTCCTTCACTTCATCCAATCGCGGACCCGCCATTACGCCACAGGTTTGCGCTTTTTTTCCAAACGCAAGCAAGTCGGGCAATACGTCGAAATGCTGGCAACACCACATCTTTCCGGTTGCGCCCATGCCGCATTGCACTTCGTCGAAAATTAAAAGGACGTCGTTGTCGTCGCAGATCTCGCGCAGTTTCTTCAGCCATGCGCCGCGGAAATGATTATCGCCGCCTTCACCCTGGATCGGCTCGATGATGATGGCGCAGATGTCGATCTTATGTTTGTCGATGCAAGCATGGATTTCTTTCTCCGCTTTTTTCTCGCGCGCGACTACGTCTTTTTCGCGCTCGGTTTCCGGCAAAGAAAAATCGATGTAGGGACACGAAACGCGCGGCCAATCAAATTTGGCGAACAAATCTGTCTTGCGCGGGTCGGTGTTGGTCAGGCTCATGGTGTAGCCGCTACGACCGTGAAAGGCGTGGCGAAAATGCAGAATCTGCGTTCCGCGCTCACCCTGACCCGCGGCCATGTTCTTGCGGACTTTCCAATCCATCGCCGCTTTGAGCGTGTTCTCGACCGCGAGCGCGCCGCCTTCGATGAAGAGATATTTTTCGAGTGGTGGCAATCCGGCGACCCGCGCAAATGTTTCCACAAATTCGGCGTAGGCCTCCGAATAAACGTCCGAATTTGCGACTTTCGCTTTCGCCGCCCGCAAAAGATCGCGCTGCACATCAGGCTGATCGAAGTAAGGATGATTAAACCCGATCGGCATCGATCCGAAGAAACCGTAAAGATCGATTAAACGGTGGCCGTTGGCCGCGTCATAAAGATATGAGCCGCGGCTCTTTTCCTGATCGAGGACGATCTTAAAACCGTCGAGCAAAATATGATCGCCCAGCACGTGGAGCACACGAGACGGGTCGACAGATTTTTTATTTTTGCTCTTACTCAAACGCGGCCGCGAAGTGCGAGCCGCCTCCGTGAGCATGGGCGGCATACTCATCCGTTGAGAGTAGCTTTCGGCGCCGACTTGGTCAACCGAGGCAGAGGCGATTGATTCGCTCGCTTCCCGCTCACTCACCCTCTCGGGCTTTCCCGTCTATGTCGCTCGGCTCCCGCCGGCTCCATTCACCGAATCGCCACGGGCGGTTGGGGTCAACCGCCCCTACCTTTTTTGCTCCCAGAGCGAATTTCGTTCGTCGGTCGCCTTTTTCAGAGCGGCGTTATACTGCGTGAGTTCGACCATATATGCTTCATTGCCCGCAACGTCACTGCGCAGCAGGTCGCGTTTTTTCAGTCGTAACGCAGCGCACCAAGCGTTAAGCCGCTCCAATTCGCGATTATTGGCAAGCCGACGGTTAACGAGACTCGGCACTGGGCCCTTTTGAGGGGCTTTTTCCAAACCGTAATGGTTCGCCGGCCCTGATGGCACTTCCTTATGTTTAAAAAATTTATCGAATTGCGATCCGGACATCGCACCCGGTCGCAGCACGAAATAAGCAAGAATGCACGGTAGCGCGACCAATCGGAACGTTTTGGATAATGGCGCGAGGTCTGGATAGTTCAGCCGGAAGAGCAACGGTCCAAAGGGCAGAAAAATTCCCAGACCCCACCAAATGCTAATGCCAAAAGCGGCACGGATAAGAAGAAAGCGGCCGATCAAAATGCATAGCAGTCCAATCGCGAGAAAAATGAGGGCCGCCACGCCCCCGATTCAAGCAGGCCCAGTGCCATTACCCGCACTCGCAAAGGTAATTGTTCGCCACGCCGAATCCGTCCTCTGGCGGACCGATGTTAGCGAACGATTCCTTCGCGCAGCGACGAATGTTTGCCCGCGAGCAGTTCCTGGGTGAGCTGATAGCCGAGCTTGTCCACATTTCGACGCGCGCCGGCAAAGTAGTGGTCGATCCGCGCCCGGGCCGAATTGCAGAAATAATTCGCGACCGACAAAACTTCCTCTGCCGATTCGCCGTGATCGATCTTGTATTGCGCGAAAGAGCAGGTCGCGCTGATCGCAAAAAGTTCCGTGGCAATTCCAACAAATCGGGAAAGTAAAAGTTGTTCGCGATCGAGCTTCGGACCGAAGCGCGCCATCGCGTGAAATAATCCACGCGCCAGTTTTTTGCTCGTCCGCGCCGCGTCATCGACATGTTTTTGGAGGTGCCGATCGAGGTTGTCGACCTTGCCGGCGCCGCTCGAGAACCATTGCCGGGGATACCAGCCGGCATAAAATTTTCCGGATGTGAAAACTGCTTTCACCCGTTCCGACATAGGTAGCTGGGTATTAAAAATCGCGCCGCCGACTTTCAAATGCGGATCGAGCGCTTCTCGCGCGATGAACAGCCGCATGATCTCGCTCGAGCCTTCGAAAATCGTGTTGATGCGGCAATCGCGCAGAAAACGCTCAACCGGGATCGCTTCCTCGCCGCGACCCGCTAGCGACTGGGCCGTTTCGTAACCGCGGCCGCCCCGCACCTGCATCGCGTCGTCGGATATTTTCCAGGTCGTTTCGGTCGACCACATTTTGCACATCGCGGTTTCGATGCGGAGATCGCCGGCTTTGCGATCTACCAATCCCGATGTGAGAAACGTCATCGCCTCCATTGCGAAAGTGTTTCCAGCCATCTCGGCGATTTTTCCGGCAATGGCGGAATGTTGCCCGATTGGAACGCCCCATTGGATTCGCTCGCTCGCCCATTTGCGCGAGATCTCGAGCAACCGTTTCGATAAACCGACGCATGCGGCCGGAATCGTGAGCCGGCCGGTGTTTAAAGTGGTCAACGCAACTTTTAATCCCTGACCTTCCTTCGCGATCATGTTTTCGCGCGGGACGCGCACGTTCGTGAATTTCACGATCCCGTTGTAGAGCGCGCGCAATCCCATGAACCGGCAGCGATAAGTGATCTCGAGTCCTGGCGAATCGACATCGACAATGAACGCGGTGATTTGCTTGCGCTCTTTGCCGTTCACAATCTTCGGCGCCGTCTTCGCCATCACCACCAGCACGCCAGCTTTGATCAAATTCGTACACCAAAGTTTTTCGCCATTAAGAATGAATGCCGAGCCGTCCTCAGTCGGGTCGGCGCGCAAACTCATGTTCGCCGGATCGGAGCCGGCATTCCATTCGGTCAAGGCAAAGGCCGAAATTTCGTGTCGCGCGACGCGGGGAAGATATTTTTTCTTTTGCTCGTCCGTGCCGAAAAGAAGCAACGGCTGCGGAACGCCAATGGATTGGTGCGCGGAAACGAGCGCGGTCAGATTTTCGTCCCAACTTCCGAGCAACATGGCAGCCCGCCCGTAATTGACCTGCGATAAACCGAGGCCTTCGTATTGCTTCGGAATTTTCACCCCGAACGCGCCCATCGCGAAAAGATCGTCGATGTTTTTCTGCGGAATCTCGCCGGTGCGATCGATCTCGTCGGCGTCAATGTTTTCGCGCAGATATTTTTCCAGACTGGCGAGAAATTCCCGGCCCGCAGCGCGATCTTCCCCGCTTTGCTCCGGCCACGGATAAATCCGATTAAAATCGTAGCGGCCGATGAACAGATTGCTGGCGAAACTGCCACGTTCATCCAGCGGATCGCGCGACGCTTCGGCCAATTCGAGCGCTTCGCGCTTGCCCTTTGACATCTTGGACGTGTCGATCACCGACGCCGGCGCCTGCTTTTGCGGCTTCGCGCTCGTCTCTTCGCTGATTTGTTTCTCGGCCGCTTCCAATGACGATTTCATATCACTCTGTCATTCCGAGCGGAGCCGAGGAATCTCTTACTGTTTCTCAACCGGAAATATCGAGAGATGTCTCGACTTCGCTCGACATAACAAACTAGTCGCTTCGCGCGCGATCTCATGACTCGTAGAATTTTGTCCCGTCGCGGACGTGCTTCTTCAAAATCTCGCACGGCACAAACTTCTCGTCGCTCTGCGCCAACCGGTTCATCTCTTCGACAATCTTCTTCAAACCAAAATGCTCGGCGAAACGCAGCGGTCCGCCGCGATGAGGCGCGAATCCGGTTCCGAGAATCATTCCGTAATCCGCGTCCTCGGACGACTCTATCACTTTTTCTTCAATGCAGCGTGCGGCTTCGTTGACCATCAGAAACATCAAGCGCTGTGCCAGATCGGCCTTGGCAACCGACTCGCTCGCCGCGGCGGAGCCCGTCCCGGGCGGAGGCGGGTTAGGCAATTGCTCTCGGCCTTGGTATTTGTAAAAACCGCCGCCGCTCTTGCGGCCAAGCAGCTTGGATTCGCGCATCGACCTCAAAATTTCCGGCGCGCGGTCGCGACGTCCGTAAGCTTTTTCGAGGGTGGTCGCGATATCCACCGTAACGTCGATTCCGATCTCGTCGATCAAGCGCAACGGTCCCATCGGCATCCCCCACTTCATCAGGGCGTTGTCGATCTTCTCCGCTTCCACACCGTTTTCGAACAATTCGGCCGCGTCGAGCAGATACGGAAACAAAACGCGATTGACCAAAAACCCCGGGCTATCGCGCACCACCACTGGTAATTTTCCGATTTGCCGGACGAAGGCGAGCGCATGCTCTTTCGTGTCGTCGGAAGTTTCTTGGGCAATCACGACTTCAACGAGCTTCATCCGGCTCACTGGGTTAAAGAAATGCAAACCGATCACGCGGTCGGGCGAAACGGTGCAACTCGCCAGCTCGCTCACTGGAAGCGCGGACGTGTTCGTAGCGATGATCGTTTTCGGGCCCGCTTGCATCGACAGCTCCCGGAAAATTTCCTTTTTGATGTCGATCTTTTCCGAAGCGGCTTCGATCACAAACTGGACATCGCGCAATTCCATCGGCGCGGTCGAAGCAACAATGCGGGCGCGCCCCTGTTTCGCTTTTTCCTCAGTCATCAATCCGCGCTTCACCGCGTCGCCGTAGGTTTTTTCAATGCTGGCCAGACCGCGATCGAGCAGCTCGCGATTCACGTCGCGTAAAATCACAGTCACACCGCGCGAGCTCAGCCATTGCGCGATGCCCGCGCCCATCACGCCGGCGCCGATAATCGCCGCGTGCGCAACTTTCTCGAATTGCTTGCTTCCTTTCTTGTATTTTTCCGCCAGGAAAAAATTGCGAATCAGATTTTGGGTCGATTCGGTTTGGCCAAGATCGACAATCGCATCGAGCTCGAGCTTGAGCGATTCATCGACCGGATTCGCTGCGCCGGTCGTGATAATGCCGAGCGCACGCGCACGCGCCGATTTTGGATCGGACGGAACCGGAGTGTTTCCTTTCGGCGGCGGCACTTTTGCAGTAGGACGTTTTCCTTTGCCGATCAAACGTCGCGCTGCGTCGAGGAGTTGCTCTCGTGACGCCACCTCATCCACCAATCCTGTTTTTAATGCCTCGCTCGCGGAATAAAGTTTGCCTTTCAAAATCACTTCCGCGGCATTGTCTTCCCCAATCAAGCGCGGCAGCCGGGTGCTTCCACCCCAGGCCGGGATCAAACCAAGCGTCGTCTCGGGCAATCCAATTCGCGTCGCCGGATCGTCCGATGCGAGGCGCCAGTCGCACGCGAGAGTGATTTCGTAGCCGCCACCAGCGCAGGCGCCGTGGATTGCGGCCACGCTCGGAATTTTCAACGCCGCAATTCGATTGAAGACGCGCTGTCCTTGGGCGATGAAATCATGCAGCTCGCCGGTTTGCGCTTGCTTCAAGAGCGTTCTCAAATCGGCGCCCGCGATGAAGATCGATTTTTTCGCGGAGGTAATAATCAAACCGCGCAAGGAGTTGTCGCGTTCGATCGCATCGACATGTTCGCCCAGCTCGCTCATGGTCGCGGTGTCGAAAATGTTCGCGCCCGATTCGGGCCGATCGAATGTGAGCACGCAGACGCGATCGTCACCAATCTCGCGTCGAATCATCGAACGTATGGCCACTGCCGGCATTACCACCAATTTGTAATCGTTTCGGTCAAATTCCAAGCGCGGAACGATTGCTCTTGGCCAGTCGCAATGTTAAAACTCGGGCGGCGGCGGGAACGGAGGTTCTCATGGTCGGCAAAATTCTCGTACCCGAAATCAAAGGCTTGATCGACACGCGGAATTTCGCCGCGTTGCGCGAGATGTTTCGCGAATGGCCGCCGGCCGATGTCGCGGAAGTGATCCTCGACATGGACGAAGACGACCAAGTCATCATTTTCCGCATCCTGCCGTCGGCACTGGCGGCGGACGTTTTTGAATATCTCGACGTTGAAGCGCAGCAAAAATTGTTGCGCGGAATGGCCCACGAGCAAGTCGTCGGAATTTTGAACGAAATGTCGCCGGACGATCGCACTGCGCTGCTCGAAGAATTGCCGAGCGCGGCCGCGCGCCAGTTGATTAAACTGCTGACGCCCGAGGAACGGCAGGTCGCGCAATCGTTGCTCGGTTATCCCGAAGGCAGCGTCGGTCGCTTGATGACGCCGGACTTCATCGCCATTCACGAAGATTGGACGGTGAAGGACGTGCTCGACCACGTCCGCGAGTTCGGACACGACAGCGAAACTCTCAATATCATCTACGTCGTTGATGAACGCGGCAAATTGATCGACGACCTGCGGATGCGCGAGTTC
Organism: Verrucomicrobiota bacterium; assembly: GCA_003220055.1. GTDB lineage: Bacteria > Verrucomicrobiota > Verrucomicrobiia > Chthoniobacterales > UBA10450 > AV40. The sequence goes on along the minus strand of QHRF01000091.1, from coordinate 19,879 downwards.
CTGCTTCGTCCGCTCGACGCGCGCGTAAGCGACTTTCGCGATCACACGTTCACCGCACTCAAAGTGAATGACTCTCAACACGAAGCGCTCAACGCATTTCGGAAATACGATCGGGCGGCGTTGCCAGTGGTCGATTCAAACGGAGTGCTCGTCGGAATTGTGACCGGCGACGACATGCTCGACGTCGCCGAAGAAGAAGCGACTGAGGATATCCAGAAGATCGGCGGTATGGAAGCGCTGGACGAGCCGTACACGACCATTCCGCTGCTGCGCATGGTAAAGAAACGAGCCACCTGGCTGATCATTCTTTTTCTCGGAGAAATGCTGACCGCGACCGCGATGCAGGGTTACAACGGCGAGATCGAGAAGGCCGCGATCCTTGCGATGTTTTTGCCGTTGATCATTTCCAGCGGCGGCAATTCCGGATCGCAAGCGACGACGCTCGTCATTCGCGCCATGGCTCTGGGAGAATTGCGCTTGCGTGATTGGTGGCGCGTGGTGCGCAAGGAACTTCTCTCGGGACTTTCACTCGGCTTGATTCTCGGAACAATCGGCTTTTTCAGAATCTCGCTCTGGCAATACCTGCACATTTTTGATTACGGCCAGTACCATTGGCTTGTCGCCGTGACTGTTGGCGCTGCACTTGTCGGAGTCGTCTTGTGGGGCACCATCAGCGGAGCGATGCTTCCGTTCCTGCTTCGTCGACTTGGACTCGATCCAGCAACCTCATCAGCGCCGTTCGTTGCCACCCTGGTCGATGTGACCGGGCTGATAATTTATTTCAACGTGGCGCTGTTTATTCTTCGCGGCACGCTGTTGTGACAAGATGCCTGATCGTCTACGCCGCGAGAACGCTTCCCGGGTAAGGGAAAAAGAATTTGGAAAACAGGAAGGATTTTTCATCTTATTTCCTGGGTTCCTCCGTTCCTGATTAAATCTGCGTTATCCGCGTAATTCGCGGTTCAAAAGCCTTCCGGCGGTTTGATCCCAAACTTTTCGAACATCTTTCTTACTCGTTCCCGTTTCTCCGGCGTATCCAATCGCGCTTCGTCCGGGTTCTCCGTCCAAAACAACACGTCGCGATAATCGCGCTTCGCCACCGCCACGAATTCGCGCAGCTTCTCTTCGTTTCCTTCGCTCAATTTCAAAATAGCGAGCTGCACCCGCTCGCGCTCGCGCTCGTGCGATTCAACGCCGTAAGTATCGAGAAGCTCGATTACGCGCGCCCGACTACTTTTAAGAAAAGTCGCTTGGATTGCTGCAACAACCTCGTCGCGCGAGCGCGCCATCGTTCGCTTGGAAAAGATTATTTCTTAATCGCGACCCATTCGTCGGCCGCGCGGGAATCGGCCACGGCCTGGACGACACGCATGTAGCGGACGCCGTCTTCGAAATTGGGACGCGGGCGAACGCGGCCTTTTGATTTCACCGCGTTGATGAAATCGTCTTCCACCCGCCATTCCGTAATGAGTTCCTTCGGAACATCGAGATCTTCCATTTCGCGGCCACCGTACTTCACGCTCCGGACCCGTTCGTTGGTGAAATCGTAAAGCAACGCGCCGCGGTCCCCGAAAATTCGCAACCGATCATTCGGCGCGCCGGCGTGCACGCCACTGAACTCGAACACGCCTTCGGCGCCGTTCTCAAAAACGCAAAGAACATTGAGCATGTCGGGAATAATGACATGATAGCCACGCCGCTCAGCGTTCAGAATTTTTCCGCGCGCGAACACGCCGGCGATGTTTCCGAGCCAGCGCTGCAACACTTCTACGTAAATTCCGAGCGTGAGCACATTCAGCCCGCTGATCTCGATCTTCTGCCGCCAATGCGCCGGCGCTTCCGGGTTCAAATAGACGCCCGTGAAACTTTGCAGGCGGACGGCGTGCGGTTTTCCGATGAAATTTTCGGCGAGCAGTTTTTTCACGAGCAGATCGGCGCGCATCCCGAACGGCGGTGGACAAAGCATCGTCACCAGCTCAGGAAAACGTTTCGTGGTCGCCAGCATTTCTTCGGCTTCGGCGAGGTCCATCGCCATCCGCGCCTGACAAAAAACGTGTTTGCCGGCTTCGAGTGCGGAAATGGTTGCCGCCGAATGCATGTAGGGCGGCGTGCCGATCCAGATGATGTCAAGATCGGGCACGGCCAAGAGATCGGCCCAATTCGCCATCGGCGTCGCGCCGGGGCAATGTTCCTTGCAAAATTGTTCGCTGCTCTCGTAAGTCGAGTTCGAGACCGCGACGATCTCGGCGTCGGGATTCTTTTTGAGCGCGGGCAAATGCCGGGTGCGAACGATATTGCCCGCGCCGACGATTCCGATTCGCAGTTTGCCGTTATCTTTTTGTGCCATGTTTCAAATGCAGATGTCGATCTTGGACCGCGCTTAACGGTTGCGCGAGTAAACTTTTGACCATCAGATAGAATCTCCGTTCAACAACTCCGAAAGCTTTCGCGAGTGAATCGCTTGACAATCAGCCCGCGCACGGCACCTTTTGCGCCCCCCATTCCTGCACCATGTCGAAAGTTTGCACCATCACCGGATCGAGGCCCACGCGCGGCAGCGTCATTCACCGCCGCGGTATGGCCAAGAAAAAAGGTGGCGTCGGCCGGCACGTGACCAAGAATGTGTCGCGCCTTTTCGTTCCCAACCTGCACGAACACCGGATCTGGGTGCCGGAGCTGAAAAAGTTCGTTCGCGTTCGCGTGACCGCGCGCGGCCTGAAAACGATCAACAAAAACGGGGCTTACAAGTCGCTCAAAAAAGCCGGCGCGATCTAAGTCCGAGATTGGTGGATCGGCCGCTCCGTCGGACGATGCCGAAATTACTGCGGCTTCGCCGCCAAAAATAACATCGCATTAACTGCCGCCAATTTCTGTTTCTTCTGTTCTAGAGGCGTCCGCCACGGCGGACGCCTGTCTTTCCGGTTCGGCGGTTGACACAACCGCCGCTATAACGCTTTCGCTTCCTTTCGAAGCTTCGACTGATTCATTCGCGGGCGGCGCGCCTGCCTCGACACGTTCCTCTTTTTCCGCGGCGGGGACGTTTGCCACGATCGCTTTTTCTTCCGCTTTCTCTTCCGGCGTCGCTGCCTCCGCACTTTCCTTCGCTTTCGCTTTCGCACGTGGCAGATCGAGCGAGCCGTCGTTGAACTCGATCACGTAACCTTCGTTGATCAGCCAGCGAAGATCGGACGCGAGCGCCATTTTGACGCGCTCCGCTTCGTCAGCCGTAAGACCAGCAATCAATTTGTCGGCCAGTTCTTTCCGGCCAATTCGGGGCGAGGTTCCAATGCTCTCCAGAATTGCGCGAACTTGCGGCGAGACGCCGGATTCATCGTGCTTGAATGGGCGCGGATAAATGGACGAGACAAAGAGCATTCCCCTACGATGCCGAAAGACATGAAGGCCGGCTTCACGAAACCGAGCGGCAAGCTCCTGCATCATCGGCGACGGCGACCGCGTCTCACGCGTCCATTCGTTCTCAATCAGCCGGTTCAACATTCGATCCTGCAAATGCCGGCTGGCAGGACCGTCGATCGTCAACTCCGAAACGCTGCAAACGAGTCCGGGCAAATAATTTTGCTGAAAATGCCGCTCTGTTTCAGCCGCTGACGAAAACGTGGTCGGCGTTTCGTCACGCAACGTCGAGAACGTTGTCACTTTGCGCGCGGCTTCCTTCCACTTCTCGATCTCCGCCGGATCGGTCACGATCTGAATTTGGCGTTGATAATCGGCGAAGCTCATCCGCCGGCTGAAACGCTGCTCGTACAAATTTCGGAGCCGGCGCTGATAATCGTGATGATTGGTCGGGCCGAGCAATGTGCCGCTCAGCCGGCACCGCGCTACGTTGGTAAAGTTTCCCTTGATCGGCTCCGTCTCGGTTATGTCGACCTTGTAAAAGTTGGCTTTCGCAAAACGAAACGCGTTGCGTTCGAGAAATTGTCGATCAACCGAGACGTCGCCGTTTTCGCCCAGTTGAAAGAGCGGTGACTCGGGCAGCGCGGTCAATTGAACATCGTGACGGGTCGCTTTCTCCAAAAAAAGCCGCGCCAGTGCGAATAACGAATACGCGACCGAGCCGGACTTGATTTGTGCGACGACGTTCTCGAAAGCAGACACGCGCGGCAAAAATTTGACCGCGATCGGCGGCAACGGGCGGTCCGAGATGCGAGCCGCACTGCCACTGGACTGGCGATCAACAAACCCCGGCCGATCTTTCCGATGCCGATCCTGCGCGCGCGGAGACCGACGATCCTGCCGAAGCGGTTGCCCCCGCATTTTCCCTTTTTGAGTCGGGCGATCGAAACCCGGCCTTGAACGTTTTCGATCCGGTCCGCGCTTATCGCGTGGGCGCCGGTCACGCGAGCGACGCTCGCGCTGATCTTCGCCTTCATGCCCGGCGTAGCGTTCGGTGGGCGCGGGCTCGTTCACCCAGGCCGGCAGCATTTTCAGATCGACTAACTCGTCGAGTTCGACAGGGGCGTCAGGCACGAATGTTCTCTACGCCAAGGGCAAAGGAAGTAAATAGCTCGCGCTCCGGACAGTGGCATTTGGTTGCGGAATTTTCGCTAATTCTTTTACTTGCGGTGCGGCAGCGTGTGGGGTAAGCGTTGCGCTCCAACCCAAAAATTTCTTATGGCGGACAAAACGATTGAGGAAAAGGTCAAGGACATCATCGTCGAACAGCTCGGAGTGAATCCGGAGCAGGTCACGCCGCAGGCGTCGTTTATCGAGGACTTGGGCGCCGATTCGCTCGATATCGTGGAATTGGTGATGGCGTTCGAAGAGGAATTTTCCGTGGAAGTGCCGGACGAAGATGCTGAAAAACTGCAGACCGTCGGCGACGTGATCAACTACATCAAAGAACGCGCCAAGACGCCGCGTGGCGGCGAAGCCGGAGCGAGCAGCTAGTCCGTTCATCCAGCCATTTTTGATCAAACAAAAAACACGGCGGAAGCCGTGTTTTTTGTTTCCCGGTTGCGCGGGCGCGCAACGCGCCCAGACTAACGAGAATGGACTTCGGGCTGCTGCAAAAACCATTGCTCCACGTCTTCGGTCACGATGTGTCGTTTCTCGGCATTGTCGCGTTCGTCATTTGGTTTTCCATCGGCGTATTCGCAGCCCGCGCGCTGCAAAGCGATGTCTTCCGGCGTTTCCTCAGCCGGTTCAAGATCGAGACGAACCTGATCGCGATCCTGACCACGATCCTCAGCCTGGCCGCGCTCGCATTCTTTACCGTGAACGCAGTTAACGCGGCCGGCGTGCCGCTATCCTGGAATGCGCCGTTGCCGGGCGTAACCCTCAGCCTGTTTCAGATTTTTCTGCTCATCGCTCTGCTGATCGCAGTTTTCTGGATTTCATCGCGGACAAAACGCTTTCTATTTAATCGATTTCTCGCGAAAAGCGGGCTCGATCGTTCGTTGCAATACGCGATTGCGCAGATCGTCAGCAATGTCGTCCTCATCGTTGGAATATTTATCGTTCTCGATAATGCCGGCATTCATCTCGGGGCTCTGACGGTTTTTGCTGGCGCCGTTGGCGTCGGCGTTGGCTTTGGTCTGCAAAACATCGCGAGCAATTTTATCAGCGGCCTCGTCATTCTGGCAGAACGCCCGATTACGGTGGGCGACCGGGTCGAAGTCGCAGGAATCGCCGGTCAGGTGCAACACATTCGGGCCCGCAGCACCGTGATTGTAACCAACGACAACATCACCATGATTGTCCCGAATACGAAATTCATCGACTCGCCGGTGACGAACTGGACCTACGGCGATCCGCGGGTGCGGTTTCGCCTGCCGGTGGGCGTCGCCTACGGCAGCGACGTGAACAAAGTCCGCCAGGCGCTGCTCGCCGCCGCCAGCGAAAACGCGAACACTCTGAAAGATCCGGCGCCGAGCGTTTTCCTGGAGAAATTCGGCGAGAATTCCATTGATTTTGAGTTGGTCGTCTGGAGCAGCGAGATGAGCTATCGGCCACGTCGTTATCGGAGCGATCTCAATTTCGCGATGGAGCAGAAGCTGCGCGAAGCTGGAATCGAAATCGCGTTCCCACAACGCGACCTGCATATTCGCAGCGGCGTGCTCAAAGTGCAGAACGTCGACGCGGCGAATCGATCCGCCAGTCGGACGGATTCGTCCCGTGGCGAAAATGCGCGATGACGTTGTCGTTCCTTTCGCTCAAGGAACGGCCAGAATCCTGACCCTTTCGGGTGTCCGAGACTTGGAAGCGTGGAAACGCGCGTTTCAGGACAAATGCAAAGATCACCGTTATTACGAGCTGATCGACGAGACGCTGGCGAATGAGTTTGAATATCATTACGCGCTGCTCGAGGACGATTCGGGAAATGTTCGCGCCATCCAGCCAGTTTTCTTCGTCCGACAAAATCTAGTCGAAGGAATGCGCGGTGCTTTCCGCAGGATTGTCGTTCTTGTTCGAAGAAAATTTCCGCGATTTCTCACAATGCGGGTGTTGATGGTTGGCTGTGCGGCCGGCGCCGGTGAGCTCGGCGGATGTGACGCGAAAGATGAGCGCTGGATTGCCGAAGCGTTAGGCGCGACGCTGCGCAATTACGCTCGGGAAAACAACGCTTCGCTTGTTGTCCTAAAGGATTTTCCAGCCAGCTACCGCTCGACCCTGGCGGCTCTTTCCAAAAACGGTTACGCCCACGTGCCGAGCATGCCGATGACGCGCCTAGCGCTGCCCTATCAAAACTTCGACGAATATCTGCAAGCGCTCGGCTACGTCAGCCGCAAGAGCTTGCGTCGAAAGTTCCGAAAGACGGAGCGCGCAGTTAAGATCGATATGGAAGTCGTGAACGATATCTCGCCGCACATTGACGCCATTTATCCGCTCTATCTCCAAGTGCACGAGCGTTCGCCAATGAAATTCGAAACGCTGACGAAGGAATTTTTTTGTCGCATCTCTCAAACAATGCCGGAGCGGGCGCGCTTTTTCATCTGGTCGGAGTCGGGCAAAATTATCGCGTTTAGTCTTTGCCTCGTTTGTGGCGACACGATTTACGATGAATGCCTTGGCCTTGATTACGACGTCGCGCTCGATCTGCATCTTTATTTTTACACCATGCGCGACGTAATCCGTTGGGCGATCGATCAACGGTTGCGCTTCTACTACAGCGGTCCGCTCAATTATGATCCGAAGCTGCATCTCGGCCACGAGTTGGCGCCGCTCGATCTTTACGTGTTGCACACGCGAGCGTGGCTTAATCCGATCTTTCGGTTGGCCGTGAAATATCTCGAGCCGACGCGGCACGACCCAATTTTGAAGAAATTTTCGAACGCAGATCAGCTTTGAGTCTGAGCCGGACTGGCATTATTGGCTCGATATGACAAACAATCGGCCGTCTGGATTTGCCAACCCGTGGTTTCAGCTCGGGCTGAATATCATCTGTGTGGTTCTTTACGAATTACTGCTGAAGGCGGGCGCCAAGGCCACGGCCGATCCGTCTAAAAGCTGGTCATGGATAGGAATAACCGGACTCGCGTCGCCGTTAATTTGGCTGGCGATTGTCGTTATTATCCTCGATCTCGTGATCTGGCTTTACGTCCTGAAATATATTCCCCTCTCCATCGCGTTTCCGTTGTCGCGGCTGGTGGATGTGCTGGTCCCGATAAGCTGCTGGCTCATTCTTAAGGAGGGAATTTCTTCGCTCCGATGGTGCGGGATCGCTTTGGTGATTATTGGACTGGCCATCGTCGCCAAGCCGGCTGCTCGCTTGGAGGAGCGTTTATGACGTGGTGGTCGCTTGTTCTTATTTTGGTTTGGCTGGGGACATTCGTGGCTGGTCAGCTTTTTTTTAAGAGAGCGATGGAATCATCCCGCATGGCCGGATTCCAGAATCGCCAGACTATCTCCATCCTCAGCGCCGGCATTCTGCTGATGACTGTTTCGTTTTTTCTAAATCTCGGTTTGCTGCAACGTTTCGATCTCAGTTACCTCTATCCGTTCCAGGGTTTGAGCGTCATTATCATCATGTTGATGGCGGCGGTCATCCTGAAGGAGAAATTAACGTTGCGACTGACCATCGGCACGTTGCTGATCACCGCCGGGGTCGTGCTCGTTTCAATGAGCTAAGACTGGCCACAATCGTTCCAGGGTAGCGAAGTTAATTTTTCGAGTCTCGTCCGCAGTGGGCCTTTCGAGCTTCGGATGGTCCCACCCTGAAGCGAAGCGTTGTTTCCAACGCGCGTACTTCGCTTCCGAAAAGCCGCCGCAAATGTCGCCGGCAATGACTCGAGCTTGTTCGCGCAGTTTCCCGAGCGCCCATTCGAGATCCGCGACCGTGAATCGGCCATTCTCCCAATTTGTCACGGCGTCCTCCGGACGAAGACAATCGAGATCGATTGTGACGTAAACTTCGCGACCCGCGATATTCGCCGCGAATGCTTCAAATTTTTCTCGCCAATTCTCGCGCAGGATCGCCCCGCGGCGTTGTCGATCTTTCATCGGACGCTGGTCAGCCCAGGGATGAACTTCAAGCCGGCCTTCTCTTTCGCCGCGCCGATTGGCAAAGATATTGTGCGGCCACCAGCATTCGAAATTTCCGCAGCCCCAAATGGCGACGTGCTGAACATTCGCGAGCTCGAGCGCGCGATTGATCCAGCCGCCACAGCCCCACTTTGGCGGACGAATGTCCCAGTCCGGATGATTATCAAATGAAACGAGGATGACCGGTCCACTCAACCGGCGAAGCCAAAGCGCGCTGAGATAATGGAAGTCGCCCGAGCCATAAAGTAAGAAGGGCACGAATCGCGATGTGAACTCACTGTAGAACTTTTCGACCAATGGTGGCGGCGCGGAGAAACGCAATCGCGTCCCCCAGTTGCGGGCATCGAGCGTCGGCAGGTTTAGCGGTTCATCTCGCCACGCGTCGTCGAGATTAAGATGCAGGGCGTGGCTCAGAAAATTATTTGGGCGGACGCGATTGGAAGCGGTTATCGCTTTGCTTGGCGACCCGAAGATTTTCTGCTGCCTCGGTCAGCGTCGGATCGATTCGCAACGCTTCCTCGTACTGGATAATGGCCTGCGAAGTTTTGCCCTCGTTTAGCAGCAAAGTGCCGAGATTGCTGTGAATATCGGCGCGTTTCGGATCGAGCCGGGCCGCTTCGAGATAATGCGCTTCAGCTTTCTGCGAATCACCTTTGGTCAAAAGGGCCGTCGCCAACTCAGAATGGGCATCGGCCAGATTAGGATCGACTTCCAAGGCGCGCTGATATTGCGCGATCGCGGCATCGAGCTCACCTCGTTTGTCGAGAAAGGCGCCGTAAGTGTAGAACAGACGCGCGGCTGATTTTTTTGGAGTGAAGCGAATTGCGTTCTCGTATTCAGCGCGAGCTTCGTCCGGTCGGCCGAGGCGCTCGAGAAGGTAAGCATAACCGGAACGGACTTCGCCCGAACTGGGATCGAGCTGGATCGCGCGGTCGTAATATCTTTTGGCTTCATTCAACTTCGACTTCGACATCAGCAGCGACGCCATATTGACATGCGCCTTCATGTAACTCGGATCGATTCGCAACGCCGTTTGGTATTCCTTCTCCGCTTCGTCGAGCCGGCCGAGTTGTTGTAAGGCCGCGCCGTAATTATAATGTGCCCGCGCACTGGCTGGCAGATCAGCGGCCACATGACCGGTGCGATCCGCGGGTGGAGCCGCGAGGTACACTTTACCAAACGACATTGCCGCGAGCGGAATGACAAACGCGACCGCCCATTTGCTTGCGTGCAACGCCCAACCCGGTAAAAAACTGCCCAGCTTCACATCCGCGGTGCCGCCGGCCAATCCCAGTGATTGGCGCGTCGATTTCTCGCGAACTTTCCAGATGAAACCGTCATAGTAAAAATGCAACAACCCTGATGCCGCTACTACACCGGTGAGCAGACGTGTCAGCGTTTCCATTCCGATGTGCGAATTCAAGTAACCGATGGAACCGTAAGCAAAGACCAATCCGACATAGAGGCCAATCAAGGATCCGCTGCGACGGAAAATGAATCGCATGAACCCACCGATCGAGCTGTCTTTCTCCACCCGGTTACGGTTGTAAATCCAAACCAAAGACAAGTACTGCACATCGTGGAAGACTTCGAACAAGGCGATGCCGGCGAGAATGTTCGCTACGCCGTTATTGCAATACCACCAAAACGCAACGCTCGTGATAAAGAGCGCCAGCTTCACCGGATTCTGTCGGGTTCCCGCGACCCACATTCGCCCGTAATTCGCCAGCCAAAGAATCGATACCGCCACTGCCGCAAAGAGCAAAGTTTGCTGCAGAGCGTGAATTCCGCCCGGCGAAATAAATGGCAGACCGCATCCGTAAAACCCCTCCAGGGTATCGGTCATCCTCGCCGGTGAAAGAATCACTCCCGCCGCGAACCAGATTCCGCAGGTAGCGAAATCAAGCCGTCGAGTCAGCGCGGCAAACGACCCGGTCTTGGCATCGTAAATCCGGCCAAAGCCGTAGGTCTGCATCATTCCGTGCCAGACACCCCAGAGAAACACAATCATCACGACCGGATTGGTCTTGATGTCCCAAAAATAAAAACCGACGCAGACGGCGAGCAGGAAAATGGGAGCGATAATGAAGCGCCAGCGAAACCGCTCGAACAATGCGCGGTCGCCATAGGCGCGAATCATTCCGGGCAAGTGGTGGCCCATCGCGCCAAAAGCGGCGACGAAAAGATAGATTTCCTGCGCATTCCAGCGCGCCTGAGCCAAAGTGAAGAGTGGAATAATCAGCAACGGGGTTCCGACGTAAAGAATCAGATCGCGCCAGCTGTCGAGAATCCAGACGTTGCGCTTCGGCACCGTGGTCGGGACCGGCGGGACAGTTTGCGGACGCGAGAATGCGGTGACGTGCTGCATGGGCGTGCGGGGGCTCTATTTTCCTCAGATCGGCCGGAAAATCAATCCCGGGCTACGTCCTATCCAATTGCAAGGTCGATCCGCCAAGGGACGGATTCGCCGTGGCGAACATCTTCCATGCGCGCGCTTTCCCCGGTAGACGCGAAAACAAAAGGATACCTGTGCATCATACCCAAACGGAAAAACTAAAAGAGCACGAAAAGGAACGAGACTTCTTTTGCGTGGTGAGCGACGCCTTTCGCGTCTTCGCCCGCCGTTCCTCCATCATGCTCGGAAGCGCCTGGGCCTTTGCCGGAGCCATGCTCGTGATCCTGGTCTGGCTTCTCACTGGTCCAACATTTCATTTTTCCGACACCTGGCAGCTGATCATCAACACTGGAACTACCATCGTTACGTTTTTGATGGTGTTCCTGATTCAAAACACCCAGAACCGCGACGCCAAAGCGATGCACTTGAAACTCGATGAAATCATTCGGGCCCTGAAGAAGGCGCGAAATGAACTGGTAGATCTGGAAGATCTTTCCGACGAAGAATTGACGAAACTAGAAGAGCAATTCAAACAACTTCGGGCAAAAGCCGAAAGCGACGGCCCCAATATGCGTCACAGACTGCCCGCGGAGTCGCGCTGATTCTTAAGACGCGACAGTTTCTGGTTTTCGCGCGACGCCCGTCCTTAGAAAAGCTTTACCGCTCGGACAAAGACGGAATACTTCGCAGTTCGCGCAGTCTGGTTTGCGCGCAAAACAGCGGCGTCGGCCGTGCCAGATCAGCCAGTGGCTCCAAACCGTCCAATATGTTTTTGGAACTAGTTCCATTAAGTCGCGCTCGATTTTCTCCGGATCCTTCTGCTTCGTTAGGCCGAGTCGTTGCGACAAACGGATCACATGCGTGTCGACCACGATCCCTTCATTTATGCCGAAGGCGTTTCCCAAAACAACATTTGCCGTTTTTCGACCGACGCCTGGCAGCTCGCGCAGTTCTTCCATCGAGTCAGGAACTCTTCCGCCAAATTTGGTGGCGATGGTCGATGTTGCCGCGCGAATGCTCTTGGTTTTGTTGCGATAAAATCCGGTCGACTTGATCGCGTTCTCCAGTTCAGCTTGCGGCGCGTTCGCATAATCTTTCGCGGTGCGATATTTCTTGAATAGCACCGGCGTGACCATGTTCACGCGCTTGTCGGTGCATTGCGCCGACAGAATTGTCGCGATCAGCAGCTCGAGCGGATTCTTGAAATCCAGCTCAGTGTGCGCGTCTGGGTAAACCTTTGGCCAGATTTTTATCAACTGCGCGACTCGTTCACTGGCCTTCATCTACGTTGCCGTGTCATCCTGAACGAAGTGAAGGACCTCCGACAAGCTCGTTGCTCACGCCAAGTAATTTGCGTGGTCCAACTTCGGTTGTGAGATCCCTCTCCCGCGACTGCGGGATCGGGATGACAGAACTAACCTTGCTCTGCGTAGCGCTCGAGTTTCTGCGCCAAGTCTGGCGGAACGTGCGCCACGATTAGAGCGCCTTCGCCTTCGTAATGCAGCTCGAGCACGTGACCAACCCGGTGGATCTCAGCGATCAGCGCCGATTCGCTTGCCGGAATCCGAAAGCGTGAACGCAATCGCCACGCGCTCAGCGTGTTCTGCAACGCCTGCACCAGTTGGTTCACGCCTTCACCGGTCCGCGCGGAGATCGCTACGCTGCCTGGAAATCTTTTCACATAAGTCTCGGCCAGCTCACGATTTTGCAGTTTGTCGATCTTGTTGAAAACAATCAGCGTCTGTTTACCGAATGCGTCCAATTCCTTGATCACGCCCTCGACCGCCTCCATCTGATCGTCCACGCGCGGATGACTTAGATCGGCAATGTGAATCAGAAGATCGGCTTCGCTCACTTCTTCCAGCGTCGCTTTGAATGATTCGATCAATGTGTGGGGCAGCTTTCGCAGGAACCCCACCGTGTCCGTGAGCAGGACGCGCTGTTTGTTAGGCAGAACAAAACTGCGCGTCGTTGGATCGAGCGTGGCGAAAAGTCTGTTCTCGGCCACGACGTCGGCGCCGGTGAGCAAATTCAACAATGTCGATTTTCCGGCATTGGTGTAACCGACGACGGCCGCGACCGGCCATTGATGACGCTTGCGTCCTTGGCGCTGGACCGCGCGCGTTTTGCGCACCGCTTCCAGCTCGCGTTCGAGTCTCGCGATCCGCTCCTGGACGCGACGCCGGTCTACTTCCAATTGGGTTTCACCCGGACCGCGCGTGCCGATGCCGCCAGTTTGTCGCGAGAGATGGTCCCACATCCGCGTTAATCGCGGCAGCAAGTATTGCAATTGGGCCAGCTCGATCTGCAATCGGCCTTCGCGACTGCGCGCGCGCTGCGCAAAAATGTCGAGAATCAGCTGGGTGCGATCGAGCACCTTGCGCGCAAGCAAGTTTTCCAGATTGCGCCCTTGAGCCGGCGAAAGTTCGTCATCAAAAATCACTGACGTTATTTCTCGATCTTGAAAGGAATGCTTGATTGCTTCCGCTTTGCCTTTGCCGATGTAATACGGCGCGGTCGGTTTCTGCAGTTTTTGGGTGACAGTGTCGACGACTTCAGCGCCGGCGGAATTTGCCAGCTCGGCCAATTCCTCAAGCGAATCCTGCAGGTCCCATTTCGAGACGCCTTGTTTCTCGAGACCAATTAAGAGGGCGCGCTCGTGAGTTTTTTTCGGACGTGTTTCAATCATTCCCTGGCGCTACCCCGTAAGATCTTGCGAGTTGCGAAATCTCTTTCACAGCTTCGTTGTGACTTAGAAGCGATAAATTCAGCGGTTGAAAATTAGTTTGCCGCCGAAACCAGGTCAACTGCCTTTTGGCGTAACGCCGGGTCGCTTGTTGAATCGCGGCCACGCATTGCAAGATCGACATCTTCCCGTCGAGCAACTCTCGAATCTCGCGCAGCCCGATCATTTTCGACGCCGTTTCGCTCATCCCGCAGGCTTCGCGCACTTCTTCGATTACTCCGCTATCGAACATCGCTTCGACGCGGCGATTGATTCGATCATAAAGCTCATCGCGGTCGTGAAAAACGAAAACACCGTGCGCTGGAATATTACCTGCCCAGTGGGTGCGCTGCGCGGAGGCGGGCCTTCCGCTGAGCAAGCAAATCTCCAACGCGCGGACGACACGTCGTCGATTCTTCGTGTCGATTTTGCGCGCGCTTTGCGGATCGAGGTCGACCAGCCGACGCCGCAATTGATCGAGGTTTAATTTACTTAACTTTGCGCGCGTCTTCGGATCGGATCCGGCCGCGCTCGACAGCCCGTGGGTCAGAGCTTTGATGTAGAGTCCGCTGCCGCCGACCGCCATCGCCAATTTTCCGCGCAAATGGATTTCCGAAATCGCGATTAAAGCGCGCTCGCGGAACTTCGCCGCGCTCATTTCATCAAAGATCGACACCGTCCCAACGAGATGATGCGGCGCTCTTGCCAGCGTCGCTGGGTCGGGTTTTGCCGTCAGCAAATCGAGTCCACGATAGATTTGGAAGGCATCCGCGCTGACGATTTCTGCGCCGAGCTTCCCCGCAACCTCAGCCGCGATCTCCGATTTTCCCGTTGCCGTTGGACCGACAATGAAAAAGACGCCGCGCATAAAAAACAAATCGGGAGACGCGCGCTTCAATCAGCGCCACGTCTCCCGACAAAATTACGGGCTGCGATTAATCGTGCGAGTGTTCGCTCGATTTCGCGCCGCTGACCACGAGCTTGCGGCCGAGGAATTCCTTGTCGTGCAATTCATCTACCGCGCGCTTGGCTTCCTCGATCGTTTGCATCGACACGAACGCGAAACCTTTTGAGCGTTGGTTGTGGCGGTAGCTCACGACTTCGGCGTTTTGGACGTGGCCGACGCCGTTGAAGAGCTCAAAGAGATCGCTCTCGGTCGCGTCGAAGGATAAATTGCCAACGTACAGACGCGGCGAAGTAACTTCGATTGATTCAGGTTTACGCGCTGGCCGCGATTGCTCCTGCGGGCGCTGGTGCTGCTGTTGCTGCTGACCGTTGCGCGATGATTGTGCCGCTGGTTTCCGCGTGTCGCCGCCGTTTCCAAAAAATTCGACGATTCGTTGCCAGAATGTTTTTTGCTTCGGTGCAGGCGCGCGCTGCTCTTGGAAACGCCCGCGGCCGCCCCTTCGTCGAGACCGACCACGCCCATGGCGCTGGCGTTTCTCCTGTTGATAAGAGTTCATGATGATCCTTAGTATTGACCCAATTATTTAGTGGGCGGAGCGCATCCAACGATGCACGGTCCACGGCGCGCGAACCCCGAGAGGTTTCGCCTAACAAACTGCAAATCCCGCGATTGCGGGACCACGCCGCTGGAAACTCCGCCTCGTCATGCCGGAAATAGAATCGTCTCAGGATGCAACCCGCTGTGGTCAGCCAATCAAATCGCGAAGATGAGAAACCTCGCTTCATACTTTTAGCCTCGCTTGAAAACGGATGCTCGGAGGATCGACTTAGATTCCCGACATTTACGGGCCGATTATCGCCCGCGCCGATAGCGATTGCAAGTGGAACAAAAAATCGACCCTAGCGGCCCGTCCAGGCGTCACGAATGGAGTACGAGCGCGACTTTAAGTATTCGCGCGCGCGTTCACCGCGAATCCGCTTGGTGAAGTGTCGTAACGCGCGCGCGCTCAACCGCGGCTGGTATCCAAACTCCGGCATCAGATCGCGGCAATGCCATTCCACCCAGCCAATTTCATCTTCGGACAACTCCCGCTCCCAGCGCGACGCCGGTTCAGCGCTGACTTGAGAAAACGCGATCTGCGCCGCCGAATTCCCGCCCCATGGTTGACCAATCTTCGTGGGGGTCAAAACAACTTCGGGATCAAATTGGATTTCGAGATAGTCACACACACGTTTCATCACGGTCGAAACTTCGCTCACGAGCTGTTCGAACGGCACGAATAATCCGGGAACGTCCCCGCTTCGGACGCGTCTGGCTAATTTCGCGGCCACGCGCCAGTGCGCGATTACGTAATAAACCGAAAAGCGTTTGGTCTTTCGCGTTTGTTCCAACGCGATTTGGGTCGCCAGGATCGCGCGCGGATCGCGCAGCGTCACGAGAAGTTTTGCCTGCGGAAATCGCGCGAAGATTTCATCGACATGATTTCGGTTCGCCGGCGTCTTCTCGATCCAACGTTTGATGCGATCGATCGGCACGCCGATTGTCGCAGCGTACGATTCCGCCATTAGCGCGAGCAAATCGCGGTTCGCATTTGCCGGATCAAAAGCAGTGCGCTCGAATGTCTCGAGAAATTTCTTCTGCGGAAAGCCTTTGTATTCGTGCTCGCGCCATTTCGGTTCGCCGCCAAATAGAACGCGCGAAAAAGATTCCTTCGTTAAATAATCACACTGGGCCCGCCGGTCAGCGTCGCGATATTTTCTGAGAACCGTCGGAAAATAGGCCGTTTCCTGCGGCAAAACGAGGAGCTCCGGATGACTATCGAGTAACGCCGCTACTAACGTCGTCCCCGATTTCGCCTGGCCGGCGATGAAACAAGCTCGCTGATCAAACGGAAGAGCAGACATCTACAACATCGACATCGTTATTTCGCACCGCGCGCTTTCAGAAACCAATCAACAAACCGCGGCAAGCCGTCTTCGAACTTGGTTTTCGGATTGTAACCTAGAAGCTTTCGCGCCTTGGAAATATCAGCGCAGGTCAGCGGCATGTCGCCCGGTTGCTCCGACAGTCGATGGATCTTCGCTTTTTTGCCAAGCGCGGTCTCGATCGCCGCGATTAAATCCTTCAATTGAACCGTTTGGCTCTCACCGAGATTAAAAACATCGAACATCGGACCGTCGTATTTCAGCGCGGCCATCGTCCCTTGAATGATGTCGTCGATGTAAGTGTAATCGCGGCGGGTGGTGCCGTCGCCAAATTGGTCGATCGGTTCGCCGGCATGAATTTTTCGCGTGAACTGATGGATCGCGAGGTCGGGCCGTTGCCGCGCGCCGTAAACGGTGAAGTAGCGGAGCGCCACGATCCGCATTTTGTAGAGATGCGAATAGGTCGAGCAGAGAAACTCGCCCGCGATTTTTGTCGCTGCGTACGGACTCAACGTTTGCATGAGATGTTCTTCTTCTGAGAACGGAACTTTCTTGGCCGCGCCATAAACCGACGAGCTCGACGCGAAGATGAATCGTTCAGCTCCACGCGCGCTTGCCGCTTCGAGCAAATGCAGCGTGCCGGCGACATTGGTGTCGTAGTAAAGCTGCGGCTGTTGAATCGATGGTCGAACACCCGCGCGCGCGGCCAGATGTGCGATCGCGTCGAATTTCTCGTGACGAAATAAATTCGAGACTTTGTCACCGTCGCGAAGATCGACATCGTGCACCGCGACGTCTTTCACCACCGCAGCAATGTTCGCGTGCTTGATCTGCGGATCGTAAAAATCGTTGAAGTCGTCGAGGACGGCGACGTCATGTCCGGCGGCGAGTAGTTTTTCGACCAGATGGGAGCCGATGAATCCGGCGCCGCCCGTGACGAGAATCCTCATTAACCACGAATAAACACCAATGGACACCAAGAACAGCAAGTTGTTTGTGATTCGTGTCGATTCGTGTCCATTCGTGGTTGTTTCATGAAGAAATGGATAGTGCTGAGCGTCGCGACGTTTGCATTATCATTCCTCGCGACAATCGCCTGGAAACTCGGCCCCGAATTAGCGCGGTCGAAATATATAGATCCGGCATTTCGGATTCCGTCGCCGCTTGAATTGGCTTCGATTCCGACGGCAACGCATTTTGATTTTCCACTCGGGAACGAGAACGGAGCAATGGCCTACAACGCCCAGCATTTCACCCAGAACAAACATCTCGGTGACGATTTAAACGGGATCGGCGGCGAGAACAGCGATCTGGGCGATCCGATTTATGCAATCGCTGACGGTCGCGTGTTGCTCGCGCGCGACGGCGGCCCCGGCTGGGGCAACGTGATCGTTTTGCTCCACGCCTATCTCGAAAATGGTGAGCGGAAATATGTGGAATCCTATTATGGGCACGTGCAAGAGATGCTGGTGCATTCGGGCGAGACCGTGAAACGCGGCCAGCAGGTCGCGACGGTTGGCACCGCCAACGGCCGTTACTTTGCCCATCTCCATCTTGAAATGCGCGAATTCATCACGCCGTTCATCGGCCCGGGTTATCGCGAAGACACGCGGGGCTGGCTTGACCCGACCAAATTCATTGAGCAACACCGATGAGTACGAGCCGCGCGGACGTTTTCCAAAACCGCGGAACGATTGTCTTGATTCTCGCCATAACAGTTGGCTTTGGAATTGAGATCGCGACCAACAGCGTTGGAAACGATGACGCGTTATTGAAACTGGGCGCGCTTCCGGACAACGGCCAATTGCACGGGGAAGTCTGGCGCATCGCTACCTATTCGTTTCTTCATTTCAATTGGCTGCATCTGCTTCTGAACGTCGGATTGCTTTTCTGGATCGGTCGAATTGTTGAACAAGAAGTAGGCGCAGGACAAGGTGCGCTAATCTATTTTGTCAGCGTGATTTGCTCAGCCGCAGTAATTCTCCTGGTGCACAACTGGCATCCGAAACAAGGCGGCACGGTCGGTGCGTCCGGCGGTGTCTTCGGTTTGTTGGGCGCAGCGTTAATCATTTCATACCGCCAGAATGGAGAGCGACGACTCCAAAAGTGGCTTTGGATCGTGCTCTTGGCCGGATTCGGCGTCTCGCTGCTTCCCGACGTCAGTATGGCCGGTCACATTGGAGGAATCATTGGCGGTGTCCCCGTGGCGTTGCTCGTAAACGTGCGAAGAAATGAAAATTGAGGGCTGCAGCGCATTAATCACCGGCGCGTCGGCCGGAATCGGGCGCGAGTTTGCCCGGCAACTGGCGACACGCGCGCGAACGCTCGTTCTCGTCGCGCGACGCGAGCAAAGATTGAATGAGTTGCGCGACGAACTCCGGAACCGCAACGCGCACTTGAGCGTTCACGCACGCGTTGTCGATCTTTGCGACAAATCGCAAATCGATGAGCTGGTTCGCTGGCTCGAAGAAAACAAGATCAACATCGACTTCTTGATCAACAATGCCGGCCCACATTGCTGACCCGGCGTTTGCTGCCGCAAATGATCGCAAGAAAGCGCGGCGCGATTTTGAACGTGAGCTCATCTGCCGGCTTTCTTCCAATCCCCGGAATGGCGGTTTACGCAGCGAGCAAAGCATACGTGAACAGTTTCTCCGAAGCGCTGCGTGCCGAGCTTCGGGGCACAGGCCTAACCGTGACGGCGCTTTGTCCCGGTCCCGTCCACACTGAATTCGGCGACGTCGCCAAACGCCCTGGCGGCGAACCCGAGCGTGGTCCTGAATTCGTCTACGTTTCAGTAGAGAAGACAGCACGTGACGCACTCGCCGCGGTCGCAGCCGACCGCCCGCTCATTATTCCGGGTCTCGCTATGAAACTCGGCATGTTTCTCGTCCGAATTACGCCGATGTCGATCTTACGACTCGCCTGGCGACTCGGAGCGAAGCGGAGTTCGTAAAATGCCCAGTGCGTTGGAGCGTTTTGAGTTCAGACAAATACGTTGAAGAACATATCCAGCCTGGTCGTGCTTCTGACTCGTTTCGTAGGTTCAAAAAATCAAATGACCGGGGTTAACGAGAACACGGCGAGCTGGGAAGCCGCCGGGTAGACGGCACGGCCGCGCAGGGTAGCGGCGCCGGAACTGGGAAGTGAAGGCGTCAACAGCACAGGATGTGGGCGGCCCGGGTGTTGGAGCGTTCGGATGATTAGAGGAGTCGGTCCCGGAAAACGGGATATCAAATTCGTGAGGAGCCAGGCTGGGAGTAAAACTTGATCAGAAACGGCGCGACTATTGGTTGCCGCGCGTACACATCTAACGAGACCAAGCTGAGCTACGGCGACTGACACCGAGCGCGAAATACGATCCGGAGGATTCAGTCATTGAAAACGAATTTACACCACGGTCGCCGTTAGCTCCAGCGCATGGT
>QHRF01000026.1 GCA_003220055.1 Verrucomicrobiota bacterium | reverse complement strand
CTCTTCTGGTTTGGTGGGACGACTCGCCATTCCGATCTGAGCGGTGCCGTCAATGATGGCGGCGATGCCGGTGGTCGATCCTTCCGCGGCGATATTGAAAGTTGTGCCGGGATGTTGCGCTTTAAACTCCTCCGCGAGTTGTGGAACGAGTTTCGCCCCAAGCGTGTCCGAGCCTTTGATGACCAGTGTGTCGGCTCGTGCCAGGAGAGTGCCGACCGTGAGAGCGGCAAGTGTGAGAAGTAGTTTTTTCATGATTATTTTTGGTTGGGTTTTTTGAGCTGGCCGCGCCGTGTGTCCTGGCAGCCAGCGGAAAGATTTAGAACATCACCTGCACGCGCGCGATCACCTCATCGAACTGGTCCTCCCCAAACCCAGGATTCGCCTCCCGGAAATCGGACCAGGTGTGAATGTAATCGACCATCAGTTTGATATCGTTGCCGTGGATGTAGTAATTGAGCCCGCCGGTGATGGAGTGGATGCCGTCGTTGCCTTTTTGCCCTGGATTCAAGTCCTGCCACTGGACGGCGGCTTGGAGCTTCTTCGGGATCAAGAAATAACTTCCCTGAACGTAGAAACCGTTCGTCGTAAGCCGTTCTTTCATCCGCCCCCGGAAGCGTAAATGCCGAAAGGGAACCGTCCGTATTGACTAACAGGTTCCCTGATTGTGAGATATTTGTTCCCTTGTCGTCGCGGCTATTGAGAACGTCGCCGCCAAGCTTCAGACTCGAATCCTGACCGAACAGCTTGCCTTTGAACGGCAAGAACTCCAGCCGGCCCACATACATAAAGTTGTTGTTGTCGTTATTGGTGGTGTTGCGTCCATTGCCGTTGAAGATCCCCGCGTAATAGGTCAACAAGTCTTTCTGCTCCGGCCAGATGTTCGTGAACGGTTTGCCCCAGAGCTGGACGCCGATCTGCCGTTCAGGTGTAATTGCGCCGGTGGGCAGACTACGCTCGATCATGAACAGGGTCGTGTCGGGCGTGAGCTGTTCCAAACCGAACGGCGCTTTCCATTGGCCGATTTTGATTTGTGCCTCGGGGAACTGATGCCAGTTGATGAAAATGTCCGTAGCCTCGAAGGCGGTGCGGCCGGATGATATACCATCACTAGTCTCGAAGTCGCCTTCGATCTTGAAGTCGAAGTTCTCCGTAAAGTCGCCGGTCAGGTTGATGCGCGCCCGGCGCAGCCGGAAACGGTCTTTTAGCGCGGTCTGACCGAAGCGCCCTTCGAAGGCGGAGACATCACCATCCTCAAAGTTGACCTGAATGAATCCGCCCAGCGTCAGGTTGATTTCCGATCCGCGCTGCACGACGTAAGCGGGCGGTTTCTCTTCCGGGGCGACGTTTTTTTCGACGTAAGTTTTCCCGTCGGAAGTGATCTGCGTCTTTGTTCTGCCTTCCGCCGCGGGTTGAGATGCAACAGCGGCCTGCTTTTTCAAACTGCTGACCTCTTTTTCCAATTCGGCGTTACGTTTTTGCAATTGCGCGACCGCCTGCTCCAGCTTCGCGAGCCGATCGGCGTCAGAGGACGTTTCCGCGCTCAGCAATTGCAACGGCAGAATGATGATCGCAGCCAGACAAAGGCCCACTGTTCGGCAAAAGAATTTTTGGTTAGGCATAATTTTTCCTTGGGTTGAGTTGACCTGCATTCAATCGCTGAACGCGAAAGGAAGCTAGGAAATGATTGTTACGAACAAATGCCGTCGATGTGACATTTGCGTGACGTGGCAATCACGGCCGAGCGGCCGTCATGAGATTGCGCCGCCTGCGCGGGCAGGAGGTTTTACTTCGGTTTCGCGGAGGTTTTAGGCGAAGCGGACGGAGCGATCGGCGGCGTGGTTGCCGCCGAACTGTTCGGTACTGCGCTCGCCGCTGGCAAAACCGGCGCGCCTGGAGCCGGAACTGCTGGCGCATTTGGATTAACCGGCGATACCGACGCCGAAGGTTGTGCGGCGGTTTGCTGTTTCAACAGCTCGCGGCGCAATCCGGTGTCACGGCTCGTCTTGTGCGCGTACAAGACAGATAAGGTGAAGGTGAGCGCGAAGAAGATCCCAGTTAGCCAACCGGTGAACTTGACCAAAACGTTGGTGGTTTGCGCGCCGAAAATATTTTCAGTCACGCCACCGCCAAAAGCCGCGCCGAGACCCTCGCTCTTCGGCCGCTGCATTAGGATGACCAGCAGCATCAGGAGGGCGACCAGGACGTAAATCGCGAGCAGGAAATTAATCAGGATCTGCATCGGGGACGGGGAATATGGCCAGCAAATGACGAATGACAAATGCCGAATGACAAAACAACTGTGAAGCATTCGGTCATTTCGAGTTTCATGATTAGTTCGACATTCGTCATTCGGACTTCGTCATTTTTATCTGGTTCCAGATGTCATCCAGCTCGGCAAGATCGACATCGCCCAGCTTCTTACCGCGCGACCGCAGTTCATCTTTCTCGTCTTCGATGGATTTTTGGTTTTCGCTCTTGATCGCATTCTTTAATTCGCTGAGCTCTTCTTCAACTTTCGCGATCACGTCGCGCAACTCGGTCCAATCGAAATTGACGCGAGCGACCTTGCTCTGTGCTTTTTGCGCACGCATCAAAGCCGGAAGCGCGTTCGGCAGACTCGCCAGATAATGTTGGTCGCTCTTTTTCTCTTCCCGCTTGATCGCTTCCCACTGTTTCAAAACCGCGCCCGCGTCGCGCGCGTTGCTCTCGCCAAAAACGTGCGGATGTCGCCGGATCAGTTTTTCGGTGATCTCAGCAATGACATTGTCGATCTTGAATCGGCCGGATTCGCGCGCGATCTCCGCGTGCATCACAACCAGGAGCAAAAGATCTCCGAGCTCTTCGCGAAAATGCGCGTCATTCTTTGTCCGAGCCGCCTCCGCCACTTCATATGCTTCTTCGATCGTCGCTGGCAAAAGCGATTCGTGGGTTTGTTCCCGGTCCCACGGACAACCGCCGGGCGCGCGCAGTTTAGCGACAATGTCGCACAAACGGTTGAAAGGTGAGGGTTGAGTGTTGAGGGATTCGGAAGACTCCGCCATCGCGATTCTCTCAACTATCAACTCTCAACTCTCAACTTGTTTTAGATCCGCCAGAGCGAGCGGTGGGTGCCGAATTCGGAAATTTCGCCGGAAGATTTTTTGCTGACGTAAATCGTAATGGTGATCACGCTGAGAAATGTGCCGACAAACACGAATGCCACCAGCCAGGACGGGATATGACCGACGCGGAGCGCTCCATAAAAAGAGGACACGCTGTTCATCGCCATCGGCGCGTGCAGAAAAATTTTCGTCACCCACGCCACCAGAATGAGGATGAAAATGAAAACGTAGTTGCGTTTCAGGCGCCGCCCGATCGCTTCCAGCTTGCTGATCTTGAAACAGGGCAGAATGAGATCTTCGCAGACCAGTTTTTTCCATTCGCCTTGCAGCAGGTCGCGATTTTCCATCACCATCGGGACCAGAAAATGGGCTTCCAGCATCCGGATACGGGCGCGGAAGGCATCGTAAAAGCGGTAGCGTCGCGCCTCGATCCAGAGCATTACCCAAACGATCGCGAGATTGAAAAAGAAAATAATGTGCGGGACCCCCGCGTTGGAGAACGCGATCGTGATAATGGCGGTGCTGCTGGTAATCGCCCAGTTAGTCGTGATATCGAGGCGCTGCCGCCAAACCATAATCCGCCCCATTTCGCCACGATAAAAATGCGACATTGCGTTGACGTAGCCGGGATCGTAGAGGCTCCGCTGGAGCGAAACGGTCGTCTCCTCGTTTATAGCTGGTCCGCTATTTTCAGTAGCCACGGCTGATCAATTAACTGGATAACTGGAGCAGAATCCAACAATTCCTCATGTCTATCGCGCTGACTGATCTGATCGGTCCAAAGCACATCACCCTCAATCTGCGCGCGGAAACCCAGGAGGAAGCGATGCGCGAGATCGTCGGCCTGCTTGTGGCCGCCGATAAGATCGACAACCCGCAAGAGTTTCTGGAGCAACTGCGCGCGCGCGAAACGACCAATTCCACTTATGCCGCCGATGGCGTCGCCTTTCCGCACGCCCGCACGAATTTAGTCGACGAAATTGTTGTCGGCGTCGGCCGCAGTGAGGCCGGCATTCCGTGGACGGGCCGAGGCGAAATGGCGCATCTGATTTTTCTAATCGCCGTGCCGGAAAGATTAATCAGCGATTATCTCGTGGTGGTCGGGGCGATTGCACGAACGACCAAGGATCGGCCGCTCCGAACTTTATTGCTGCACGCTGAGAGCGTGGACGAATTTGTCGCGACGCTTCTAAGCGCGCCCTCAATCTAAGTAGTTGTAGGGCGGGCGCTCCGCCTGCCAGCGCAGAACGGCAAGCGATGCGCTTGCCCTACAAACGCCCTAATCTTTTTTCAGCAATCGGTTCCGCGCACGATCGAGAATTTTTCTCTCGGTCTCGGTTAAGCTTCCCATCCCGGACTTGGAAATTTTGTCCAGAATCGGGTCGACCGAAGCAATCACGTCGTCCGGCTCGACCACCCGGCGCGCGGAAGGCTTTTGCACGACGGTTAATCGCGGTCGCCGGCGAAACGGATTCAATCTTGCCACGTCGACTTTGATTGGGATTCGCCCTTGCATGAACCGAATGTAGAGAAACGCCGCCAGACAGATCACCCAAAGCACCGAAAGATTTCCCCAGTGGTGATGCGGCAAATCTTGCATCGTTCCTAAAACGATCCCGGCGAAAGCGAGCCATTTGAGCGTAACCCAGCCGAACAGCTCGATATTCGGATAGACAGTTGCGAAGGCAATAAACATGCCGATGCAGACTTCGTACGAGCCGTAATACATCCAAGCTCGCCCGAACGGAATCCAGCTCGAGATCACCAATGGCGGGATGATCAAGAGCATGACGAAAAGTTGAATAAAACGTCGTCGCCCAAGAAATTCTTCCAACTGGCGACCGGACCAATACAGAAACAGAATGTTGAAGACAAAAAAGAAGTCGGCCGATTGCAGAAACGTGCAAGTCAATGGCTGCCAGAACGCGCCGTGAATGAAAATCGGAAATTGGAACGCGAAGATCGTGAAATTCGCCGCCGCCGTCTGCAACGCGACCGTCGCAAACATTCCGAGCACGTAGAGTGCGCAGATGATAGTGACAATCCGGACCGGGTAGCGGCCAATCCACGTTACCGGTCGATTATCATCGGAGGTAGTGACTCCGAACATGCTCCAATAGACAGCCGCCGTTTTCCTCACGCAAGCGACGTTCCCGGTAGTTGAAAAAATTCTTGGAGAACCGCGCGAACCGGCAGAAATTCATATTCCGCTCGATTCCACCAGGATCGACGTCGTATTCATGAAAAACATCGCGCCCGCAATTTCGCCGCCGTCTGGAATCGGTGACAACAAGCCGGCTAACCAGGCTGTGCTCGATTGGGTGCATGAAGTGGAGCTTCTGACCAAGCCGGAAAATGTCTTTTGGTGCGACGGCTCCGATCGCGAGCATCAATACCTGCTTCAGGAAGCGGTGCGGCAGAATGTCCTGATCAAGCTGAACGATCAAAAAGTTCCGCGCTCTTATTTGCATCGCTCCAATCCGAACGATGTCGCGCGGGTCGAGCAATTCACTTTCATTTGCACGCCGAGCAAAGAAGAAGCTGGCCCGACCAACAATTGGAGCGAGCCGGCCGAGACGTATTCAAAGCTTCACGACTTGCTCAAAGGCGCGATGCGCGGCCGCACCCTGTTCGTCGTGCCATATATCATGGGGCCGCCTGACTCGCCCCTGACCAAGGTCGGATTCGAAATCACCGATTCCATTTATGTCGTTCTTAGTATGCGGATCATGACCCGGATGGGCGCGGTCGCGCTGAAACGGCTCGGCCATGATCCGGCCGCGGAATGGAACCGTGGCGTCCATTCATTATTAGATGTCGATCCTGCGC
Source organism: Verrucomicrobiota bacterium (assembly GCA_003220055.1). GTDB lineage: Bacteria > Verrucomicrobiota > Verrucomicrobiia > Chthoniobacterales > UBA10450 > AV40. Next base: position 4,704 of record QHRF01000026.1, on the reverse strand, counting down.
GGCGCTTCATCTGCCATTTCCCGCAGGACAACACCATCATCTCCGTCGGTTCGGGTTACGGCGGCAACGTTTTGTTAAGCAAAAAATGTCTCGCCCTCCGGATCGGTTCCTATCTCGCCCGTAAACAAGGTTGGATGGCCGAGCACATGTTGATTCTCGGGGTCGAATCGCCCGAGGGAAAAAAGCATTACGTGGCGGCCGCGTTCCCGAGTGCCTGCGGCAAAACAAATTTCGCCATGCTGATTCCGCCGAAACATTTTGCCGGCTGGAAAGTGACGACCGTGGGCGACGACATCGCCTGGATGCAGATCCGCGATGGTCGTTTGTTTGCGGTCAATCCCGAGAATGGCTACTTCGGCGTCGTGCCCGGAACGAACTACAAATCGAACCCGAACGCGATGAAATCGATCGCGCACGATTCGCTTTACACCAATGTCGCCCTCACGGATGACGGCGACGTTTGGTGGGAAGGCAAAGACGGCCCGCCGCCGAAGCACGTGATCGATTGGCACGGAAACGATTGGACGCCCAATTCAAAAGAGAAAGCCGCGCATCCGAATAGCCGGTTCACCGCGCCGGTGCGCAATAATCCGGTTCTCGATCCCGATTTCGAAAAAAGTGAGGGCGTTCCAATTAGCGCGATCATTTTCGGCGGACGCCGCAGCAACACCATGCCGCTCGTGTTTCAATCGTTCGATTGGGAGCACGGCGTTTATCTGGGCGCGACCATGGCCTCGGAAACAACTGCGGCCGCCACCGGCGCCGTCGGGCAGGTCCGGCGCGATCCGATGGCGATGCTGCCATTCTGCGGCTACAACATTGGCGATTATTTCCGGCACTGGCTCGCAATTGGAAAACGCCTGACGAATCCGCCGCTCATTTTCAACGTGAACTGGTTCCGCAAAGGCGAAGGTGGAAAATTTCTCTGGCCCGGTTTCGGCGACAACATGCGCGTGCTGAAATGGATCATCGACCGCTGCGAAGGAAGCAACGGCGCGCTCAAATCACCCATCGGCTGGCTGCCCGGGCTGCACGATCTCGATCTGGCCGAGCTCGATCTCGACCACAAATCCGTCGATGAACTTCTCGAGATCGATCACGAAGACTGGAAAAAAGAACTCGCCGAGCACAAAAAGTTTTTCGATTCACTCGGCGGCGTTGTGCCGGACGAGTTGATGAAGCAGCGCGAAGAAGTCGCCGCGCGTTTCGCCAAATAAAATTCTGTCATCCCGAGAGGAGCGAGATTTGCGATTTACGCGCGCATCTCGGATAATCTCCAGTGGGTTCAAAGGTTGCTGAAAAAAAATGCCTGACCGCGATCGCGGCGGCGACCTGCATTGAGATCCGCGGGGCCCGCCAGAACAACCTTAAAGGCGTAGATCTCGATCTTCCGCTGGGGAAATTGACCGTTGTAACCGGACCGAGCGGCTCCGGTAAATCGTCGCTCGCGTTCGAAACCATTTACGCTGAGGGCCAGCGCCGTTACGTCGAGACGTTCAGCCCTTATATGCGGCAATTCCTCGACCGCATGGACAAACCGCGGGTGGACGATATCCGCGGGATTCCGCCGGCAATCGCGATCGAGCAAGCCAATCCGGTCAAATCATCGCGCTCGACTGTCGGCACCATGACCGAGATCAACGATTATCTGAAATTACTCTGGCCGCGTATCGCCAAAGCCTTTTGTCCAAGCTGTGGCCGCGAGATCCGTCCCGAGACCGCAAAATCAATCGCTGACGAAGTTTTGCGCGACTGCGCTGATAAAAATGTGCTGATCACATTTTGGGTGGCAGTTCCGGCCAAAACCGAACCACGAGCGTTTTTCGAGTTCCTCCAACAGCAGGGATATCTGCGCGTTTGGATCGACAACAAAGTCGTCCGCGTGGATGACGATCCGACAAAAATCAAGCGACTGGGCGCCCGCGTTCAAGTCATTCAAGATCGCATCTCGATCAACCAGGAAGATCGTGCGCGCCTGGTTGAAGCGCTCGAGACCGCGCTTCGATTCGGCAAAGGCAAAGTCAACATTGTCGATCTCGAAGCAAAGGCTGAGCATCCGTTTTCCACCGGGTGGCACTGCCCGCATTGCGACGTCGATATTCGCCCACCAACTCCGGGGCTTTTCACTTTCAACAATCCGCTCGGCGCTTGTCCGGAATGCCGCGGGTTTGGTCGAACGATTACGATCGATCTGAACAAAGCGATTCCGGACCGCTCATTGTCGATCAAACAAGGCGTGGTTCGCGTTTTTCGCGGGAACGAGTTCGGCAATTCGCAAAAAGATTTGCTCCGGGCCTGCGCCCGCGAAGAAATCGACATCAGTGTTCCATTCGAAGAGTTGCCCAAGGCCGATCAGGAATTCGTGATCAGCGGCGAGAAACGAAGTGGCGAATATACTGAAGACGATTACGAGAACGATCTTTGGTACGGCGTCCGGGGATTTTTCCGTTGGCTCGAATCACAGGTTTACAAAATGCACATGCGGGTGCTGCTCAGCCGTTACCGCGCCTATACCACTTGTCCGAGTTGCAATGGCGGGCGGTTTCAGCCTGAAGCGCTCAATTACAAAATCGTTGTGGGCAAAGATCTGTTTGCTCTTCCGGAGTTCGCAGCTCTTTCCATTTCCAACGCGCGCGATTTGCTGGCGAAGATCGAGATCTCGTCTGGCGATTCGACTGCACGGATGCTGTGCGATGAAATTTGCGCGCGACTGAATTATTTGTGCGAGGTCGGCGTCGGTTATCTCACGCTCGACCGTTCCACCCGCACTTTGAGCGGCGGCGAAGTGCAGCGCGTTAATCTCACTACCTGTCTCGGCGCGTCGCTTGTTAACACGCTCTTTGTCATGGACGAGCCGAGCATCGGTTTGCATCCGCGCGATATTGGCCGGCTGGTGCGCGTCATGCACAATTTGCGCGATCGCGGGAACACGCTCCTCGTGGTCGAGCACGAGGAGCAAATCATTCGCGCAGCCGATAATTTGATCGACATCGGCCCGGGTCGCGGCGAGCGCGGCGGGGAGTTGGTTTTCAACGGCGCACTCGATCAGCTTTTGTTTCGCAAAAATTCGCTCACCGGGGATTATCTGAGCGGCCGCAAATCAATTCCGGTCTCGAAAAAGCGCCGAAGATCGACATCGTCGATCAAGATCACCGGCGCGCGAGAGCACAACCTTAAGAACATCGATGTCGATCTTCCACTCAGCGTTTTTACCTGTGTGAGCGGAGTCTCCGGTTCCGGCAAATCGACCCTGATCCACGACGTGCTTTATCGAAACCTGCTGATTGCCAAAGGCCAGGCGACCGATCAGGAAGCGGGCGCATGCAAATCAGTCAGCGGCGCGCATCGGATCGGTGAAGTCGTAATGGTGGATCAATCGCCGCTTGCTCGGACGCCCCGATCGACGCCAATCCTTTATCTCGGACTTTACGATCGCGTCCGAGAACTTTTCGCCGCACAGCCGGAAGCGATGTCCCAAGGTCTGACGGCGAGCGCGTTCTCGTTCAATTCCGGCAGCGGCCGGTGCGAGCGCTGTTCGGGCACGGGGTTCGAAAAGATCGAGATGCAGTTCCTGAGCGATCTTTATGTGCGCTGCGCGGAATGTGAAGGCAAACGGTTCCAACCGCACGTCCTGAAAATTAAACTGCACGGCAAATCGATCCACGACGTGCTGGAGCTGACCGTGAGCCAAGCGATCCAATTCTTCGCGCAGATCGGCGAAGAGAAAACTCTCTCTGATCCGCTGGATGTGCTCGATGAAGTCGGTCTCGGTTATTTACGACTCGGCCAACCGCTGAACACTCTATCGGGAGGTGAATCGCAGCGTTTGAAACTGGTCCGGCACTTAGCCGAATCCAAAACTGCCGACGATGTCGAAGGGAACGGCGACGGCGCGCGTGGCAACTTGTTTATTTTCGATGAGCCGACAACAGGTCTCCATTTCGACGATGTCGCGATGCTGCTGCAGGTTTTTCAGCGCTTGGTCGAGTGCGGGAACTCGATCATTGTGATCGAGCACAATCTCGAAGTCATTAAGTCCGCTGATTGGATTGTCGATCTTGGACCGGAAGCGGGCGACGACGGCGGCGAGGTCGTCGGCGTTGGCACGCCCGAGCAGATCGCAAAGATCGACAATTCGCACACCGGAAGATTTCTGAGAAATGTCATCCCGAGCGGAAAGGCCAGTCCGGCTCGGACCGAGGGACCTCGCAAAAGCGCGCGTAAGTTCGAGAGGTCATTCGCTTACGCTCAGGATGACAGCGAAGAATTCGCTCGCGCGGCTGAGACCGCGCCGCGTTTCCGAATTAACGGCACCAACGGCGCGATCGGCATTCATGGCGCGCGCGAGCACAACCTGAAAAACATCGACGTCACAATTCCGCGCGACCAAATGGTGGTCATCACCGGATTGAGCGGTTCAGGAAAATCGACACTCGCGTTCGATATTCTCTTCGCCGAAGGCCAGCGAAGATTTCTCGACAGCATGTCGCCGTATGCGCGGCAATTCGTGGAGCAATTGGAAAAACCGGATGTCGATCTCGTCACCGGTTTGCCGCCGAGTGTCGCGATCGAGCAGCGCGTCACTCGTGGCGGAGGCAAATCGACGGTCGCGACCGTGACGGAGGTTTATCATTTTCTGCGACTGCTCTTTGCCAAAACCGGAACCCAATTTTGTCCGGACTGCGATTTGCCGGTCGAAAAGCA
>QHRF01000090.1 GCA_003220055.1 Verrucomicrobiota bacterium | reverse complement strand
GTGGCATTCGTCCCGATATTTACCCGGCTGCCGATCTTCGTTGGCCGCCAGAGATCGCGGTTTCCTCCAGCAGGGCTGCCGTTAATAAAGAGATCGTTGATAAACATGGCCCCGTGAGAAACGAAGCAGTCGTCCCCAATCGTTACGAGCTCGCAGATAAACGCATGGGACTGAATCCGGCAGCGTTTACCGATGACAACTCCCTTTTGTATTTCCACGAACGGTCCGATGAAGCTATTGTCACCTATTTCGCAGCCATAAAGGTTGACCGGCTGGACGACCGTAACGCTTTTACCAAACGTTACGTCAACAATCCCGGCTTGCCGCAGCTCCGCCTCCGTTGCGATGACCTTATTCAATTGCTCGGTAGGATGTTGGTCACAAAATCAGGCCCTGACACCAAAGTAACAAAGGGCCGGTTATCTTACTGCCAGCAGCGTTTCATCTGCAGTCGCTGGTCTGAGTCCGGTTTTCTCAACGCCAAATCGTCCTCAGCCTACAATGAACTTGCCCTGGCAGGCGCTTCAAGCCAACGCCATTAGCCTCCTGCATTGCATTTTCTCCACCAATGATTCCAGCCTAGCGAAGGAACGATCGATTTCCTTCGAAGGCGCTTCGGTCACCAGCAAATCCCTTCGTACTGCTTTGGCCTCTCAGCGGATCGGTCGAAAGCTCGCACCAAGTCAATGACGATTCGTCCATCTGCGAACTTTGTAAGAGCCTGCCGAATCGGAGGCGTCTTTTTGCTGGCAACCACCACGTCGCTGCCCTCGATGACTTCTTGAGGAGAGGAGACCATCAAGGAGGAAATGTGGGGTATTGTCTCTTCGATATAACGCTTATTTGCTCCTACCAGCTTTGCGAGAGCGACTTCCTCATCGTAAATGACCACTTTATAACCCTTCCCGATCAGCGTCTCAATTAGAAGCACAATCGGACTTTCCCGGAGATCATCTGTGCCGGCTTTAAAGCTTAACCCGAGTACTCCTACTCGTCGTTTTTCCGTTCGGCGGACGAGGTTGAACGCCAGTTCCAACTGCCGCCGATTCGTCTCCAGCGTGGCGTTTAGCATAGGAAGCTCCACGTCAACTTGTTTGGCTTGGTAAAGAATTGCTCGTAAATCTTTTGGCAGACACGATCCGCCGAAGGCGAAACCCGGTTTTAAGTAATAAGGCGAGAGATTCAGTTTGTAATCTTTGCAGAAGATTTCCATCACCTTGTGGCTATCAATGCCTAAGGCTTTGCACAAATTACCGATTTCGTTCGCAAACGAGATTTTTACGGCATGAAATGCGTTGCAAGAATATTTGATCATTTCGGCAACACGAATAGTGGTGCGCTGGACCGGCGCCGGTAGGTCCGAATAGAGCATACTGACTTTGTCTGCCGATTGATCGTCCAACGCCCCAACAATCGTGAATGGAGGATTTTGGAAATCGTGAACAGCGGTTGTTTCGCGCATGAACTCCGGATTCATACAAAGCCCGAAATCGCGGCAGACCTTCTTTCCGGAAGTCTCTTCGAGCAATGGCAACACGGTGCCTTCAATAGTTCCAGGGAGCACCGTGCTCCGAATCGCAATCACCGGGAATGGGTTGCAAACACGTAGCAATTCGCCGATCGAAGCGATGACGCGGCAGACTTGAGCCAGTCCAAGGCTGCCATTTTCGTTGCTCGGCGTTCCTACGCAAACCAATGCGATGTCGCCGAGCGTGTGAGCGTTCGTCAGCGCGCGTAATCGTCCAGCCGTGACGACGCGTTCAATGACTTCGGAGAGTCCCGGCTCGATGATGGGAGATTTGCCGGCGTTAACAAGACTGACTTTGCTCTCATCCAGATCCACCCCGGTCACGTTATGGCCACGGTCGGCTAGACAGGCAGCGGTGACACAGCCGACATATCCCATTCCCAAGATCGTGACGTCCATATTCGACTAATCCTTAGCTCGAAATCCCGAAGCGCGGGAACCGACTCGCTTGTCGCGGCTCGGGTCGGTGCACAACGCCTGATAAGCCGCCAATAAATTCCGACCGGTAACGGACCATTGAAGGTCATTTTGGACCCGTTCGCGACCGCGCGCGCCTAGTTTCCGTCTGAGTTCCGGATCGTCCATCAGCAGCATAATTGCGCGTGCAAATGCCAGTTCATCGTTTGGAGGAACAAAGATGGCGGCGTCCTGCGCGGAAAATCTGGTCTCTTTAAGGTCGAAGCTAACTATCGGCTTACGGTGCGCCATGTACTCCATGACTTTGATCCAAGTGGACACGTTATTAAGCGGACTCGAAGGATCGGGGTCAACACAGATATCGGCGGCGGCGAGGTTCTCCAACAGCTCTCGATCGGGGATGAATCCCGTGAATTCTATGCACCCATTGAGACGAAGCTGGCCGGCTAAACACCGCAAATCGGGCAACGAGTCACCGTCTCCGATGATGACGCAATAAAAGTCATGCCTCTGTAAATCGTTTTGCAGCCGATTCAGCGCTCGAAGCAAATAGTCAACGCCATCCTGCGGATTGAGACTACCAACATAACAGAGGATCGTCTTATTCAACCGACGCAGGCGTTCGGAAGGAGACTTCGACTCCATTTGTTCGTCACTTGGCCCGTTCCGCACGATGAAAATACGATCTGGCTGCAGCCCCCCGCGGCCGATCTCGATCTGTTTGTAGCTCTCATTGGTCGCAATCGTCACGTCGGCTAGTTTGAGACTGCACCACTCAAACGCTCGCAAAAGAGCGGTGTATATTCCAGGCTCGGCCGAATAGCGAGATTGATATAATTCCGGGCATAAATCGTGATGATCGAAAACGAACCTTTTGCCGAGCAACTTGAAGGGTAAGGCGACGAGGAAAAGTGTGTCAGGGGGGTTGTGCGCGTGAATAACATCGAAACCCGATCTCACGAAAATGCGCGCGCAGTGGATGAAGCACGCAATTGTGAAATAGAAGTATTCGACCAGATATCCGACAAGAGAGCGAAACCGCAGCCAAAAGAGTGAGAGGCGGCTCCTTTCCCCAGATGGTGTTTTCCGAAAGAGCTCAAAACGCGAGATGCGATGCACGTTAACGCCATCGACCGTCTCCTGACGGGATTGGCCCGGTTTTCGGTAGCAAACGACCGTTACATCACAACCGGCGGACCTAAGTAGCAGTGCCTCGTTTCTGACACGGGTATCTTGCGGGAAATAGTTTTCGACCAACATCACAACGCGCGCCGCTAATCGCAATGGCTTGGTCGGCGGCGTGAGTTTATCCGATCCAGTGCGTGACCGTATCGCGTGAGCATCGTTGGACCCGTTCACAGCCATCGCCCGTTCTAGGCGACTCCCGCCATTCGCATTCGTCGCAGACTGCTTCTGCTTTACGTATGCTGCAACGTTTCGCGGCAAGGCGTTCCAATACGCGTTGCCATAACGGGACCTAACCTCAGCAAGGAAAGTCTTATAGATACTGCTGCTATATCTAGTTTTGTTGCTGTGAGGAGCTGATCCAAAATCCATGTAGTCAGGGTGCGTATCGAGCAAAGCCATACCACCGTGTTTCGCGATCCAGTCCAGTTTGTTCAACCACACGTCGTGAGTTTGTTCGCCGAGTAGAAGAAAGAGAGTTGAATCCTGCGGAAGCGTGTAAGGAAGCTCGACATAGCCGGCGCGGGAAGCGCTGGATGCTGCATGCTGGATGCTCGATGCTAAATTGGGATGCGGTACCCAGAAAGGAAAGATGGTATGATGCCCTTCCGGCTGAGGCTCGAACGGATCGGTGTCGAACGTCGATGCGTCATATTGAATATCGAGGTCATGCAACCAATCGAGCTCGCGCAGCATAAAGCCCGACCTAAAACCCTCAGCTTTCCATTCACGAAGATAGTCATTGATCCGAGCGGCGCTCTGTTTGAACTTGCGCCGCGACACGAACAGCCGGCCATCATGTCTAAGATCGTGAATCCCAACCTCAAATCCATTTTGCGCTAGTTCTTCTCTTAGTTCCGGCGGAACCCGATAATCGCCCTCCGGAACAAAGTTAAACGAGGAACGAAACCCCGCCTCCATCTCGAGTTGCATTAGCTTCCGACAATTGCGCAAACCAACAGCACTTTCCACATCGTGGGTGAGAACGAGCGCGAACTTCTTGTTTTCAGGCCAGCCGGGCCAACCTTCCGGCCGACGTTCGGAGCCCGGCGCAATCGGCCAAACACTACCAATCCGATCCAGCAGCCGGACGGCAAACCTCCGCCGGACCGCCGTCCGAAGCGACTGCGGGATAAACGGCTTTAGTCTATAATATAGTCTGTTCCGAAGCATAGCCTAAGTCAGGCCCAGAAAAGGCCGACTGGGTGAAAGGTTGTTGAGCCGCTAGAAGCTAACATTGCTTCCAGAGTAGACCTGCCGGAAGAGGTTAGATTGCCGGTTCCCTACCAACCCTTTTACTCAAAGCGCTAAGGCTTTAAACTTTGCGCTCAAGCCATTTCGGGACATAGGAGCGAGCTTTATTAAAGACGACTGAGACGTTGTCTCGGCTGGTCACGAGGGCCCGATAACCTCGCTTGACGGCATCGCGTTTGTCCTTTTCCGCTTCGACAATAAGCAAGACCTTATCCATGAATGGAGCCATTCCGACCGTAGGGCTCGTCTCACTCAGGGGAGGCATGTCGAAAATGATATAATCGAAATCGCTTGCTTTTAGGTTGGGCATGAGATCGAAAAATTTCTTCAGACCCAGCTGCGCAGGTCCGGCATTAGGAGGCGCGACCGTCGCCAAATAGAGATTGTCTGCGACGGAAGCGAGACCGTCAGCCGATCGCAAAGCTGTTTTTAAAGAATGGGCAGGCTTGCCTCGATAGAAGGGATGGACATGCTCCGGCCCAAGATTGACATCAACCAGTAAAACTTTGCCGTCTCCTGTTTCAGATAGAGCGGCCGCCAGACCGGCCGCCAGCGTGGAAGTTCCCGTCGCTTCGGATAGACCGGTTACGCCAACCAGCTTTGGTTTGTGTGTTAGCTGATGGAGCTCGAAATAGAGACCAATCCGGTCGCGTATCGCCTCGCAATAGGCACGGACGAAGTGGTCGGCGTCCCACGGAGCAAGGTTTGCGCGCTTGGAATCCTTCACAACCAATGCTGAGCCGTTCCTATTTTGGCTCGGCCCGGAACGTAGCCTCGCGTCTGGTATCGACAGCATCGGCGCGATGCCCACGAACTTTTCAAGCTCAAAGGGTCGCTTGATCGTCCGATTCAAGACGAGCTCGTTGAGCAAAGAGAGAACAACGCCCAGGGCCAACCCGCCTCCGGCGAGGCCCAGGGCAAGTTTGTCTCGCGCCTTCGTGACCTTGATTGGCGCTGACGGCTGTTGGACCGCGCTGATGTTAGGAATCTTTGATGGATCAAGTGCTTCATCGATGCGTGCTTTGTCAAGGCTAGCCGCAAAATATTTGTAATTGGTTTCTTCAAGTTCCTTCTGTCGCTCAAGATCCGCTATTTGTGGTGAAATCTGAGAAAGCTTCTTCATCCGCTCCTGACTATCGTGAAGACCTGCGGCCAACGCTTCCCGTCTTGCTTGTATTCCCGCGAGACGCGCCGTTTCAGAAGCGAGGTCAGATTGTCCGCTACCAGACGCAAGCGGGCCAGCTGTGGAAGGAAGATTCGGAAACTCCTTTTCGAGCTTTCGACACTGTCTGGTAACGTCGTCAATCTCCTCCTGGTTCGCTTTCACCAACTTGCTCTTCGGCATGTACTTCGCCAGCAATTCCAGCTTCGCCTGACGAAGCTGCGGCAATCTCGAGATAAGGACTTGATACTGCTGCTTTACTTCGCTGGGGATTTCCGCAGCGGACGGGCCTTCCTTGTCTAACTTCCCAGCCGTTGCCGCGCGAGATCTAGGGACCATTACAGTAGCGGGCGCGTCCTCTCCACCCGGAGCGCGCTCGGTCGGCGGCGCGCTCACCTCCTCGGGAACTGTCCCTCCTAACTGGAGGACCTTCGCCTTTTGTTCCGCTAGCTCAGATTCTGTGATGTTCAACTGGTCCTCTGTTTTAGCCCCTTCAGCACTCAAGGCCGCGATGCTTTCGACGAGCGGAGAAGCAATCCCTACCTTGCTCCTCAACGACCGCAAGGAATCCTCCGTCTGATTCAGCCGCGATCGGACCTGATCGGTTTGCTGGGTTACGAAATCAAACGCGCCAATGGAACGGTGAACTTCGAGATGTTTATTGAAATACCGGTTTACCAGTTCCTTAAGAACTATGGTAGCGAGACTCGGGTCGTGGCTCTTGTAAGCTACAAAAATGATGTTGCTTCCCTTGTGAACGGTCACCTCAAGTCCGGAGGTGATTACCTTAGCCGCGGCTTCTTTGCTCGGCGTGCCTGACGCATGCGGGAGCAGACGGTTGGGTCCGATGGCCTCGGCCGCCTGCACTGCCAGATCCCAGCTAGTTAGAATTTCCACCTCCGAGCCGAGAACGTTTTCAGAGGCCACTTGACCCAGACCGGCCGAACCGCGCGCACTTTCGATTGGATCGATGCCACTCCTTTCCAGAACGTACCGCACCAACAGCTTGGCTTCCGATTGGTAAACAGGCGGATAAAACAAATAAACAGCCATCCCCGCAACTAGACCTGCCGCCACGCAAACCAAGATGTTCCGCTTGTGCTTGAACAGGGCAGACAAAATGTCGATAATGTTCAAGCTGGAATGTTGCAACTCGGGCCTCGGCTCTCTGGGACGGGGGATCCGGTGAGCGACCAGGGTCTCTGGCAAGGGTTGTGTCATGTCAGGAGGTTACTCTTCTAATCCAGGTGGGGATAGATCACGGAACCAGCAAACCGATTGAGCACTAAAGGCAACCTCCGAAAAATCTTGTTGTGGAATCCCGACCCGTCGCGCCCACTACTGTCCCATGCCTTCTCCTCGATATCAAACTTAAAATATTCGATCAGCTCTTCCTCGGTGCCCCATCCCATCTTAAATCGTCGTAATCCCTCGTTCTCGATGTCGGTTCTGCCGAAGTGGAGCAACTGACAACCACGCTGCATCAAAAATCGGATCGCTTCCCACATCACCAAGTTGTTCCCACGAAATTCCTGGTAGGACGTGTCAGAGGCACCGAACTTGTAGACGGCATTTTTGCCGAACTGGAGGAAAACCGCAGCGGCAATGAACTTTGCGCTACTTCCGGCAAGAACGACAAAGCCATGACCGCCTTTGATGGCTTCTCTATATATATTAAGAAAGAACGACCAGGGCTGCGGAGGGATGCCATGTCGCCGCCGTGTTCTGACGTGAAGACGGTAGAATTGCAGAACCGCCTCGCGCGTTGTGGACACCTGAACATTCAAGTCGCTTTTCTGGGCTTTCCGAATTGCGCGGCGCACCGGACTCGCGAATCGAAGTAACAACTCCTCGCTCTCCTCAGACAAGCGAACTTTGTGACCATAGAATTGCCTGGCGGATGGCGCTGACGCTGGCAGCATCCCGCGGCCTCCCCGGATTTCAACGTATCTCCAGTTTCGTTCGCGGGCCAGTTCCGACATCCTGCTTAAAACCTTCCCCGACTCACCTTCGGCAAAAATAAGCGGACAGCAGAAATCGCTAAAGGGAAGACAAATGCCCCTCCGGCCGGTAAAGGGGCTCTTGATTTCCATGATCGGCACCAGGGCCACCGGTTGGCATTGCCGGAAGAAAGCGAGATAGAAAGGTTTGTGACCATAGGTCTGAACAAGCACTTTCGCCCAAACGGCGCTGTGAAAGAAATTGCCGTCAGGATGCGAAACGACCAGTCGGTCCCAATCGGCATCGTGGAGCGGATTGAGTATTCTTAAGTCAATGCTCGAGGCAAGATGTCGGTTATTCATCCCAAATTCGCCTAAATCTTTAGTCTCGATGAATTCGACGTGGCTTTTCATTCTGTTGGACGTGCCGAAGGGAACGATCTCTCCCAAAACTCCAGGCTGATTCACAATTCTCAGGCCATTACCCCAGCGGTGGTCGCCCCGCGGAGGCCCAGCGCCACGGCTGCGATTTGCGCCTCAGTTAATTCCGGAAACATCGGAAGTGAGATCAATTCCGAAGCGATGCGTTCCGAAACCGGGAGACTTCCCGTTTTATAGCCCAGAGCCTGGTAAGCCGTTTGTAGATGGATCGGGACTGGATAATGCACCCCGCATTGAATTCCCCTTTCGTTGAGAAACGAAATAATCTCATCCCTTTCCTCGACCCGGATCGCATAAACGTGATAAACGTGCCGGGAATAAAGGGCCTCGGACGGCGTTACGATTTCCTCAATCTCCTCGAGTGCTTGGTTATATTGCAGCGCGTGGGCACGCCGCCGCGAATTTCCGCTTTCCAAGTGTCGAAGTTTGACGCTGAGGACGGCAGCCTGGATGCCATCCATCCGGCAGTTCCAACCCACCATGCTATGGTGGTACTTGCGAACCTGCCCGTGATCTCGAAGGACGCGCAGCTTTTCTTGCAGTCTTGGGTTGTTGGTCACAATCGCGCCCGCTTCACCAAACGCGCCAAGGTTCTTGCTCGGGTAAAAGCTAAAACATCCGGCATCACCAAGTGTGCCGGCACTTCTCCCCCCGTATTTGCTTCCGTGGGCTTGGGCCGCGTCCTCGATGACGAAGAGATTATGGTTCCGCGCGAACTCAAGAATTGGATCCATGTCGGCCGGCTGGCCGAACAAATGCACTGGAATGATGGCCTTGGTGCGAGGGCTAAGCGCCTCTTCAAGCCCGGCCGGGTCCATCGTGTAGGTGGCCTCGTTAACATCGACAAACACCGGCCGAGCTCCACTGTAAGTAATGGCCTCGGCAGTGGCCATAAATGTATTGGAAACGGTGATTACTTCGTCGCCCGCCCCAACGCCGCACGCCAAAAGAGAGAGCCAAAGCGCTTCTGTCCCACTGCCGACGCCGATAGCGTACCGGCATCCACAATAAGACGCAAAATCCGCCTCGAACTTTTCGACGAACGGTCCGCCGGCAAAGGCGCCGCTGTCAATCACCTCGCGGATCGCGCGGTCAAGCTCAGACCGAAGAGGCGCGTGGTGAGCGTTAAGGTCGAGAAATGGTACTCTAATATGCATTGGGTTTCGCAGGCGCTAGGATCGTGGCAACGTTCCCCACCACGGTCGTATTTTGGGACACCTCTATTATAACTGTGGTTCCGGCGCGACAGTTGCGCCTTCTCCTACCGTTATCCCATCCAGAAACGTCGCTCCGGAACCAACGGCTGTTCCATGCAACAGTTTGCGACTCAGCTACCCGCGGCTTCTAGCGGCGGGACCACTCTCAGAGCCTCCGCCGGTTCGCAACTGCCGTTAGCAGATTGCGACAGAATCACAGCCGCGCCCTTCGCCTTAAGTGAGGCGGATGCCGCTTCGAGGATCCGGACGAGTTCCAATCCTTCCTGACCACCGCTCGCCGGCTGCGTGCTAGTCTTGATGCAATCAATAAAATGCCGGCAAACCTCCTTCAGCGGTTCCTCTTGATTAAGGTGAGGAATGTAACTGTCCCCGTAATGATATGAGTACTGAAATTCCGCAAACGTGTCGTAGTGGGGAGGTCGTTCCACCCGAACATCGTAAACTTTGATTTTCTCGTGCGTCTGCAAATCATCATAGACAATCATTCGCCGGCTGCCGACGATGGTCATCTCGCGCACCTTTCTCGGTTCAAGCCAGCTGCTCTGAATAGTAGCAAAGCGCCCCTGCCGAAATGTCAGGGACATGTTGGTCACGTCTTCGACCGCGGGAGTGACGTGTCCGTTGCCCTGGCAATTCACTGCGATCGGGAGCTCCCCAAGAATATGCAGGATGATGGAAATGTCGTGCGGGGCAAGGTCCCAAGTCACATTGATGTCTTTCTGAAACAGACCCAAATTAAGGCGCCGTGAATTGATGTAACGAATGTCACCAATGTCACCGGCTCGAACGAGTTCGGCGATTTTACGAACCGCCGATGAATAGAGAAAGGTGTGATCCACCATCAAGACCAGACCTTTAGACTCGGCAATCTCTATTAAACTCTCGCACTCGGCTGAGGACGCCGCCATCGGCTTCTCGATGAATGTATGCTTTCCCGCGAGAAGGCTCTTTTGCGCCAGCGGGTGATGAAACTTTACCGGTGTAGCAATTACGATTGCGTCTAACTCGAAGTCCGTAAGAAAGCGCTCCCAGTCTGTCACCGCGGTGACCTCCGGGTAAAGTTTCCTAATGTGCTTCAGACGCGCTTCGCTGACATCGCACACCGCCACGAGATTGCAGTTGGGGACATTACTGAAGTTGCGGATTAGGAGTGGGCCCCAGTAGCCGCAGCCGACTACCCCCACCGAGACTGGCTTTGTCATATTTTGTTCGCTATTCCGTTCGCCCCTCCGTCGAAACGGCGCGGATAATAAGCGGGGTTTGGGGGAGGTCGATCCCGAGAGGTTCGCGGGCGATTGAGCACCTCCTTTATCAAAGTAGGAATCGTCCTGAACATGATGGTCAGATCAAGCCAGATCGACATCTTCCGAATGTAAAATAGATCCATGGCGATCATTTCTTTGAAGGTCGTGTTATTCTTGCCGTTGACTTGCCAGTAGCCGGTGAGGCCAGGCAACGCGTTTACTCGCTGCCGCTCCGATGGCTGGTAGCGCTCGAATTCCCTGGGCAAGCACGGCCGGGGGCCGACTAAACTCATTTCCCCACGAAGAACATTGAAAATTTGCGGCAATTCATCCAAGCCACTCGCTCGCAGGAAACGCCCCCCAGGAATGAGGCGAGTATCACCCACGGCATCGAGCTTGGTCATCGGGCATTCCGACCGCATTAAATCTGCAAAGTATTCCTCGTGCCTCCGAGTCTCGGCGTTTACGTACATGGTCCGAAACTTGAAGAGCATAAAGGGACTCCGTCGATATCCCACGCGTTCCTGACGATAAAAGATAGGGCCCCGTGAAGTGAACCGAACCAATCCCATCACCAACGTCATGACCGGCAGCCAAAACGGCGAACTCAGGACAATACAGGCCACATCGAGAATCCGTTTCCAGCGCAGCATACGAGCGGCCGACACCTCGGCCGCGTCGTCGGAAGGAAATATCGCCGCTGCAATCGCCCCGCTGCCAAGCGGCCGACGTAATGTCTGCCCGTCGCTTCGCGATTCGAAGTTAAGCGCCGCGGCACGATCGGAAGATACAAGTTCCACGATAATCTTTTGAAGAGACGCCGGGTAAGCGTGGTTCAGCGACGCCGCACCGTTTCTGGACGAGCCAACATTACGCCGTGGCTCCGACTTGCCGCCGACATGGAGTTGAGTCTCATTGAGACCACGATTCATAGCTCCGTTTGCAGCTTGTTCCCCGGACGAGCCAACTGAAGGCTCGTGTCGAAAAAAATAGTGCAGGAAGCCTTGTGCGCGGGCCGTCCTGGACAAGCTACCGCCCTTGGTCGGTCGCCCACTTTTTGGGACAAAACCACTCATTCATTATGTCTCGCTGTCATCCGAATGACCCGAACTCCCCCTTGTCCGGCATTCACTATGATTTTCAGACTCATTAGACAACAAATTGCCCTCGTAGGTCAATCAGATTGTAATATTTTACTGTAAACATTTTGAACCGCTTTCACGGGTTTACATGATGTCATATGGAAGCTTCTATCTGGCAGGCCTTTGCCTCTCTGACGACGCCGACTACCAATAGCCTAACCGTTTTTCGAATGCCTTGGGGCAAGGCGGAACAGTGACGAGGCGGCTCATGATTGACGACCAACGTTCCCAACACCGAAAAGTCCATCATCTTCATACCGATTGATCGAGGACGTGCGCCAATTCAGCATGTTGGACTTTAGTCTTATAGGATCGCCGGATTCGTGGAATCCCGGCGATCGCTATCGCAACAGCCGCCTTGCTCAAGGAATGAGGGGCCACATTTATACGTTGAAAATTATTTTGTTGATTCTTTCGTCGCTCTTGCCTTGGAGATGGTTCGTTTAATTGTAATCACGCTCGTCGTTGAACGTAATTTCCGTCGCTGCTTCGTCAGGTTACGAATTGTCAAAACGACGTGACGATTCGGTGACAACGCGCGATTCCGCTGCGATTATTTGGTCGTGTGTCCGCCCCGAAAATTTGCCCATCTGCCGCGTTGGTCACGAGCGGTCGATTGTGTTCTAATTCCCAAAATACACACGGGCCTGTAGCTCAGCGGTAGAGCAGGGGACTCATAATCCCTTGGTCCCTGGTTCGAATCCAGGCGGGCCCAAATTTCATTTTCGATTTTCAATCGCCGATTTGCGATTGTCGATCTTGTGCAACGATTTGGGCTTTTTGCCCTCGCCCTTGTTGAGATCGTAATTCTTACCGCGCTCATTTTCGCCACTCGCTGCGCGAATTATCAGGACGTTTTTGTCGATGGAAATATTTATTTCACCGACGCCGATTGTTACGCCCGGATGACGCGCGCCCGAATGTGTGCAGAACACCCCGGGCTGATTATTCGCCACCACGATTTCGAGAATTTTCCGGAAGGCACCACGCCGCACACCACTGCGCCGCTCGATTATTTGATCGTCTCATTGTCGATCTTGCTCAAACCGTTTACGGCGCAGCCAATTGATTTCGCCGGCGCTGTGGTCTCACCATTTCTTGGGTTGCTCGGCGGCTGGTTTCTTTGGTGGTGGTCGCGGCGAACGAAACTTTGTTATCGCTGGGTCATGCTGATTCTTTACGGCATTAGTCCTATTCTGGTTCACGGAACGGAACTGGGACGACCCGACCATCAATCGTTGCTCATCGTGCTCGTCACGATTGGCGTCTGTGCGGAGTGGAGTCTGCGAACCGACCAATCGCGAAATTGGAGCGTCGTTAGCGGAATTGCGTGGAGCATGGCGCTTTGGGTTTCGTTTTACGAGCCGCTTGTCTTGTTCGTTCTTCTTTTGCTTTTTGGCCTAACGAAGGATCGACATCTTCTTTTTGGTTCGCATCGGCGAACAGGTTGGATCGTCTTTGGAGCGATCATCTCGATTTCGTTGCTCGTTGAGCGGCGCGTTCCGGCATTCGCGATTCTTCAATCGAATCAGTTATTCCAAAATTGGTCGCGCACGATTGGCGAACTCAGGCATGTCTCGCCGCTGGATCGAATCTGGTTTGCTTGGGCCGGCTACATGATCGTTGTCGCACCGATTCTGATTTGGCAATCGCTTCGCAAGCGAGTCGCGCCGCCAGGTTTTATTGCGCTCTTACTTGTCGCGACATTTCTGCTGACGATTTGGCAGGCGCGCTGGAGTTACTTTTTCGTCGCAATCTTTTTCATCGTATTGCCGGGACTGCTTGCGCCGATCCAATCGCGGGCCGCCGTGTGGTCGGCGTTTGTTTTGTCGATCTTGCCGGTGCTTCAATTCTGGGATGCGCGGCTTTGGCCTAACGAAGTCGCGCTTTCGGGTCGAATCGAGCGTCGAGATGAATCGAAACAGTTGCGAGAACTGGCGGTCGCCATTCGCTCGGAGCAGACGCACCCGTTTCTCGCGCCGTGGTGGCTGTCGCCATCGATTGCATATTGGTCGGGTCAACCCGGCGTGGCCGGCGTTTCGCATGAAGCTCTGCCTGGAACGGCCGACAGCGCGCGTTTCTTTCTGGCAACAGACTTCCTTGGCGCGCGTGAAATCCTCCGTAATCGGCGAGTGGAATGGGTTTTAGGCTATGACTGGGGGCGGGTGGCCCACAATTCTGCTCTTCTCCTCGGCATTCCGCTTCCAGACCAGCCCCTGTGCCGTGTTCTTGACCGGAGCCCAAGCCAGGGGCCGCGGTTTCTCGTGCTTTCAGGGCAAAACGGAACAGCGAAATTGTTTCGATTTGCAGATAAATTATAAAAAAGTCAGCTTTTCGCTCCCGAACCCGTTGACAACGTGAATAACCATTACAATACTAACGCGTGTTGAAAAAATTCATCCCGCAGAGAACGATCTCGTCGATCGGAGAAGGATCGCTGAGTTCGGGGAATGATGATTCCAACCGAGCCGCCTACGGCGACCAACCGAAAACATCAACAAGCGATTACAAAAAGTTTATGGCTGAACATTCAGGCAAAGACGTCCTCTCCAGCGACGTCGAAATCAAAGGCACGATCAAGTTCCAAAAGGAGCTCTTGATCGATGGTAAAGTCGAAGGCGAAATTAATTCCGATGGGGCGTTGACGGTCGGCGAAAACGCGGACATCCGCGCTGAAGTCAAAACAAAGTCGATCACGATTTATGGCAAGGTGCAGGGGAACATTACCGTGAGCGAGCGTTGCGAATTGAAATCGAAATGCACGCTTCAGGGAGATTTGAAAGCCGCCCGCCTCATCATTGAGGAAGGCGCCACCTTTATCGGGAAATCGGAAGTTTCCAGCGGGATGAGTGTCAAAGCAGCATCCAGCAGCCGGCCAGAAGTTGTTCGCCACGAAGATTCAGTCAAGCCTGCCTTCGCGGCTCGCGGTTAATTTTTGACCCTCGCCTACTGAACTAGTGATCAAGTCGTCGCCTGCCAAGGCCAGTGTGGAATGCCCGCACTGTGGCTTTAAGCAGATGGAATATGTGGCGGCGAAGACGACCATCTGCCGGCAGTGCGGTCGCTCCTTTTCACCTTCAGCGCCTAAGCTGGGACCGAAACTTAAGGACGAATCATCCGCGCCGGAAGAAGTACCACTTCATCGCAAATTCGAAGCCATTTGGAGCCGGCAACACAATCGCGTCGTCTCTTGTTTCGAATGCAAGCGCAAACACGAAGTCAGCGATGCCGCGAGCTCGACCAATTGTCCAGGTTGCAGCGCGCACATCGATCTCCGCGATTACAAAATCACAACCAGCTTCAGTCGCACCATTCGCACTCGCGGCGACGTGCATTTGACCACCAAGGGCGATCTCAGCAGCACCAGCGTGATTTGTACCACGGCGATCGTTGAAGGGAAACTCCGCGGCAATCTTGAGTGCGAGGATTCGATGACGATCAACCTGGTCGGGAAAATTCCCGGCCGCATCGGCGCTCAACACATGGTTGTTGAGCGGAAATCCGACATCCAATGCTTTCGGCGCGTGAGGGTGACGAACATCGACATCAAGGGGCGCATGTCCGGTGAAATCCTGGCCAGTGGCGCCGTGACTATTCACAAAGGCGGTGCCCTTGACGGGAACGTGACCGCGAAATCAATCGCGATCGAGAAAGGCGGAATGTTTTCCGGACAGCTTGTGATCGGTCGGGCCAACCTCACTCAGGGCGAGTTGTTGGCGGAAGCGAAAGCGGCCGAAAAAAAGGCTGAGTCAGGGGTGCCGCTGAGCGCAGCTCAGCCTTTACACGCAACGTAAGTTTTTCCTCCATGCGAAGACTGCATCCGCGCAGTCCATACGAAAAACTCGGCGGCTACGTTCATCTCCCGCGTTTGATCGACAAGGCCAAGCTGCATCGCAAAGGCTTGCTCGACGGCTACAACTACAAGACCGTCGGCTTCGACAAGCATCTCCTGAGCTTTCTCAAAATCGAGGGCGATGCCTTCGAAGAGGCAGTTCATCGTTTAGAGAACGATGACGCAATTTTGAACTGGGTCGAAACGAGCTGCGTAAAACATTCGAGCGACGAGATCGAGCACTGGAACCAGGCGATGATTTCACGGCACCCCGATACTGCCGCCAAAAAAGCCCGGTTCAGTCATTTTCTAAAACAATCCGGCGGTGGCGGGCGCAAAGATATTCGGACCTATTTTGATCTGATCGAGTTCGACGAAGGCAGATTGAAATAGGTAGGGGCGGTTGATTCGTTCGCTTCCCGCTCACTCACTCACTCTCGCGGGCTTTCCCGTCCATGTCGCTCGGCTCCCGCCGGCTCCATTCACCGAACCGCCCGGAGCGCGTGGCTGTTGATCTTCGCCTGGCGAGTCCGAGCCGGACTGGCAAGTCAATCGCCCCTACCTGAAAAGATCTTGTCCGCGTTTTCGAGCGTCTCTTTGCTGCCGATGTCGAGCCAACGCCCTTTGATCTCGAAAGTGTTGACCGGTTTGCGGGTGTAGAGCCATTGTAAGAACAACCCGGGCTGATCGGGATTATTTCCGGCGGCGAGGTAAGTCGTGAATAACGGCAGCACATCGCGCGAGTAATAATAGAGCGCGACCGCGGCCAGCGTGCTCTTCGGTTTCTCCGGCTTCTCTTTGAAATTTGTGATCACACCATTTTTATCCACAGTCACGGTGCCGTATTTTTTCATCGCTTCGAGGTTCCCGACGTCGTGAACAGCGACGGTGGCTGCCGAATGCTTGGCCGCATTCACAAAGTCGCTCAGCGGTTGTTGGAAAAGATTGTCCCCGGCAATGACGAGCAAATCCTCGCCGGTCAAATTCTCGCGCATCAAAACCAGATTGATATCGCCAATCGCGCCTAATTTATCGTCGTCGCTCTTTGATCCGTCGTTGATGATCTTGATGATTATCTCACGATGCTGTTCCTGGTAGCCATTGGCCCAGTTCTGAAAATCGCTGGCGAACTTGGCGTTGGTCACGATGTAAACCGTGCCCAGGCCGGGAACATCCGCGAGATTGTCCAAAAGCCACTCGATGATTGGTTTTCCGCCGACCTCTAACAACGGCTTCGCCTTGTTCAGCGTCAGCGGATAAAGCCGTGTTGCGTATCCGGCGGCGAGGATGAGCGCGTTCATTCGAATCGCCGGACGATAAGCATCCGGCCTAAGTGCGCCAGCTCATTCACCGCGTTAATTATTTGGCGGCGCCGCCTAAAACAGCCGAGCGCAAGCGCCGCTGCAAGGCCGCGATCCGGTGTGAATCGGTAATTTTAGCGTGGACTGCACTGTCGGTAATATAAAATGTATCGATCGCAGCGCCTTTTTGCGTGCTGATGCGCGAGAGAACGATATTCGCTTCTTCCTGTCCAAGCGCGGTTAGCAAATCGTAAAGGAGGCCAACGCGATCGGGTGCCTCAATCTGGACCAGTGTGTAAGTGGGATGCGCCCGGTTATCGATTGCAATTCCCGCGGGAAATTCCAGTTCCTGCAGTCGTCGATGTTCAATCTGGTGACGCGCCTGCTCGAGCAACGGCGCAAACTCGAAAGCGTCAACCAGGAGCGCGTCGCGCAGCGTTTTTTCCACGAGGTCGCGATCGCCCCCTTCGGTGACTGCGCGTCCTTTCATGTCGCACACCCGAAAGATGGCGAGAATGCTGTGGTCTTCGCGCGGAAAAATGTCTGCGCTCAGGATATTGAGAGGAACAACCGAAAATGACCCGGCGATTTTGGCCAAAAGGTGCCGACGGTGCCATGTGCAAAGCGACGCGGTGCTGTGACCGAATTGCGGAAACGCTTCCCAACTCGTCGCCGGCGCGAGCGCGCGGCCGTCTTCGGCCGACGCGTTCTCGAAGAAAGATCGAAACAAGCGGAGATGGTTCACGATTTCTGGAACGTCAGACGCGCGGAAGTAATTGTCCGGCATGAACTCGAAATGTGCTTCGATTTCCTCCGCAAAATCGGGCGGCAGCCTGGCCGATACCGCTGCTTCCAGGGACTCCCGCTCAATCTTGGTTTGCTCGAGGTAAGATTTTTGGTCTGCGAGATATTGAGAAGTGGCGTGAAAAAGTTCCCAAACGAGGGATTCCTTCCAATCCGACCAACTTTGTCCGCTCGTTCCCTGGCCGTCGGCCAGCGTCAGTAACATCAGCGCGTGCAGATTTTTTTGGTTCCGAGCAACATTCGCAAACTCGGCAATCGTCGCCGGATCATCGAGATTTCGTTGCTGCGCGGTGTTGGAGAGCGTGACGTGATGATCGACCAGAAGAATGAGCGTTTTCCTTTGCTCGGACGAGAGCTGAAGACGTTTGGCTACGCTTTGCGCGAAAAGAGCGCTCGCTTCGGAATGCGGGCGGGCACCGACCGCTCGGCCGGTGTCATGCAAGAGTAAAGCGAGGTAAAGAACGAACGGGTCCTCCAAATTTTCGAAGAGATGACGATAAGCGAGCAACTTCGAATCGTTTGTTCGAACTAATGCGTCGAGCTTGTCGATGCAAAGAAGGGTGTGCTCGTCCGCGGTGTAACGGTGAAAAAATTCATGCTGCACCAGACAGGTCAGCTGGCCAAACTCCGGAATATAACGGCCAAGATAATCGACCCGGTGCATGAGACGGAGCGTGCGGCCGACCTCGCCTTTCTTGGACAAGATTTCTTTGAAAATTTCGCGCGGCGCTTTGGCGTAGCGATAGGTGCGGGTGACTTGTCCGAGCGCGCGGCTGGTGAGATCCTCTAACTCGGGGCTAAAATCGACGTTGTGCTCCTGCGCCAGCTGAAACGCTCGCATCATCTCCAATGGATCCGTTTTGAAAAGATCTCGTCGATCAGGGTGAAGTTGGCCATGACGAATGGAGAATGATCCCACTTTCGTTTCGGTCCCCCGCCGCAGCGGTAAAAAAGTAAAAAGCGCGCGGGTGCCGCTGGTCGCGTAACCGCTGGCAAACTGTTCGGTAATGCGTTCGGTCACGCGAAAAATATTTCGAGTGTGTTTGTAATAATCGCGCATCAACGCTTCGCTCGCGCGCTGGCCATTCTTTTCCCGATACCGCAGGCGTCGCGCGATCTCCTCCTGCAAATTGAGATGGAGGACATCCGCCGCGCGCTTGGAGAAATAATGCAGGTCGGTGCGCAATCGGAGGAGAAAATCGTAGGCCATTTCGATTCGGCGCTGGTCCGATTCGCTCAACCAATCTCTCCCGACCAAGTGCGTCGTGGTGAGGGCACCTTCTTTGAAATAAGACATCCAGAGCAAATTTTGGTAATCGCGCAGACCGCCGCATCCGTTTTTGAGATTTGGTTCCTGCATATAAACGCTGTCGCCGAATTTGCGGTGACGCGTCTCCTGATCGCGCATTCGCATCTCGACATATTCGCGCTCCGAGCCGGCGACGCATTTGGCGCGAAATTGATCGCGAAACTCGTGCGCCAGGGTGCGATCTCCGGCCAGGAACCGCGATTCGAGCATTGCCGTCTTCGTGAGCATGTCGCGATTCGCCTGCGCCAATGCCTCTTTTATCGAACGCGTGGAATGACCGACTTTGAAGCCGATGTCCCAGAGCAAATACAGAATCTGCTCCGCCATCTCTTCCACGTAAGGAGAGATTTTGCCCGCGCCGTCTCTGTGCAGCAGCATGACATCGACATCGCTAAACGGATTCAGTTCGCCTCGGCCGTATCCGCCCAGTGCGGTCAGTGCCAAAGAGGTCTTTGGCTGCCCGACTGCGCTGGCCGCGGCCGTAAAAACATGTCGCAAGATTACATCGACCAATTCGCCGCGGCGGGCGCAAATTTCGCGGCCGCCACCGCCGGCCTGATGTTTCAGGCGGAGCCGGTGCTCTTCCAGCTTGAGAAACTTTTTGTAGTTCGAAAGGACTTCGGTTGGCCGCTGTTTTCCGGTGACCGCGAGCTGGTCTTCAGCGTGGGCCAGGACTTTCTCAAGATGTCGCGAGGTCGCCATTGTCGATCTTAGATTGCTCAGTCCCGCCGCCGCTCAATCTAAAATCGAAAATCGAAAATCCAAACTGCGATTAAAGCTCGATGGCGTAACGCTTAAGCTTGTTATAAAGCGTCGGCCGCTGAATACCGAGCAGCTCGGCCGCTTTCTTCTTGTTTCCGTGACAGTGGGCCAACGCCTGCAAGATCGTTACCCGCTCCATGTCGTCGAGACTTTGTACGCCTTGGGGGACGACGCTGCGCTCAATTTGCTGCAATGCCGCCGGCAACTGCAATTCGCCCGGCAATTCCTTCACTCCTACCATATTTTGCCGCGCCAGAACTACGGCGTATTCCATCGCGTTTTGTAATTCGCGCACGTTCCCGGGCCACGAGTAATCGAGCAACTTTTGGAATGCTTCGGGTGAAATCTCAGGCTCAGATTTGCCAAGCTGCTGCGCGAATTGTTTCACAAAGAAGGTCACCAAAGGAGGAATGTCCTGCTTCCGTTCGCGTAACGGCGGAACTTCAATTTGGAAAGTGTTAAGGCGGTAATACAAATCCGAGCGTAAGCGGTTCTCGGTGAGCGCCTGCGCAATTGGCCGATTCGTTGCCGCAATCAAGCGAAAATTCGCCTTCAGTGTGCGTGTGCTCCCGAGCGGCCGATATTCGCGCTCCTGGAGCACCCGCAAGAATCGCGTCTGCAAATCAGCCGGCATGTCCGAGATCTCATCCAGAAACAGCGTGCTTTCATTCGCTTCCGCGATCATTCCCGGAAAATCGTTCATCGCTCCGGTAAACGCGCCTTTGACGTATCCGAACAACTCGCCCTCGATCATTGTTTGCGGAAACGCCGCGCAATTGAGTTTCACCATCGGCCGTTCCGAGCGACGGCTGCGATGATGAATCAAGTTCGCGATCACTTCTTTGCCGACGCCGCTTTCGCCGGTGATCAGCACATTGGCTTCCGACGGCGCCATCGCATTGATCAGCTCCTCGATTTCCTGCATCGATTTGCTTTTGAACACTGGCGTCAATCGCGTCTCCGCGATTTCCAGGCGTTTTTCGAGTTCTACCGTTTTCTCGCGAAGCTGTTGCGTTTCGCGAAGAAGCGATTGCTTCTCCAGTGCTTTCTCCATCAGGCTAAGCAATTCCTCCGGCGCGTATGGTTTGCTGATGAAATGAAACGCGCCGCGCTTGATCGATTCGATCGCGTTATTGAGGGTGTCGTGCGCGGTCAAAATGATGACCTGTGTTTCCGGCCGCTCGGTTTTGATCTGGTCGAGCATTTGCAATCCTTCCGCGTCCGGCAGTTGCAGATCGAGTAGAACAAGAGCCGCCGGTTTATTTTTCAACGCTTTCAATCCGGCCGCGGCCGTGGCGGCGGTTTCGGTCTGAAATCCGTGGCGGTTGAGCAAGGCTTCGAGGGTGAGCAGGATCGGCCGCTCGTCATCGATAATCAGAATGCGGCGGTTTTCTTTCATCGCGCTCAAGATCGTTCCGCAGCGAAAGATGGCAGTCGCACGGTGGTGATGAGCGTCGATTTTTTTTGATCGTACTCAGCTTGGAAATCGCCACTATGCGCTTCCGCAACCGATCGGGCGCGGTTGAGACCGAGCCCGTAATGTCCCTGGCTTACGTTCCGCAGCGGTTCGCGTCCCCAGTTTTCAGTCGATAATTCGAAGCGCGCTTTCGGTTCCTGCAGCTCGAAAACGAAACGGTTATTGGCGATGTACGCTCTCGCCGTGATCGCTTTAAGGTTGCGCTCGTGTTGAAAAGCGTTGCCGAAAATCTCGAGAAAAGCTTGTTGAGCCAGCTCCGGATCGATTTGTAACGTCGCATCTTTCAATTGCACGTCCCAGATCACCTTGCCAGCGTTATCCGGGAACTCCTTCGTCAGTTTTTCTTTTAAATCCTCGACGAAATCCGCCGCTGGATACGGAATCAGATTGGGATTGGCCTGGCTCAGCCCGGCAGTCAGCCGCTGCAGACTGGTTCCGATTTGTGAAGTCATCTCGCGCAACCGCTGAATCTCGCCTTTGATTTCCCCTTCTTCGGCCAGCTCCGCCAGATAAGCCGATTGCAATTCGATCGCGTTCAGGTTGTTTCGAATGTCGTGACTCAGTTGCCGGACAAATTTGACCATGTCCGGCCACGCCACACTTGGCGACTTGTCTGGCGGCTGTTTGGAAGAACTCATACTCAGCGCCAGATCGAGCACATGCTATTCCTTGAGCGAAAACTTGTCGTCCGACGGCTCGTCACCCTTCGCAGTCTGGACACGCGAATCGTTGCTCGCAAAATGTTGCAGCACGTGAAAAACATCCTCCGGGTCGGCGTCGATCGCGCGCGCAATTTCCTCCGCGGTCTTTCCCGTTCCACCCGAAAGTTTTTCCCGGACATCGTGTTGCAACTGGAGCAACCGCGTTGCTGCCTTCTTTCCCGCTTCCACTCCCGGTTGATGGTAGGCGTTGACGTTAACCAGCGTGCCGTAGAAACCGACCGCGCGTTCGTAGAGCGCGATCAACGCGCCGATGTTGAATGCGTTCGCTTCCGCAATGCTCACCGTGATCGATTCACGTTCCTTTTCATAAAGCGCTGCGCGCGTTCCCCGCAGAAAACCATGCAGATAATCGCCGCTGGTAACACCGTTCTCCACTTCGAAAGCCGCACGATCGCGATCTTTCGCCACTTCAATGAACGTGACAAAGAAATTCAGAACGCCATCGCGCAATTGCTGCACATAAGCGTGCTGATCGGTGGATCCTTTGTTTCCGTAAACGGCGATGCCTTGATTCACAGTCTTGCCGTCGAGATCTTTCTCTTTGCCTAACGACTCCATCACCAGCTGTTGGAGATAGCGGCTGAAGAGCAGCAGCCGATCCTTGTAAGGCAACACCACCATGTCTTTTTCGCCGCGACCGTTGCCGGCGTAAAACCACATCAACGCGAGCAGCATCGCGGCATTCTGCCGAAAATCATTGGCCCGCGTTCGCTCGTCCATCGCCGCCGCGCCGGTCAGGAAATTGTCGATGTCGAAACCTTCCAACGCCATCGGCACCAGTCCGACCGCGCTCATGACGGAGGTTCGCCCACCAACCCAATCCCACATCGGGAAACGCGCCAGCCAACCGCTTTTCTCCGCATGCTTGTCGAGATCACTTCCAACGCCGGTGATGGCAACGGCATGTTTCGCAAAATCCAAGCCGGCCGCCTTGAAGCGCGCTTCCGCCTCCAGCATTCCGTTGCGCGTTTCTTTTGTTCCGCCTGACTTCGAAATCGCCACGACAATTGTTCGCGCGAGTTCATTGTCGATCTTGTCCAACACGCGATCGAATCCATTTGGATCCGTGTTATCGAAGAAATAAATGTCCATCGGGTCCTTCGCTGTCCCAAGCGCTTCGGCGATGAATTGCGGTCCGAGCGCCGATCCCCCAATCCCGATTGAAAGCACGTGTTGAAATTTTTCGCCGCGCGCGTTTTTGATTTTCCCGCTATGGACGTCGGCAGCAAAGTTCTTGAGCTGCGCATTTGTCTTTTCAATCTCGGAGCGCAACTCCGGATTTGGCGCCAGCGCGGGTTTGCGTAGCCAGTAATGACCAACCATTCGTTTTTCGTCGGGATTGGCAATTCCGCCTGCTTCCAGGTCGCGCATCGCCGAAAACGCTTTCTCAATCTTCGGCCGCATCTGGTCGAAGAAGCCGTCCGGAAATTTCATCCGGCTGATGTCGATCGAGAAACCGAGATCGTCGTAACGGAGAAAATATTGCTGAAACCGCTGCCAAAGCGACGAAGAAGCCATATCGAAGAATAATGGATCGACGACCTCTGCCTGTCACGCCAAAGCCTTGGCGTCGGCGGATGTCGTCCCAAAAATTTCAGGTAGGGGCGGTTCACCGAACCGCCCGCAAATGCCAGTCCCGCTCGGACCGATTGAGGTCAATCGCCCCTACCTCGATTTATCTCGGCGGTTTGGCTGGTTTTTCTTCGGTGCTTTCCCGCTTGATTGGCACTTCATCTCTCGGGGCCACCTCGTATTCCGGTTTGGGCGTGCCGAGGAGCCAGTGGTCAAACCAACCGACAATATTTTGCAAACGCTCGACCCGATGCCACGGCTGACCGGAGCGCGAGAGCTCGTGCGACTCGTTCGGGAACCGCACCATCACCGTCGGGATTTTCCGGAACTTGAGCGCGCGGAACATTTCCTCGCCGCCCGCGCCCGGCGGCGTTCTGTAATCGGCCTCACCCAAAATAAACATCATCGGCGTCTTCACATCCTTGATATAAGTGATTGGCGAGCGCTCTTTGAAATCCTCTTCCTGATCGAACGGCGGCCCTTTGAACCAGGCCGGCTGAAACAAGGTGAAGTCCGCTGTGTACCACCAATGCGCCCAGCTCGCGATGTCGCGCTGCGCTACTGCCGCCGCGAAGCGAGTGGTATGTCCGACCACCCAGTTCGTCAGCAACCCGCCACCGCTGCCGCCAGTGACGCCGAGTTTTTTGTCGTCGATGTAACCGCGCTTGATCACTTCATCGACGCCGGCCATCAAATCTTTAAAATCATCGCCGGGATAATGGTACTGAATCACGTTGCCGAAATCCTGGCCGTAGGTTGTGCTGCCGCGCGGATTTGGGAAGAGCACTACGTAACCCTTCGCCGCCATCCATTGGAATTCGTGCTCGAAAATGTAGCCGTAAGCCGCGTGCGGTCCGCCATGAATATTAAGAATGAGCGGATATTTTTTTGCCGGACTAAAATCTGGAGGCTTCTGGATCCACGCCTGAATTGTTTTTCCATCGAAACTCTTGTAGGAAATTTCTTCGGGTTCGGTCAGATTGAGTTTCGAGAAAAGTTCCTTGTTGACGTCGGTCAGCTGTCGCGGCTGGGCATTGGCTGATTGTCGATCTAACAAGAACAGATCACCGACGCGTGTTGGCGTAGAGACGGTGTAGACGATCTTCGAGCCGTCATTTGGCGCGCGGAATCGGGAGATTGCCTGATTGCCACTTACCAGATCGCTGGCGGCGCCGGTTGTCGCATCGAACAATGCCAGGATCGCTTTGCCTTCCTTGCCGTAAACTTCCACCAGACTACGCCCATCCGGTGTCCAAATCGGAATGCTTCGTCCGCCAGCGCGCGGCGGCGCATTATCTCCGAACGGCCCATCGCCGATGTCGAAATCGAACTTGTCGGTCAAGTTTCGCGGCTTCGCGTTCGGCGTAAGATCGAGCACCCACAAATCTGGCTGCGTATAGGAATTTACTGGTTGCGTGACTGAGGCGACGAAGGCGAATTGTTTGCCATCCGGACTCAGCGAGAGACCGCCCACGTCCATGTCGATCGTGTTAACTTTGGTCGCGGTGCCGCCGTTGAGGCTGATCGAATAAAGCTCGCTCTTTGGCTGTTCGTAATACGGCTCGTCCAGGTGCAGCGAAACAAAATAGATCTGTGCACCATCTTTCGACCAAACGATGTTGCCTTCATCGAAGCGGCCGAATGTCAGTTGCTTCGGCTGCACTTTTTCGTCCGCATTCCGCGGCGCCTGGATTGTCCAGATGTGCGCCGGATGTTTTGGATCGGCATAGCCTTCGTTGTCTTCGCGATAGACCGCGCGCGTGATCACGCGGACGTCGCTCTCGTGTTCTGATTCCGTTTCCGCTTTCTTTGCAGCTTGCTCGGACGCACTCTTGGTCGCTGCCTCTTTCTCACCCGGAGTTTTGGACGGCGCGGGCGGAAGGCTTGGCGAAGTTTCGCTGACTGCTTTCTTTAGTTCCTCTTCCTTCTTCTTTTTCTTTTCTTGTTTTGCCAGGTCTTCGGCGTTGGTCTCGCTGGTGAACGCGATTGTCTTTGCGTCTGGCGACCAAACTGGATTGCTCGCGCCTTTTGGAAGCTCGGTGAACGAGAACGAATCGCCGCCGGCCATGGGCAAGATCGACAATTGCGGCGGGTCGGGTTTGCCATCTTTCTCGGTCGCCCGAACGAAGAGCAAAAATTTTCCATCCGGCGACCAACGCGGCGTCGAATCGTGATCGCCCTTGGTCAATTGATGCGGTCCTTCACTCCCGCTCACCGGCACGGACCAGATCGAAGTGTTGTAACCTTCCTTCTTCTCGTTCACCGTTGCGCGCACAAACGCGACCCGCGATCCGTCCGGCGAAATTTGGGGGTCGCCGATCCAGACAAAATCCCAGAGATCTTTTTCGGTGATGTTCCGCTTTTGAGCGGAGAGAGCGCCGATCGCTGCGAGGAAAATCAAGAACGAGGCGAAAAATGTGCGCATAGATTTATAAATGACGAAGCACTAATGACCAATGGCGAAGGAATGACAAAGCCGAAAACATGACCTGCATGATGGATATCTCTTCCGCCCTCGGGTTTCGATTTTTCCTTCGTGCTTCGTCATTCGGGTTTCGTCATTTCCATCACATGTGCTCGATTACGTTGTCACCGAACTGCGAACATTTGATCTCGGTCGCGCCGTCCATTAAACGCGCGAAATCGTAGGTCACGCGCTTGCTCGCGATCGCGCCCTTCAATCCTTTCAGAATGAGCTCGGCCGCTTCCGTCCAGCCCATGTAACGGAACATCATTTCGCCGGAAAGAATCACCGAACCCGGATTCACTTTGTCTTGGTTCGCGTATTTCGGCGCGGTGCCGTGAGTCGCTTCGAAAACGGCGTGACCGGTGATGTAATTAATGTTGCCGCCGGGCGCGATCCCGATTCCGCCCACTTGCGCGGCGAGCGCGTCACTCAGGTAATCGCCATTCAGATTCAGTGTCGCGATCACGTCGAAATCTTCCGGACGCGTCAGTACTTGTTGCAACGTGATGTCCGCGATCGCGTCCTTGATCACAATACCGCCGCCCGGTTTGCTCATTGGAATTTTGCACCATGGTCCGCCGTCGATCTCTTCCGCGCCGAAATAATTTTTCGCGACGTCGTAACCCCAATCGCGAAACGCGCCTTCGGTGAACTTCATGATGTTGCCCTTGTGCACGAGCGTCACGCTCTTGCGCTGATTCAGGACCGCGTAACCGATCGCGCTGTGAATTAACCGCACACTGCCGGAGCGACTCACCGGTTTCAGACCGAGGCCGACCATCACATCGTTTTTTTCCGGCGCGCCGACTTTTTTCCAAAACTCGGCCGCTTTCTCGCGTGTGCCGAATCGGATCTTGTCGAATTCTTTTGGAAATTCCTTTTGAAAGAAATCGAGGATCTTTTGCGACTCCGGCGTCCCGGCGGCGTACTCGATCCCGGCGTAAATGTCTTCCGTGTTTTCGCGGAAAATTACCATGTTTACTTTCTCCGGATGCTTCACGGGCGAGGGGACACCTTTGAAATATTGGACGGGGCGCAGACAAACAAAAAGATCGAGCAGCTGTCGGAGCGCGACATTGAGCGACCGAATTCCACCGCCCACTGGCGTTGTCAGCGGACCTTTAATACCGACCAAATATTCGCGAAACGCTTCCACCGTGTCGTCCGGCAACCACGAATCGAATTTGTCCTTGGCCGCTTGGCCCGCGAACACTTCAAACCAGGCGATTTTCTTTTTGCCGCCAAACGCTTTCTTCACCGCGGCATCGAAAACGCGCTCGCTCGCCGCCCAAATATCTGGCCCGGTCCCGTCACCGCGGATAAATGGAATGATCGGCCGGTCCGGCACATTCAGCCGGTCGGTCCTGGTAATTTTTTCGCCATTCGGCGGAGCGACATCTTTGTAAGGCATACGCGGCAAACTCTAAGTAGAAATTACAAAGTAGAAATTAGAAATTCGAATGGAGCGAGTGGGACGAGCGACATGGCCGGCAAAGCCGCGAGGGCAGCGGTCGAGCGTTGCGGGAGCAACCGAGATACAATGGAGCGGAGCGAACGGAAGGAGTCGGACGTCTGTTGGCCGTTGCTGGCGCGGACCTCGATTTTCAGCCTAAACTTCTTCGCGCCCGCGAAATTGCTGGCGCTGTAGACGATAAGTGGCACGGGAGTGGCTATTTGAGTCGGAGTGCCCAGCCTATCCATGCGCTGGCGCTCGCGGTGGCGCTCTATCGTGCCAGCGGCGAGCGCCATTTTCGTTCTTGTGCTTGCGTTTTTTTTACCGGAGCGATCGGCTCATGCTGCCAACAGAACTTGGAGCAACACCGGCACCGATTTCAATGCTGGCGCGAGTTGGGGCGGGACTGCTCCCGGCGCCGCCGACGTCGCCGTTTTCAGTTCTGCCGCGATCACGCAACCTAACTTAAGCGCGTCTCTTACAATCAAGGAGCTGAACTTCTCGGCGACCACGTCGTCGGGATACGATATCACCAGTTCGAGCACGAGCATCAAACTTACGCTGACCAATACCGGCACCGGAGCGGGGGGCGCGATTAACGCGGCCAACACAAGCGGCACCAACACGATCGACGCTCCCATCGTTCTCGGTGCGGCCGCCGGTCAGACGCAGACCTTTACTCAAGCGAACGGCGGCACGCTCGTAGTTAACGGTATTATATCCAGCACGAACAGCGTGACGCTCAGTCTGGCTGGTGCCGGAATTATCACGCTCGCAGGCGCTAACACCTACAATGGTGGAACGACACTGGCCAGCGGCACGACCTTGAGAATCAATAACGCTACTGCGCTCGGGACGGGAACGTTCACCATCAATGGCGGCACCATCGACAACACCACTGGAGCTTCGATCACGCTCAGCAACAACAACGCCCAGGCCTGGAATGGCGATTTCACATTCACCGGTACGCAAAGCCTAAATCTCGGCACCGGCGCGGTGACTCTGAACGCCACCCGAACCGTCACCGTGAGCGCTAACACCTTGACTGTCGGCGGCGTGATCAGTGGCAGCGGTTTTGGCCTGACCAAGGCCGGCACCGGTACGCTTACACTCACCGGTGCGAATACTTACACCGGCGCGACCAGCGTCAATGCTGGGACCTTGAATATTCAAAATGCGAGCGCGCTCGGCACGACTGCTGCCGGCACAACTGTCGCTAGCGGCGCAACCTTACAGTTGCAAGGCGGGATCACGACTTTGAGCGAAGCGCTTACCATCAGCGGGACAGGCGCGAGCGGCCAAAACGGCGCGTTAGTAAATGTGAGCGGAACCAACAATTACGCCGGCCTCCTCACTCTCGGCGCCGCGACCACGATCTCTTCCGACAGCGGCACGCTGAATTTAACCAACACCGGAACAATCACCGGAGCGACGTTTGGACTTACTCTCACTGGCTCGGGCAGTGGCAGTGTCTCCAGTATTATCGGTACAACCACCGGCTCGCTCACTAAGAGTGGTTCAGGCACCTGGACACTTTCCGGCGTCAACACTTACACCGGCGCAACGACCGTCAACGCTGGAACATTGAGTGTAACCGGTTCACTTGCTTCCGGCAGCGCGGTCACGGTAAACAACAGCGGCAGCACGCTTGAAGGCACCGGCACCATCTTCGGTTCGG
>QHRF01000144.1 GCA_003220055.1 Verrucomicrobiota bacterium | reverse complement strand
CCAATCCGCCAACCAGTCGTTCGAACGTTTCCTTGTCCCTCAGCGGCCGGCCACCGCATACGACGACAGCGGCTTCGGTCAAGTCAGGCCGGCCGGATATCCGTTCTTCACTGGAGATGAATTCCATCCCGTTCGGAAGCGAGGCTGCGTCAAATTCGAATCGCTCGATGGGAGAAGCCCCAGCGTCTGCCGCAGGCGCCTCGAACGCAGTTGCACGCGCCGTCAGCACACGGCGGTCGCTCTCAAGTTTTACCGTCGCCAACATGGTGCCCGCGTTGACAGGCCGTCGGTACGAATTCGAGCCGTTCTTTTCTTCGATTGCGAGGACGTCGCTCACCATCGGCACGTCAAGTAGCGCCGCGGCGCGCGGGAGGACGTCCTTGCCAAACGTCGATGAAATACCGAGGACCGTCCTTGAGTTATGTTTTTGTGCCGCTTGCGCAATTACTGCCGCGTAACGGTCTGCCAATGGTTCCGCTAAGGCGGGATTGTCGGCCACAAGCACAGCGGACGCTCCGTAAAAACCAAAGACGCGGCGATCTCGTCTAATCCTCGACCAAGAACGAGTAGCGCGTACGTACCGCCAAGTTGTCGCGCAAGCGTGATCCCGTGTAACGATGGGCGCTTCACGCATTGGCGATCGTGTTCAATTAGTACAAGGGTTTCTATCATGCGTGGTGGCGCGCTGTTTAACGGGCATTCACCGCACTATCAAAGCACCTTGGCCTCCTGCCTCAACCTCGCGATTAATTCTTCGACTGAGTCGACGCGTGTGCCAGCGGCGCGTTTAGGCGGACTTGCTATGGAGAGCACGGTGGTAAGAGGCCGCACCGCCACTCTTAGTTGATCGCAGGTTAGGATCTCAATTGGTCTGCGGCGCGCTTTCATCAAGCCGGGCAGCGACACGTAACGGGGTTCGTTGAGGCGAAGATCGGTAGTGATTATCGCAGGCAGCTCTATTGCGACGACCTCGAGACCGCTATCAGTCTCACGCGTACAGCGAGCGCGCGTCTCCTTGTCTAGGAACTCGATCTTCGAGACGAACGTTGCCTGTGGCCAACGCAACAAAGCGGCCAGCATTTGCCCAACCTGGTTCGAATCGTCGTCCATGGCTTGCTCCCCCATGATGACAATGTGCGGCATTTCCTTCTCGACCACCGCACGGAGAATACGCGCTACGGCGTACGGATCTAGCGCGCGCGCGAATCGTCGACGCGAATAGCGCGATCGATGCCCATCGCTAACGCGGCGCGGATTTGTTCGTCGACCGCCGGCGGTCCGATCGTGACACCCACAATCTCCGCGGCATCGCCGCGTTCGCGAATGCGTAGCGCTTCCTCGATGGCGATTTCGTCGAACGGATTGATTACCGATTTGGCCGTCGAAGCCGCTGCGCCAGCAGCAGCGAGGCGATGATATTGCGCTGCATTTCACTCGTACCCGAATAGAGCTTGCTGCCGATCGCATCACGCAATTCGCGCTCGAGCTCGTACTCGGTCATGTACCCATAGCCGCCATGTATCTGGATCGCGTCCTCACAGGATTTAATCCAGCAGTCGCTAATGTGCAGCTTGGTCATCGCTGCCTCCAGGTATGCGCTCTTGCCTTGGCCGCGCAAATACGCACAATGGTAGAGCATGTGCCGGGCGCTCTCGACGCGCAGTTTCATGTCGACTATTTTGCTGGCTACTAACTGGAACTTGCCGATCGGCTGGCCGAATTGTTTGCGCTCCTTCGCGTAACGAATGCACCTCTCCAGCAACCGTTGCATCGACCCAACCGCGCTGGCCAGAATGCAGCCGCGTTCCCAGGTCATCGCCCAAGTGAACTGAGAAGTGCCACTGCCTTCCTTACCAAGAAGGTTTTCTTCTGGTACCTCGCAGTTTTCGAAGAAAATTTCGGCCATCGGCGACGTGCGCAATCCCATTTTTTCGAGCTTGCGCGCGACATTCATTCCCGGCGAATCTTTCTCGACAAGAAACGCGCTGATTCCGTTCGGTCCGCGCGCTTTGTCCACCGTGGCAAACACGACGAGCAGGTCGGCGACGGGACCGTTGGACACGAAGATCTTGCTCCCGTTAAGGACGTACTTGGAGCCTTGCTTGATAGCCGTGGTGGCAAGACTGAATGCGTCAGAGCCGCTATTCGGTTCGCTCATAGCGTTGCCGCCGATGAGTGTGCCGTCACAAAGGCCAGGGAGGTACTTCTTCTTTTGCGCCTTGGAGCCGCTATAGACGAGTGGGGTGATTGCCGTCCACATGTGCGCGTTAATGGAGAAGACTAGCCCGTTGTCCTTACAGCCGTACCCGAGGCGTTCCAGGGCGGCCACCGTCGTGAGTGGATCCATGCCGAGCCCGCCGTACTCGGCGGGGACGAGCAGACCCTGGATGCCGAACGCGCCACACTTTTTCCAAGCGTCGTGGTTGAAAACGCCGTCCCGGTCGTTCTCAATCATGTTGTAGTTAAGTTGCTGGCTGGCGAAACGGCCGACCGCGTCCAGCAGCTCTCGTTGTTGGTCCGACCAGGCAAAGTCCATCGCGTTAAATTCTCCCTACAGAGAAGCGGCGGAGCGTCAAGCAGACGCGCCGGGTTCTCAGGCGGCGCCCTCCCATAATGAGCTCCATTGGGCTGACGCCAATATTACTAGGCGCCCAGCACCACCATCGTGCCTTTGAGTGCAAGTCTTGGAAAGGCGGCCATCATCGGCGAAAATTGCTTTTGCGCGCTTTCGTTTTCCGGCTTGCTTAGCAGCTCCGCATGTCCAGAAAACCCAGGCGCATTCTCCTCAAGTTCGGCTCCGGCATTCTCACTCAGCCGCGCGCCAACGCCCTCGACGCAAAACAGTTTGCGCGTCTCACCGCCGAGGTAGCGCAACTCGTTCGTGGCGGATGCAAGTGCATCATCGTCTCCAGCGGTGCGGTCGCCGCCGGAATGCGCGTAGTCGGGCTGAAGGAGCGTCCACACGACTTGACGACGGGACAGGCATGCGCTGCGGTGGGTCAATCAAAGATGATGCATCTCTATGCCTCGATGTTCGCAAAACATCAGCTTAACGTTGCGCAGCTTTTGCTCACGCATGGCGATCTCGACAGTCGTACCCGCCACCAAAACGCGAAGAATACACTAGAGCGTCTGCTCGAATGCAAGGATGTCGTGCCGGTCATTAATGAAAACGATTCGGTGGCGGTGGAGGAGCTGCGCTTCGGAGACAACGACCGCCTCTCTGCCGAGGTCGCGGTGCTGGTGGAAGCCGAATTGCTCATTATGCTTACAAGTGTTGATGGACTGATGGATCGCGCCGGCAAA
>QHRF01000020.1 GCA_003220055.1 Verrucomicrobiota bacterium | reverse complement strand
TCGGCTAAAACCGCCCCAACCGGCTCGGTTGTCGTGCGCCTCAGCGCGAACGAAAATCCGTACGGACCGTCATCGCAGGCGCACGCCGCGATGAATAATTCGTTCGACGTCTGCTGCCGTTATCCCGACGAAGCGAACGACATCCTGATCGAGAAGATCGCGAAGATTAACGGCGTTAATCGCGAGCAAATCGTGCTCGGTGACGGTTCGAGCGAAATTTTGAAACTGTGCGCCGAGAGTTTCACCGGACCGACCCAAGGCAAACTGATCGCCGCCGATCCAACATTCGAAGCGATTCTTGAGTACTCGAAAGCGAACGGCGGCGAAGTCGTCAAAGTTCCGCTGACTGCGGATTTCCATCACGACCTGGCTAAAATGGGAGCGGCCGCGCAGAAAGGTTTGATTTACATCTGCAACCCGAACAACGCCGACAGCCCCGAATACGAAAGCGTGATCCCGCTGGTGAAAGATCATCCGAATCTGGTCGTCGCGCGGACGTTCTCGAAAATTTACGGCATGGCCGGGTTGCGCTGCGGTTATTGCGTCGCGCAACCGGAAACGATCAAGCGGATGCATCCGTTTCAAATGTGGGACAGCGTCAACATCATGGCACTGGCCGCGGCGAGCGCGAGCCTGGACGATGTCGACCAGGTGAACAACGGCCGGAAGCTAACCAGCGAGGCAAAAAGCTTTACGACATCCGAGCTCGACAAGATGGGTTACAAGCTAATTCCGTCGCAGGCCAACTTCATCATGTTCGATTGCAAACGTCCGGTCGTTCCGATCATCAAAGCGATGAAAGAAAGAAACGTTCAGGTCGGCCGCTTGTTCCCTGCCCTGCCGAACCACATGCGGGTAACGATCGGCAAGAAATCCGAGATGGAAGCGTTTGTGTCAGCGTTTCGGCAAGTGATGGCGTAAGGTGGATCGAGCAGTCCCTTTCTCGATGTTAGTTTAGGCAGCGCAGCTGCAATTGTTTAGCATCGCCCGACGGCCCGACGGAGCGGCCGATCCACCTACAATCAATTCTCGGCGATTTTAACGCCGTGCTTCTCGAGCATTTCGCGAAGCTCGGGATGAATCTTCTGACCATACTTCATCGCATTGTTCACGGATTGCTCTGCGTTTTTCCAATCTTGCTTGTATGCGTAGTAATTTGCGTAAGTCAGATGCGCTGCGCCACATGTCGGATCAAGCTCGAGAGCTTTATCCAGCATTTGTAAAGCTTCCGGGAATTTCCCCTGCTGCAGAAGCGCGTATCCCAAATTGGCGCAGGTATAAACGTACAAAGTTTCTCTCGTCAGCGTTTCGCGGTAATACTTGATCGCTTCGTCAAGTTTGCCTTCCGCACTGTAAACATTCGCGGCGCCAAAGTAAGCAGGCGCGAAATCCGGATCATGACGAATGGCCATTTGGAATCGCCGCAGCGCAGTCTCGTAGTCGCCTTGTTGAAAATACTTCCAGCCGAGCTGAACCGCGTCCGGCGCGAAATGTTTCAGGTGACGTTTGGAATGCGGACCGGCTTCGGTTCCAATGGGTGACACAAGACCGACGACAACCAGAGCGACAAGAGCGGGGCGCACAGGCTAAAAAGCGAGCAGGAATCGGGCGCGCCACCGGCCAAAATTCGGCCAAATACCGTTGTATTTGTGTTTGTTGTCAGGCATCGGGGACGGCATCAAATAGTCTGAAAGAAATTCGGTGCCGCCCCGAACGCTCTGCATGAACAAACGACCCCTCAAACTGTTGCTGATAGCTGCCGCCTCCTTCATCGCCCTCAGGTCCAATAAGGCGGACAAGTTCACCAAAGAAGAGCAGGCGCTTCTTGATAAAAACCGAATCATGCAAATGTACAAGCCGGACGAACACAGCCGGCATTTCACTGCTCATATTGATTCGGCCACCGATCCGAAAACGGGAGAGAAGCGAAAAATTTCCAAAGACGCTCAAGCCGTACTTTGTTTTGTTTTCGGAATGGAAGACGCACAACCTGCCCGAGGACAAGGCCGCAGCATGGCGGAGTTTCATTATAGTCCAGAGCAGGCCCACGAATTCCTTTTTGCCCAAGGCTGGGACAAGTACCACGATCGATTTTTCACGAGATGTTACGTGCAGGAAGGCGAAGACGCCTACCAGAAGGAAGTAAAAGCGCAGCAAAAACCCGTCGATCAATCATCGAGCAGTTGAGTGCGAGGTGGAACGCGCAGTCCCTTGCGCGGTGTTAAATTTGACGGCGAAGCCGCACTTGGAATTTACAATCGCCCGCGGAGCGGCGGATCCACCTCAAAAAGTTGTAGCGGTGCTTGTTCTCAAGCACCGAATTAAATAAACAGGCGCGCTTGAGACAAGCGCCTCTATCATTCGTATAAATGCGAGATCGCCTTGCTTAATCCCCAAAAATATGGGGCGCACTCTCCGCTCATTTGGGAGAGACTGCGCCCCTTCGCCCAACTCGTGATTTCAACTGGGTCAACTCAATTGTCGACCAACTTGTGATTTCAAACCGGGGCGAGTAATTACCAACTGAATCAATCTTTCCTGCCGCAGACGCAAGCCTAAAGTTCCTTCAGAGAGTCGCTGGCTCGTTCAACAATCATTCGAACCAGGTCGTCCTGTTTATCGCCGTACACTTTCGGAGCGTAGTCAGGAAACCTCAGAATTACATTAAAGGTCTCACGGGCGGCATCGGCGTAACCCGCTTTTGCGAGAAGTTCGCCCAAATTTTGCAGCGCTGATGGTTCGAGCGTTGCTGACCATGCTTTGAGATAAGCCGACGCTGCGAGCTTCCACTCTGCTGGCAAGTCCTCCGAGAACCGACATAGCCGATCAGCGTACGACATCAATTCATCACCAGCGATTTTGCGCCGAATCTCTTCGGCCGCGTCAGGATGAAAGTACATAGCGCCAGGGACGCCCCCACCTTCTTGGTCCGCTAGACGCTGAAAAGCTGCACAACCGGAATCGATCGCCGAAATTTCGTCGACCGAATACGTCGGCAATAAATCCGTTTCCCAACCAGGTAAATTCAGCTCCGCTACAAGACGCGCGACCAATTTTATACCAATATCCTGGTAGGCCTCCTTTGCTTTACGCGATAGCGAGAACGGCCACATTTACTTTTCGCGAAACTCGAGGGCACCATTTTTTGCATCGACCTTAACAGTTTGGCCTTCACGGACTTTGCCTTCGAGGATGTCGATCGACAGCGGATCGAGAATTTCTTTTTGAATCGTGCGCCGGAGCGGACGCGCGCCGTAAACCGGATCGTAACCTTCGCGGGCGAGGAGCGCCTTGGCTGAATCGGATAAATCGAGCGTGATCTTTTGTTGCTCGAGTCGTTTCGACAAACGCTTCAACTGGATCTCGACAATCTTCTTCAAATCCTCCTCGCTCAGCCGATCGAAAATAACGATCTCATCGACTCGATTGAGAAATTCTGGACGGAAATGCGCGCGCAACGCGTCCATGACCAGACGCGACCGCGCTTCGCGTGATTCTTCCTCGGTGATGAATTGCGAGCCGATGTTCGAGGTCATGATGATGACCGTGTTCTTGAAATCGACCGTTCTCCCCTGCCCGTCCGTGATCCGGCCGTCGTCGAGCACCTGAAGGAGCACATTGAACACGTCCTGATGCGCTTTTTCTATTTCATCGAAGAGAATGACTGAATACGGCTTGCGCCGGACCGCCTCGGAAAGTTGGCCGCCTTCTTCGTAACCGACGTAACCTGGCGGCGCGCCGATCAACCGCGCCACGGTGTGTTTCTCCATGTACTCGCTCATGTCAATCCTGATCATGGCGTTCTCGTCGTCGAACAAAAATTCCGCGAGCGCGCGAGAGAGCTCGGTTTTCCCAACGCCAGTCGGTCCGAGAAAAATAAACGAGCCGAGCGGACGATTCGGGTCCTGCAAACCAGCGCGGGCACGGCGGACTGCGTTGGCAACGGCCTTGATCGCTTCGTCCTGGCCAACAACGCGCTGATGCAAATGTTCCTCGAGTTTTACTAATTTCTCGCGCTCGCCTTCCTGCAATCGCGAGACCGGAATGTGCGTCCAGCTCGAAACGATTTCGGCAATGTCTTCCTCGGTAACTTCTTCGCGGAGCAGAGTTGATTTGCGCCCCTTCTCCTTTGCGGCGGCGTCGGCCAATTTCTTCTCCAACTCGGGAATTCTTCCGTACTGAAGCTCACTCGCCTTGGCGAGTTCACCGCGACGCGTTGCACGCTCCAGTTCGGTGCGAAGACGATCGAGCTCTTCCTTCCATTTTCGTTGTTCCTCGATGATGGCCTTTTCTTTTTGCCACTCGGCTTTCAGCGCGCCCGATTTCTCTTTCAGTTCGGCCAATTCCTTCTCGAGCTTTTTCAGTCTCTCTTTGCTTGCCGGATCTTTCTCTTTCTTGAGCGCCTGCCGCTCCATCTCATGCTGCATGATCTCACGCTCGATCACGTCGATCTCGGTTGGCATCGAATCGAGCTCGATCTTCAACCGACTTGCCGCTTCATCGACAAGATCGATCGCTTTGTCGGGAAGAAACCGATCGCTGATGTAGCGATGCGACAATACAGCCGCGGCAACCAGCGCGGCGTCAGTGATGCGCACGCCGTGATGCACTTCATAGCGCTCCTTTAATCCGCGCAGAATCGCGATCGTGTCTTCGACGCTCGGCTCATTCACCATCACCGGCTGAAACCGCCGTTCGAGCGCGGCGTCTTTCTCGATGTATTTGCGATATTCATCGAGCGTGGTCGCGCCGATGGTGCGCAATTCGCCGCGCGCGAGCATCGGCTTGAGCATGTTCGACGCGTCGACCGAACCTTCGGCCGCGCCCGCGCCGACAATGGTGTGGAGCTCGTCGATAAACAAAATGACCTGTCCCTGCGAATCGGTCACTTCTTTCAAAAACGCTTTGAGTCGATCTTCGAATTCGCCGCGAAACTTCGCGCCTGCGACCATCGCACCTATGTCCATCGCGATGAGCCGTTTATTTTTTAGGGATTCGGGAACGTCGCCGCTAATAATTCGGCGAGCGAGACCTTCAACGATCGCGGTCTTGCCGACACCCGGATCACCAATGAGGACGGGATTGTTTTTCGTCCGCCGCGAAAGCACCTGCATGATCCGGCGGATCTCGTTGTCGCGACCGATGACCGGATCAATCTTGCCGCGGCGCGCCAGCTCGGTCAGATCGCGTCCGTATTTTTCGAGCGTCTGATATTTTCCTTCCGGGTTTTGATCGGTCACGCGCTGCGAGCCTCGCACCTGTTGCAGCGCCTGCATCAACTTGTCGCGCGTGACTCCGAGTTCTTTCAGGATCTTTGCGGCTGGAACCCCGCTTGGCGGGGCCGCGCTGAGCGCAAGTAAGTAATGCTCGGCGCTCGTATATTCGTCTTTCAACTTCGCCATTTCTTTCTCGGCGCCGTCCAGCACGCTGCGAAGCTCATTAGAAAGGCGAAGGTTGACAGCGGCGCCGGTGACTCTCGGCCGGCGTTCGAGCTCAGCAGTCAGTCGTTCGCGCAATCGATTCACCGGAACCCCGATTTTCTCGAGCAGCGGCTGAGTGATGCCGTCGCTTTGGTCGAGGAGCGCAGACAGAAAATGCTCATTCGTGATTTCCTGATGATTAAATTGCGAAGCGACGTCCTGCGCGGCTTGGAGCGCCTCCTGCATTTTCTGGGTGAACCGGTCAATGCGCATAATTCATAATTACCTATCGGTTCGGGAGCAGCAAACGCGGGTCGGAGCCGCTTTCCTCGCGTGGAAATCTTTCTCTCAATTGCAGCGATGCTTCTTCCCGCTTATGAGTGTTGGCCATGAGCGGCGAGATAAAATTAACAAATCGCCACGCACTTCGCGTTTTGCGACCTGGT
Source organism: Verrucomicrobiota bacterium (assembly GCA_003220055.1). Lineage (GTDB taxonomy): Bacteria > Verrucomicrobiota > Verrucomicrobiia > Chthoniobacterales > UBA10450 > AV40. Next base: position 11,592 of record QHRF01000020.1, on the reverse strand, counting down.
CCCTTCCGCCGCTACATCATCGGCAGCGCGATTTCGGACACCGGCACCTGGATGCAAGTGATGACCCAGGGTTGGGTAATGGCCACGCTCACGACTTCGGCATTTATGCTTGGATTAGTCCAGCTTTGCGCCGGGTTGCCAATGCTGGCCCTTACGATGATTGGAGGCTCAACGGCTGACAAATTCGATAAGCGCAAGATTTTGTTGATTACACAATACATCCAGATTGCCATCGCGGTTTCGATCGGGTTATTGATTTGGAGGGGGGAAATCGCCATCTGGCAAATTTTCGTTTTCGCTGCGATCCAGGGTGTGTCGAATTCGTTTGAGATGCCGACATTGTCGGCGCTCGTTCCGGAGCTGGTGAAGCGAGAGGAAATTCAAAGCGCGATTTCAATCGATCGTTCTGTTTTTCATGGGTCGCGCGTGTTCGGACCCGCCATCGGTGGTTATTTGGTCTCGGCTTGCGGCCTGGCCTCGGCGTTTTTTGCGAATGCGATCTCGTTTATCGCTCTGATTGTCGCCATTCTTTCGTTGCCGCCTCGTCTGCAAGGCACCAAGCAGGAAGAAGAAAAACGAATGAGCGGAATCAAAGAAGGATTTCGCTACGTGGCCAGCGACAAGCCCAGTCTCGCCATGATCGTTCTCATTGCCACGCAATCGCTTTGCATCTTTCCGATCATCACCGTGATGATGCCGCTTTACGTCCGGCTCGTACTTCATCTGGGCGCGGACAAACTGGGCACTTTGATGGGCGCGTCCGCCATCGGCGCGGTCGTAGGCTCAATTTTCTTGATCGGGTTGCCGCGTGAAAAACGCATTCCTTTGATGATGATCTGCGCGACTGCGGTCACACTTGCGGTCACTGGTCTTTCGCGCGCCCCGAGTTTTTATGTGGCGATGGCGCTCCTCATTGTTAATTCGCTGGGTCTGGCGACGAACTTCGGACTTTGCAGCACGATCGTGCAGGAACGTGCGCCCGATTATCTGCGCGGACGCGTGTCGGCTGTGTTCATGTTGAGTTTCGTCGGGCTGATGCCCCTCGCCGGATTGGGCGTAACGAGTTTGTCTGACTTAATCGGAATGCCAACCGCGCTCGTGATTGCTGCGATCTGTTACGGCGCGATCACGTTGTTGGTGTTGGCCCGGGTTCGGAAACAATGTTGCGAACCGGCACTAAGTGAATCGCAAGCTGGCGAAACGCCGCCTCCGATCGCCGCGACTATTTGACGTGATCGCGTTTTCGACCTGTTGGAATTCAGGCCGGCACACCGACGGCGCCGAAATGTTGCGCGAAATTGTCGATCTTGGCTTCGATCGCGTCGAGCTCGGCCACGGCATTCGCATCTCGCTCATGCCCGGAATTCAAAAAATGTATGAAGACGGCAAAGTGAGATTCAGCAGCCTCCACAATTTTTGTCCGTTACCGGTAGAAGTATTAGGCGCTTCACCCGATTGCTACCAGTTTTCGTCCGCCTACGGAAAAGAACGCGACCGCGCGGTGAAACAAACCTTTCAGACCATCGATTTCGCCGAGCGACTGGGCGCACCCTTTATCGTCATGCATCTCGGGGAAATACCGATGAAACCGGTGACCGACTCGTTGATCAAACTTGCTCGAAAGGGCGAACTCCTTTCCCGCAAATACGTTCGAGAAAAAATCCGCGCCGTAGAAAAACGCGAAGCGGCTTCGGCGGCACATCTCGATCGAGTGAAGGATTGTTTGCGTCGGATCGTTGAGTACGCCGCACCGAAAAAAGTAAAGCTTGGGATCGAAGGCCGCCGCGGTTACGAGGAAATTCCGAGCGAACGCGAACTGCCAGCGCTGCTCGACGAACTGAATTCACCGCAAGTCGGTTACTGGCACGATTTCGGTCACATTCAGATCAAAGAGAACCTCGCCCTTCTCGATCATGCGGAGTGGCTTCGTCAGATCGGCCCGCGCACCTTTGGATGTCACGTCCAGGATTGCATCTGGCCGGCGCAGGACCATCAGCCGCCGTTCACCGGAGATGTCGATCTTGCCCAACTGGTGCCGCTGTTGCCGAAAGATTGCGCCTGGGTTTGGGAAATGAGTCCGCGAAAAACCACCGACGAAATTCAGCGCTCGGTTAAAATTTGGAAAGAGCGCTTCGGCGGATGAAGAAAGTTTTTGTCACGGCATTGCAGCTTGCGGTCACGATCGCGCTCCTGATCTGGGTTTTTCATGATCCAGAGCAGCGCCATAAAATGGGCAAGGCTTTGCAAGAAGCCGACTATCGCTGGGTTGCAGCTGCCATCGCCGCCTATGTCATTGTCGAGATCGCTGCGGCTATCCGTTGGCAAATTCTCCTTCGCGTGCAAAAGATTCGACTCAATGTCCCACGTCTCATCGGCTTGTTTTTGATCGGGATGTTTTACAATCAATTTCTCCCCGGCGGCACCGGCGGCGATATTATTAAGAGCTATCTCCTGCTCAAAGAAACGCCGGACCACAAAGCGGGCGCCTTGCTCGCCGTCGTTTTCGATCGTTTGATCGGACTCGTCGCGCTGGTCACGATCACGGTCACGCTTGTAACACTTCGTTTCGATTTGCTCTGGCGAACTCCGGTTACAGTTGAATCCGGTTTTACTCCGCATCAGCTGCTCGTCGCTCTGGGCATTCTGCTTGGAGTTTCGATTTCGGGTCTGGTCGCGAGTTTTATCATCAGCGGATTTAATCTCTTCCATCTCCTGCCCCATAAATTCCCCGGCAAAGATAAACTGATCGAGATCGCGGCCGCCTATCATCTTTACGCGCGGCATTGGATCGCGACGTTCTTTGCATTCGGCGCCTCGTTGGTCGCGCATGTTGCGACTTTCGCCACTTTTCTTTTCGTCGCCTACGCGCTTCATGCGGAAGACGTGCGCAAGAGTCCGCCCGCGCCGGTTCCCGCGATCGACTTTTTCGCGGTCATGCCCATTGAGCGCACACTCACCGCGGTTCCGATCAGCCTTGCCGGAATCGGCCTGCGCGAAAAGTTGCTTCAGGTCATGCTTAACAACATCTGCGGCGTCACTATCGAGAAAGCCAAACTGATCGGATCACTCGGCTTTCTCGTGATTCTGGTCTGCTGCGCGCCGGGCGGCATCGTTTACTTCTTCTACAAACCGAGCGGCATCGCGAAACGTGTTGGCATTCGCGAAATGCAACGCGAAGTGGCGACGATGGAGCATGAAATCCAAGAGCCGCAATAAAGTTGTAGGGGACGCTGCCGGCGTCCCAACCAAAAAATCGGGAAGCCGACGGCTTCCCCTACAGCGGGAGCGCAACATTCGGTCTCGTATTTCCCGCCCGTTCGTCAGCGCCACTTTTGCCATGACGGTTGACGGCAAAATCACCACCCGCGATTTCGGGCCGGTCGATTTCACCTCGCGGGAAGATAAGCTGCACTTGTTCCGGCAACGCGTCCTCGCGGATGCGGTCCTGATCGGCCACAGCACGCTTAAACGCGACAACGTTCGACTCGGTCTGCCGGACGATTTGAAAGCAGCGCGGCTCAAACGCGGACGAATTCAAGCGCCGTTGCGCGTGATCGTTTCCAACGAAGGCAAGATCGACAGTCAGCTGAAGATTTTTCGGTCCAATCCCGCGAAAACAGGACCGATCCTGATTTTCTCGACCAAACGGATGCCGAGAAAATTCCGGAGCCAACTGCGCGGGGTCGCGAAGTTGCATCTGAGCGAATCGGAGGATGTCGATCTCGCCGAAATGCTGAGGAGTTTGCGGCGCGATTATAAAGTTCGCAGGGTCGCATGCGAAGGCGGCCCGATTCTTTTTCGCTCGCTGCTCGAGCTTGGCTTGGTGGACGAACTTAATCTCACGATTGCGCCTTATTTGTTTGGCGGCGCGGACGCGCCGACGCTGACGGGCTTGAGCAAAGAATTTCTACCGGCCAGCGTCCATTGCATAATGACCGACATGCGCGTGGTAGGTGACGAGTGTTTTCTGACTTATCGAATTAAGAAAAAGCGCTGAGACGAACGTCTGGGGAGCGCAGGCGCATCCCAGAGCTCAGATTTTTCGGCGCGGGCGTTGTACCAGCTCATTGCCGCAATTCGGACAAATCGAATTCATCGAAGCCGTGCACTCACGACAGAAGGTGCATTCGTAGCTACAAATGTAGGCTTCGTCATCTGCGGTCAGGGTGCTGCCGCACTTTTCACATTCTTTTTTCATTTCCAGTGCCATGAGATCAGACGACTGTAGACAAATTCTGCGCAACTGGAATGCACAAAACGAATTCAATTATCATGAAGGCGCCGAGGATGTCGATCTCCGAGAGGCCAATGCAGCGTCGAACTTTCGGTCGCACGGAACGACTGTTAGAGTGACGTACAATGCGTTCGCGCGGACTTGTTTCGTTCAGCGCGAGTTTCGCCCTACTGCCGATGTCGATCCTCGGGCAAGGCGCAGTAGAGGGAAGAGTCGGGCTGCCGGAATTGCATACTGCGGCGCCTGTTGTTGTGAAACGATATGAGATCGTTACACGCGGCGGCGTTCTTTCCACCCAGCCACCGCTGGCAGTGGTTTATCTGGAGGGCTCGTTTTCAAAACCTAAGTCACAACCTGTAAAGCAGGTTGCCCAGAAAAATTTGGAATTTGTGCCACCGCTCCTGCCGGTGCAAGTGAACACGAGGGTCGAATTCCCAAACCTCGATGACACCTATCACAGTATATTTTCCTACTCTCCCGCGAAACGGTTCGATCTCGGTCGTTATCGTCCGGAAGAGCGTCCGATCCCGTCCGAAATTTTTGACCGAGCAGGCTTGGTCACGCTTCGGTGTGATATTCACGAGCACATGCGCGGGCTCATTCTTGTTCTCAACACGCCGTATTTTGTTATGACGGATCCTGAAGGGCGATTTCGATTGGGCGGATTGCCTTCTGGGCACTACACGCTCAAGGCGTGGATCGACAGTAAGACAACGCGGGAGAAAGCGGTGACGCTAAAGAGCGGGGAAACAGCGCGCGTTGATTTCCCATGATCGCCACGGCCGAGCCTAGCAAGCAAGCTATAACCAGTTTCCGGGCAAAACTTTCAGTGACGATGATGCTGGTCGTTTCCGGGATGACAGCTCTCGGGCTTTATCTGGCCCAGCGCACTGTCGGGTCAACTGCAGAGCGCGATTTGCAGCAGAATTTTCAGGCCCAACTCTCTTCTCTGCACGGACTGGAAGAATTGCGTCACGCTGCCCTGGCCGAACGTTGTCGCGTGCTGTCGGAGAAGCCGCGAATTCACGCGGCGCTTGAAGATAACGCTCTCGATCTCCTATACCCCAGCGCCGAAGATGAATTGCGCGACCTGATGGAAGGCGAAGAGCCGTCTTCAGAGCAAGCAGCCAGCGCGCTTCATGCACGATTTTACCGTTTCCTGGATGCCACGGGCGCCGTTCTGCCACCGCCGAATTTGAAAGATGTCGGCGTGATAAACACAGCCGTAGAAGCGCAGTTGGCATTAGCTCAACTGCCCGAGAAACAGCAAAGCGGCTATCTCTCACATCGCGATGGTGGCAGCGACCGGGTAGATGAAATAATTGCCTTTCCGATTTTTTCGACCGAGACCGGCGAAATTATTTCCGCCCTCGTCGTTGGCTTCAAGCCGTTAGAAATTGTTCCCAAGAGCGACGACGCCGGAATTAAGAGCGGGATTTGGGTGAACGGACGATTGCACCTGGCGTCGCTTTCGCAATCGGAACTCGGAGCCTTGGGTAATGAAATAACCCGGGCACTCACAAGATCGGATTCCGTGCAAAATAATTTCACTGTCCGTGTGAATGGCGCACCGCACCTGTTGTTTTACAAGCGACTTAATCCAGGTTCGCTTTTTCCGCCCGCCTACGAAATTTGCCTGTATCCGCTGGCCAGTGCGGTGGCGCAGTTACATCGGCTGCGCTGGCAAATCGGAGGCGCGGGTGGATTGCTGTTATTGGGCGGTTTTGTGGCCAGCCACTTCGTCGCTGTCCGTTTCTCGAAGCCGGTGGAAAAACTGGCGTTGGATTCGGAACAAAATCGCGCCCAGCGCAGACTGGCAGAGGCCGCTCTCATTTCCACAAGTGAGAAGTTGAAAAGATCGACCAGGTATTCGGCGGATGCGTCGCATCAGTTAAAAACGCCGGTTACAGTTCTTCGGGCGGGCATCGAGAGCTTACTTTCGCGCGAGGATTTTGACGCAGCGGTTTACGAGGAACTCTCGGCCCTCCTTCATCAGACCCACCGATTGACCGGAGTCATTGAAGACTTGCTTCTTCTCTCGCGGATGGACTCAGGCCATTTACAGATCAAGTCGGAAGCGGTGGATCTCAGTGAGCTTATCGGGGAATGGCTCGATGATCTCGCTACGCTTCTCGATCAAGTTGACATGAGAATTGAGAAGAAATTGCCAGCCAAAATCTACGTTGTTGGGGAGAGGCGATACACCTCACTCATTGTCCAAAATCTCCTGGAAAACGCAGGAAAATACAACCGGACAGGTGGCCGGATTAAAATTGAAGCGCAGGAGAAAAACGGCGAGGTGGTCGTGACCGTCGGTAATACCGGCGAGCCGATTGCGCCTTCAGAGCAGGAACACATTTTCGAACGGTTCCATCGCGGTTCGGAAAAAAGTGCGTCAGGACACGGGCTTGGTTTGAGCCTGGCGCGCCAACTCGCGCGGCTCCACGGCGGCGATCTGAGGCTAGTCCATTCGGGCGATGATTGGACGGAATTTGAAATTCGTTTTCCAGCGGCGCAACCCGCAGCAGACGGCGGCAGTTAAACCTGCATGAAGCCACTGCTGCGCGCGCTCAGCCTTTGGCTTTTCGTCGGCAATGCCGGAGCGCTCGAAATCGATGATTTTCTCGACCGGCTCGATAACGCACTGACGTTTTCTGCGTTCCAAGACAATATCCGAGCGCGCCTGAGCGGGACAATCGATCTTGAAGTTTACCATTTCGAGCAACCAGCGCCGGAACTGATCGACAGCAAGATCGAGAAACTCTTCAATCCGCGGCTCACGCTTTTTCTCGACACCCAACTCGGCAAACAAGTTTATTTCTTCGCACAATCGCGACTTGATCGCAGATTCGACCCGAGCAATCACGGGGCCGCAGTTCGGCTGGACGAATATGCGCTGCGACTGACGCCGTGGGAGGATGGCCGGTTCTCCTTCCAAATCGGCAAGTTCGCCACCGTTGTCGGAAATTACGTCCAGCGCCATCTGTCTTGGGAAAATCCGTTTGTAGACGCGCCGCTGGTTTATGAAAACATCACCGCTATTAGCGATAAAGCTGCGCCCGCTTCTGCGCGGGATTTCATCCGTGGATTTGACCCGAGCGAGAAATACGAATTCAATCCGGTGATTTGGGGGCCCAGTTACGCGAGCGGCGTTTCGGTTTCCGGCCGGGTAGGTCAATTCGACTACGCCGCCGAAATGAAAAATTCCTCGCTCTCTTCGCGTCCGGAGTCTTGGACTGTTACCGAAACTGGTTTCAGCAATCCGACCTTCAGTGCACGGCTTGGTTTTCGACCAGATCAGGCGTGGAATTTTGGTTTCTCAGCGAGCGACGGCGCGTATTTTCGACCTGAAGCGGAAAGGACATTGCCGCGCAGCCGCGACATCGACGATTATCGCGAGCTCGTTCTCGGCCAGGATGTCAGCTTCGCATTGCATCATTTGCAACTGTGGGCGGAATTCTGCGAAGCGCGCTTTGAAGTGCCGCGGGTGGGCGACGCCGACACCTTTGCATATTATTTAGAGGCGAAATATAAATTCACGCCGCAGATTTTCGGCGCAGTGCGCTGGAATCAGCAGCTCTTCGACAAGATCGAGAATGATAAACGTTGGGGGAACGATCTCGGTAAGATCGATATCGCGGCCACTTATCGTTTCACGCCGCACAGTCAGTTGAAGCTGCAATACAGTTTCCAGCAGGAAACCACCGGTCCGCACGACGACAATCACACGTTCGCCGCACAATTTACGGTGCGATTCTGACCATCAAGCTGTCCGCGGAAAGTAACTATCGTGTTACTTTTGCCGCGCCCTTTTAATCATTACCGTCGAATAGCCGCTCGCCCGGAATTGTCTAACCTTATAACGCAGAAATAGGAGGGAAATATGAAGAGAGTTCTATATTCAATATGCATTGGGAGCCTTGCGTTGGCGCTCACAGCGTGGGGCCAGCAAGGTAGCAGCACGACAACGGTCAAAACGAAAGCTACGAAGCAGGGCGCAGTGAGCGCTCAGACGACTACGTCGGCGAAAACAGCGACGAGAACGTCCGGCAGCATGGCCGGGACGCGCTTTCATCAGCGCGCTAATGTAAGCGCCGGGGCAAGATCGTCTGCGATGCGAAATACATCCGCGAACGCTCGGATTCGCGCGCGCAACGCCACAATGACTAACCGCTCCCGCGAACGAAACATCGCAATGACTGAGCGGGTGAGAAACCAAGAAAACGTCAATGTTCGTAACAAGGCTAACGTGCGCGTGAACGTGAACGATAGGACCCGGTTCACGAACGTCACTCGGATCACATCCAACGGGCGGACTTTCGATCGCGCCGTGTTTCGGGATCGAGACGATCGCCGTTTCCATTTGGGATTCCACGACCGCGCCTTCTTTGTAAACAACTTCTCAGAAGTCGTGTTTATAAACGGCTGCTCGTTTTTCTTGGACGACGGCATTTTTTGGCCGGCGTTTATTATCGGCGAGAACTGCGTGCATCCTAGAAACGTAGTCTTCGTTGCGATGGATTAAGGATTAGACCGCGGGGGGCCGATGAGCTCCGTGTCATCGCATAACTCGAAGAGCCGCATGGTCGAAGTTTCATGCGGTTTCTTCTTGCTAGGCTTAGCTAAGATCGACAACCGCAGTGTGACGTGGGGCCAGGGTTCAGCTCTGGCCCCATTTACTTTGTCCGCGAGTGAGACGCCAAATCTTCGGGACAAAATTTCGCAAGCTGGATCAAGCTTTTTGGCAAACTGTCCGAGCAGTGCGATTGGTCGCTAGTGAGTTCTGAGCCTGCTCCGAAAATTAATGCGCGTTCTTGTTGTCGAAGATGAAGTCCGTTTGGCGCGGCACATCGCTTCGGCGCTGACTGAGGCCGGAGACGACCCTGTTGTGGTTCATGATGGTAAAGAAGCGTTGCACCATGCGGTAGACAAACCGTTCGATTTGATTGTGCTCGATATCGGCTTGCCGCGAATCGACGGCTTCGAAGTGCTGCGCCGCCTGCGCGCGCGCCATGTCAGCAGCCGGGTCCTCATTCTCACTGCTCGTGGCCAAGTGACTGATCGCGTCAGCGGATTACAGCTCGGGGCAGACGATTACCTAGCGAAACCATTTGCGATGCAGGAATTACTGGCACGCGTGCGCGCGCTCGGGCGCCGCTATCCAGAAGAACCCGCGCTCAAATTGCGCGTGGGCGATCTGACCTTTGATGTTGCAAACCACGAAGTCTATCGCGGCGAGAGGCGAATCGAATTGTCTGCCCGGGAGCTGACATTACTGAAGGTATTGATGCGCGAACCGGGCCGCGTTTTTACTCGAACGGAACTCTGCGAACGCGTCTGGGAACATTCGCACGAATACGATACCAAGCTGGTGGAAGTCTTCATCGGCCGACTGCGAAAAAAAATCGGGGAGCCTCCGCTCATTCACACCGTCCGGCACGTCGGTTACACGATTCGCGAACCGCCCTCCGGCTGACGCGCTCGCAAAGTAACAACTGCGTTACTTTTCGATTCGGGCGCGCGACCCAAGCTGCCGCGATTCTACGGGTGTGAAGCAGAAGCAACATCGTCAGGCATGGCTTCGGCAACAAATCCAAAATCAACACGGTACGGAAGGGAATAGGTATGCATAACTTCGAAAATCAAACAGCACATCAAATTACTAATGGCTCGTCACCCTCGCGCGTGCTTGGGCGGAGAGCATTTCTTGGTCGTATGGCGGCAGGCGCAGCTTTACTCGCTCCCGGTGCCGCGCTCATGGCCGCTGGAAAAGCCAAAGGCAGACCAAACCTCGACAAGGGCGACGCTGCTCTTCTCAGGTTCGCCGCCGCAGCGGAAATTCTCGAAACCGATTTCTGGGTTCAGTACAACGAACTCGCCGGAATTCAGGACAGTGAGGAACCAAGTGGCACTGGAAATCAGCCTTACCACGACGCTGTGGCGCAACTCGATGAGGACATGGATCAGTACATCCACGACAACACCGAGGATGAGCGGACCCATTTCACTTTCCTAAACGCGTATCTCGTTTCGAAGGGCGCGCAGCCGGTGGATCTGGAACAGTTTCGTACCTTGCCGGGCAGCACCGCGACCGGTTCCAGTGGAGCGTTACGGCTGACAAACCTCACCAAGCTCACCCTCGATACGAGTTGGTGGACAAGGTACCGCAGCCGCACTGAAAATCCGGATCTTAATCCCAGCTTCGTCTTTCCGCAGGCGATTCCAGATTTGTCCCACGGACAACATACGGCCATTCCAAGGACCAATACTGACACGGGCGACCCTAACCTTCTCCAGGTAATCGCCAACACGGCCGGATTCCATTTTGCAACCATCGAACAAGGCGGCAACAGCCTCTACCCATCGATGGCGCAACGAGCGACCAGCGTCGAGGTGTTGCGAATCCTGATCAGCATCGGGCCGACCGAGACCATGCATTTTCAAACCTGGCAGGACAAGGCCGGAAACGCGCCTCAGGTGACGGCGTTCGATCCGGTGAACAACAACACTACGACGTTCCCGGACCTGAACGCCCCTCCCTTTGGCGGAGAGGATTTTCAGACGAACCTGATCATGCCTGAACCGTGCCCGTTCATCAGCTCTACCCTTCCCGTGTGCTCGATAATTCGTCCTACCGAGACCAATGGAATCGCGATGGGCGTGGTCGATTTTCTTACGAATATGGGGCTGTTCATCGGTCAGTCGCCGGCATTCTTTAACTTCCTGAACCAGCTGGCTCAAGACGCAGACGCGGCAAAGCGAACCGGGCCTTAATCAACGAATTCTCGCGCCTTGCGCGATTGGAAACGTGCTGAGGGCCCGGGTCGAGCAAGCGCCAGCCTCAGCACGTCGCAGCATTCCAGTAATCGGTCGATTTGGGTTTGAAAAAATCCTAAAACGTCGATCATTCGGGACGGCTAAAATTTCGTCTTTGCCCGCAACTGGAATGCACAAAACGAATTCAATTGTTATGAAGGCACCGAGGATGTCGATCTTCGAGATCGCGGCGAATTTGGAGCTGTGGCCGCAAATTCTCCCGCACTATCGCTACATCCGTTACCTGGAGCGCAGTCCAAATCGGAATGTTGTGGTGATGGCGGCGCGCCGTTCCGGCATTCCGATCAAATGGACTTCCGAGCAAATCATCGACCGCGAAAAAATCGAGGTGCGTTTTCACCACCTGAAAGCATTTAGCAAAGGCATGGATGTCGTCTGGACGTTCGATCAAAGACCCGATGGCGTGCTGGTGACGATCGTGCACGATTTGCATTTCCGAATTCCCGCTCTCGCGCCGATCGCCGAACCGATTATTGGCGATTTCTTTACTCACAACGTTGCCAATAAGACGCTGCGTTGTA
>QHRF01000143.1 GCA_003220055.1 Verrucomicrobiota bacterium | reverse complement strand
ACGACGGGCAGACCGGTAGCGATCGCTGCGTGTATTCGATTTACAGCAAACGCGGTAGCTAGCGGGCGCTGGCGATCGACAAAGATTGTGCCGGCTGCCTTTGCCAGCCAGCCGAACAAGGGCCATCCGGCGACATCGCGTTTGGCGACGAAAATGCAAGGTCTGATCGAGCTGAGGACAATGATGTCGAGGTAACTCAGATGATTGCAAACGAGCAGACCAGATCGCGGCATTGCGCCGTGCGTGGTCACGCGAATACCGAGCACGCGACAGGCAAAGCGGCACCAACGATGAAGCCATTCGGTGCGCGCGGCGAAACGGCGCTCCCGCCTGACGAATAGAATGACCGCCATGATTTCCGCGAGCGCACACGCGGAGAAAAATACCACCGCGAAAGCGCGCCACGCAGCAAGCAAGGTTGCAGCCGGGATCGTTGATCCCGGTCTACCGGCATCACCGATGCTGGCTACAGGAGCAGAAGACGCGTTCATCTCAGGAAATGCGCGCGGACGATCATCGGCAGCGCATGAAGATCGAGTAGGGTAAGAAAGTCGATCGTGCCGAACTCGCGATCCATTGCAGGCGGTCCACAGATTTTGGCGCCGATGGACAAGTACGCACGCATAAGTTTCGGCGGCGGCGGGGATGATGCCGACACAAGATCGACATCTTGTCTGAACGCTGCATGCGGCACGGTTCGCCACTTGGGCTTAGCGAGATGCTTGCCCCGCAACTGCTCATACATCGCCACTCCTTCCATTGGATCTTGCGATGTAAGCGAGCTGCATCCGACGAGAAAACGCGCGTTTCGTTCGCACGCGTAACGCGCGATGCCGCGCCAGAGCAGATGCAACAAATTGAAATTGCGGTGCTCAGCATGTACGCATGCGCGGCCCAGCTCGATCATTTCACCGCGCAATGGTTCATACGGCGTGAAATCAAACTCTCGCTCGCTGTAATAGCCGATGTTCGCCGCGGCGTGAACGCCAGTTTGCAATCGATATGTGCCAACGATTTCATCTGTCGCGACGTTTTCGACGATCAGGTGGTCGCAAACGTTGTCGAAAAGATCGACATCGAGCCCGGTGAAATGCGACTCTACCAAGCCCTCGTTCAGTTCGAGGTTGAAAACCTCAAACCGCAACCGCTGGGCGCGACGCACCTCTTCCGCGCTTAGCGCTAGGCGCGTCATGTACTTTGGCCGCCTGGCTTTTGCCGTCTCGGTCGATTGTTTCGCTTTGGTCAGGATGTTCAATTGTGTTCTCCAATAATTTCACGGCCAGGGCTGTCCAGCCGGTTTGATGGCTTGCGCCGCAGCCACGGCCGGTTTCACCGTGGAAGTATTCATGGAAAAGCACCAGATCACGCCAGTGCGGATCGGTCGCGTATTGGGAGATCTCGCCATGACATGGCCGCGCGCCGTCTTTGTTAGGCAGAAAGATACTGGATAGCCGTCGCGAAAGTTCTTCGGCCACTTGCTTGAGTGTCGCCATGTTTCCCGAACCGGTTGGGCATTCCACCTTGAATGATTCGCCGTAAAACAGGTGATAACGCTCGAGCGCTTCCACGATAAGAAAATTGATCGGGAACCAAATCGGTCCGCGCCAGTTCGAGTTTCCACCGAAAAGATAGCTGGTTCCCTCACCCGGGACATAGTCGACACGATGTTCTTCGTTGCCCGCGCGGAAGATGTAGGGCTTCTCGCGATGGACGCGCGAAACGGAGCGCAGGCCATGCGGCGATAAAAATTCATTTTCGTCGAGCATGTAGCGCAACGCGCGTTGCAAACGCTCGCGTGTTGGGATCGCCAGCATACGGTTACCGGTGAAGGGGCACACTTCGCAGTAGGTGATCAACTGAGCCAGATCTTTGCGGTAATTAAGAAACCACTCCATCCGCTTCTTGAATCCCGGCAGTTTGTTGATCTTTTCGGTCTCGAGATTTTCCACCGCGATCAAAGGCAGCAATCCGACGAGCGACCGCGTCCGCAACGGGATCATTTGCCCTTCAACCTTCAGCTGATCGTAATAAAAGCCGTCTTCCTCGTCCCATAAACCAGTACCGCCGAGCGAATTCATCGCGTCGCTGATGCCGATGAAATGCTCGAAGAATTTCGAGGCCATGTCTTCGTAAACCGGATTGGTTTGTGCGAGTTCCAGCGCCATGGAAAGCATCGTGAGGCAATAGAATCCCATCCAGGCGGTTCCGTCCGCTTGCTGGAGGAATCCGCCAGTTGGCAGCGGCTTCGAAC
>QHRF01000019.1 GCA_003220055.1 Verrucomicrobiota bacterium | reverse complement strand
ATCGACAAATTTTTTGAGACCAAGCACCAGGCGCTGGCTTGGGCGAACTCCAATCCGCCATTCGTTAGCGTGAAGGTGATTCCGCCAAATTCTGCAACAGTGGCCAAGCCGAACATTACGAACTCTCAACGAATCGCTTTGAATCCGGCGATCACGACGACTAATACAGTGACTCCTGGGTCGGGCGTCGTTGCCTCGGCGACCAAGGCGTCGCCTCCTGCCCCTATCGGCGTTATTATCAGAAATCCGCTCGGCAGACTTGGTCGCTAACAGCTTGCCGATCTTACGCGAAGATCGACATCCGCCGATCACAACTTCGTGTAAACGCCGATCAAGGGACGGGGCGAAGGAATTTTGGAGCGAAAATCGCTCGCAAATCCGCTTTTGGTCCTGATTTCAACGTGACCGGCGCCTTTACTTGCGCCGTAAACCAGGACTGAGCCAACCGGGGCCTTGTAGGGGTCGCGGACCGGCAATTTTTTGAATCCGTAGGTGCTGACTAATTCTGTCGCCGCCTCCTTCGCGTAAGCTGTCTTCGGGTAGGAGTTAACAGCGCCGGAAGCGACCAGCGCTTCCTTCACATAATGCCAGCATTGCTCGCGCGAATGCGCATGGGCGCGTTCCTCCGCGATGCTCGCGGCCTGTCTCAATTTGGGATCGACCGAGCCGTCCATTTTCGAGAACGGATGGACGATTTTCCTCGGGGCGTATTTGGTGACGACCTCGGCCGAGTCGGTTCTCCCATCGGCATCCTTAAAAACGAATCGCGATTTCGCCGATCCGGCCAGTTGGCCTTGGGCCGCAGTCGCAAAAAGCAAACCGCAGGCACAGATGAGAATAAAATAGGGGGTAAGGGGACTGGTTTTCGGCATGAAGAACGCCCTCTATCGAGCATAATCGCTGCCTGAGCAACCGGTTTTTGAAGAAAAATGAAGATTTTCGGAGTGCCAACCGCCGCTATAACGAACCAGCCAGATCCGCCATTTGCTGTCGCGTTTTCGCGTCCGGTAACCGGCCGGTTCCAGCCTGCATATTGTCTTCCAGATGTCCCAGGTTGCTCGTCGCCGGGATCGCACAGGTCACCGCTGGATGCGCGATGATCCACTTTAGAAAAAATTGCGCCCAGGAGCGACAATTGAATTCAGCAGCCCAACCCGGCAACGGCTTCGACCGCACTCGACTGAAGAGATCGCCCCCGCCAAAGGGTCGATTGATGATAACGGCCACGCCCCGATCCTGAGCAAGGGGGAGGATCCGCTTCTCTGCTTCGCGTTCCATGATCGAATAATTGATCTGGAGAAAATCGAGCTTTTCGCTGCGTAGGACTTTTCCCACTTCGTCAAAAGCGCTCGCGTTGTAATGAGTGACGCCAATGTAACGAAACCGGCCTTGCTGCTTCCAGTCGCGCATCGTTGCCAGTTGGGTGGAAACGTCGACCAGATTGTGGACCTGCATCAGGTCGATGCGCTTGGTTCGCAGCACGGACATCGAGTGTTCCATCGATTCAATTCCGGCCTCCTTGCCGCGCGTCCAAACTTTGGTGGCGAGAAAGAGCTTGTCGCGCAGTCCGAGCTTGCTCGCGAGAGTGCCGACCACCTCCTCGGCCCGGCCATACATTGGCGAGGAGTCGATCACGCTGCCGCTCAGCTTCACGAAGACCGAAAGCACATCGCCGAGCTGCTTTTCTTTGTCCGGATTCAGATTCATATCGAAGACGTTCCAGGTTCCAAGTCCGATGACCGTGACCTTCTCGCCCGAAGATGGAATCGCCCGCGTCAGCATCGATGATGATTCGGTTGCGCTGAATAAGTGCGATGCACCCATCGGCAAAAGCAAGGCCCCGCTACTCGCGCCGATTAATTTAGTGGCCTTGCGTCGTGTCATTCGGTTCATCTTGCTTGAAACGATAAACCTGCGTTGGTAATCGCCAACGGTGAAAAGAACCAGCCGCCGCCATTTCATCAAACTCTCCGCCGCCAGCACTTTGGCTCTGAGTGCAAGATCGATATCTTTGTTCGCGGAAAAAGCTGTGAATCCTTTACGCATCCTGATTCTTGGCGGCACCGGTTTTATCGGGCCATATCAGGTTCAATATGCGCTTAGCCGGGGACATAAGATTACGACGTTTAACCGCGGCAAGACACACAAGAATGAATTACCGGAGGGGGTCGAGCAACTGATCGGTGATCGCAACGGTCAGCTCGATGCATTGAAGAATCGACGATGGGACGTCGTGATAGATAATCCGACGACGTTGCCGGCGTGGGTGCGTGATGCCGCGCAGATTTTGAAGGACAATGTTGAGCGTTACGTCTTCATCTCCACGATCTCGGTTTATGGCGAAGTGAAACAAGGTGTTGATGAATCGGCGCCGGTCGCGAAATACGAAGGGCCGGATCCGTACAAGGAGACGCTCGAGGCGATGAAAGCAGGCGGCTTCAAAACTTACGGCCCGCTCAAGGCGCTCTCGGAAAAAGAAGCCGAAAAATGGTTTCCCGGAAAAGCGTTGATCATTCGTCCTGGACTGATCGTGGGCCCGCACGACGAAACTGACCGGTTCACTTACTGGCCGGTGCGGTTTGATCGCGGCGGCGAAGTGCTCGCGCCGGGAAATCTGAACGATCCGGTCCAGTTCATCGACGCGCGCGATCTGGCCGAGTGGACGATTCGGATGGCGGAGAATCGCGAGACCGGAATTTATAACGCGACCGGTCCGGCGAAACCGCTTGGTATTGGCGGGATGCTTGACGGAATCAAACAGGCGGAGAAATCGAACGCGAAGTTCACTTGGGCGAACGAAGAATTTCTTACTCGACAAAAAGTGGAGCCATGGTCCGACATGCCGGTCTGGACAGGAAAAGAAAGCGGCCTCGCCCGAACGAACATCAGCCGCGCACTGAGTAAAGGTTTGACGTTTCGTCCACTCGCTGAAACTGCGCGCGATACGCTGGCCTGGTTTAAATCACTTCCGCAAGATCGACAATCGAAGTTGCGTGCCGGTCTGACGCCCGAGCGCGAGGCAGAAGTGCTGGCCACTTGGAAAAAACAGAAAGCGTAGTGGCATGCTGATGTAACGAGCGTTCGATCGCGTGAAATCGCTGTTTTCCAAAATCGTTGACGTCAAGCCGAACGAAATCCGCGCGCTCTGGCTCGGCTTTGCGTTTCATTTCATTATCCTCGCCGCCTACTACATCGTGAAACCAATCCGCGATGCCATCGCGGCCAGCAATCGACTCGAAACGCTGCCTTGGATGTTCACGGCGACGTTGGTTGTCATGTTGATCGCCAACGCGATCTTCGCTGCGATTGTCGCACGGATGGAGCGTCGAAAATTCATTCCGTTCGCCTACGCATTTTTCATTTTAGTTTTGTTGCTCTTCTTCGGGTTGATGCGAACGGGTTCACCTGCTCAGCAGGTGTGGACTGGGCGCGCGTTTTACGTCTGGGTCAGCGTTTTCAATTTGTTCAACACCGCAATTTTTTGGGCGTTCATGACTGACCTTTTCACCGTAGAACAGGGCAAGCGTTTGTACGCTTTCATTGCGGTCGGCGGAACGCTTGGAGCGATCGTCGGCGCTTATATCACGAAAAATCTGATTCGTGGCATGGGGCCGGCCAACCTCGTCGCGATTTCGGCAACGCTGTTTGCGATTGTCTGCTTTATAGTTCGATTTTTTCCGAACAACTTCACACAAGTAAACAAAACCGCGCCCGCACGGGAAGAGCCCATCGGCGGGACGGCATGGTCTGGCATTACGCACATCGTGCGCTCGCCTTATATGTTCGGGCTGGCCGCCGCCATTATGCTGTATACGTCCACATCAACGTGGGCGTATTTTCAGCAGACCACTCTCGCTGGTGCAGCCCTCAAGACGAGCGCAGATCGGACAGTGTTCTTTTCGAGTCTCGAAATCTGGGTGAACACGATCACTCTCTTTATCCAGGTTTTTCTGACCGGCCGACTTCTGAAATGGTTCGGTGTTGCGTTCACGCTTACAGGCCTGCCATTTTTGAGCATGCTCGGTTTCGGTGCAATGGCGATCGCCCCAAGTCTGGCAATGCTGGCGTTTTTCCAAGTCACGCGTCGAACCGCCGCTTACGCATTGATGCGCCCGTCGCGGGAAATTCTTTTCACCGTTTTGAAACGCGAGGATAAATACAAGGTGAAAAGCGTCACCGACACACTCGGCTATCGCGTCGGCGATCAGCTCGGCGCATGGTCCTACGACCGGCTCCACGCGTTTGGGCTGAGTCTCAATGCCATCAGCTGGATTGCAGTTCCGGTTTCGGCCGGTTGGTGTGCTCTCAGCATTTGGCTTGCGCGCAAACAGCGGGTAATGGCAGATGCTCAGCAGCAAGCGCAAGGTGAGATCGCGCGGGCGGCTTAGAATTTACTTCGCCAGTTCGTAAAGATATTCGACGAACGATACGACCGCGCCGTCGAAGCTTTGGATCTTCGGGTTCGCCGATTCGATCACGTAATATTCGTCCGGCGCATGCGCGCCGCTGCCGTGACCGAGACCGAAATGTCCGGCCGCGAGTTTCAACGGTTCACCCGTAAACGCATAACCCGGATAGGAGCCGGCGTTGCGCGGCCACAATAGCGCATCGATGCCGAAACCTTTGTAAGTCGCGACTTGCGCCTTGATCAGCGCCGAATCTTTCGACGTGCTGGTTGGATCGTAACCGCCGGTCATGTTCACTTCGATGTCGCCGAAGCCGCGTTTCGCCAGATGTGCTTTCAACGCTGCCAGCGCGTCGGCCGCTTTCATGTCTGGCACAAGGCGCATGTCGATCTTCGCGACCGCGCGATGCGGCAGAATTGTTTTGCCGCCGGGTCCGGTATAGCCGCCGACCAGACCTTCGATGTTTACCGTTGGCTGCGATTCAAGCCGCTCGTTCGCCTGCTGCCACGGCAAATCATTGATGAAATGTTGCACACTGTATTGCTTCTTCGCCTGCGCTTCACTTCGCACTTGCGACACTTTCGCGATCATCGCTTTCTCTTCTGCGCTGAGCGGTCGCGGCTTTGGATAATTGTCGATCTTGATTTCGTTGCCGTCAGGCGAGACGAGCGTGTCGAGCGCATGAATCAAATGCCACGCCGGGCTGTCGATCATCGCTTTGAGGGAAGAATGAATATCCTTGGCCGGGCCGCGGCCCCATTTTTCCCCGCTTGAGACTAGTTCGAGCTCGATCACGCCTTTGGATCCAAGGTTCACCGTAACGATCCCGTCCAAATCCTGTGTCGCCGACGGCATAAACACGCCGACGCATTTTGATAAGCCTTCACGCACCTCGGGGCGGTGCGCGAGTTGTTTGATATGGGGCGAACCGATTTCTTCTTCGCCCTCCGCCACCATCACCAGATTGACCGGCATTTTCTTGTTCGCGCCACGGATCGCATGCAGCGCAGCGAGAAACGCGGCTTCCGGTCCCTTTTGATTCACTGCGCCCCGGCCGATAATCGCTTTTCCGAGCGGCGGCTTGTCTACCAAGCGCGCCTCGGTCGGCGGCGACGTCCACTCCGCCGGATCGAACTGTTTCACGTCGTACATGAAATAAAGGCCGACCGTTTTCGCGGCACCGGCATCGAGCGTCGCAAACACGCCTGGCTTTCCATCGGTGTTGATCACTGTCGCCTGTTGAAATCCCGCGTCGCGCGCGAGCTTGGCCATGTAATCCGCGCCTTCGGGATATCCGCGGTTCTCCGCCGCGATCGACACTTGGCCGATCCAATCCTGCAATCGCTTCACCGCCTCATCATGGCGTTTCGTGATCTCCGTTTTGATCTCGGCATGATCATTTTCCGCTGCGCCGCACTTGTAAGTTGCCAACGCGATCGCTGTTAACGAGAGAAGGAGTTTTGTTCTCATATTTTTTAAAGCGCGAGACTTTCTTGCCTTGGAGGTGAAGCTGCTGCCGTCAGTCCACCGAACTTTTTTACCAGTTCGTCCAGCTTGGCGACGTAGTAATCAACGCTCTCATCGCGATTTTGCGGATCGAACTCGCTGGCGAGCCTGGCGGCTTCGTAGGCCGGCGCTTTTTTGGGTGTACTCTTAATATAATAGCTGACTTGGTCGCCTGGCTTGTAGGCGCGGCCGCTGGCCAGGGCAAGCTCGTAAGCTGCGGCCCGATTGCGCGCGGATCCGGCAATTTTCGCCCGATATTTGTCCAGCGAATCCTGGAGCGTGTCGGTCTTCATCAACATGTCGATGTTCCATTCACGGTTCCGGATTTTTTTCTCGAACTGGTTTCGAAGATCGACAATCGCGTCAGCCCTACCCTCCATGATGAGCTTGATCATCTCTTCCAGGAACACGCGCTGGAATTTTTCGAGGCCGCGCGATTTCAATGCGCCGCCTTTGATAATCACCTCTCCGTCTTTCGTCAGTAGCGCGTAATTCTTCGCCTTGTAGCTGAACATGGCGTCGAACTGCTCGTCGAATTCGACTTCGATTCCCGGCGGCAATTCTTTGGCAAGACCTTTCTGCAATTGATCGATGTCGATCTTGTCCGGCGGCACGAAATAAATCCCGTCGGTGTCGACCTCGATCACTTTCGCGCCGTGCGCGTTCAGCCACTCGATCATCTTCTTCAAGAGGTCGCGTCCGATTTGGGTGACGCGCGCGGCTGCGTCGAAATCGGCGAAATGTCCCTGGGCGAACCCGAGATAGCCGTAGAAGCTGTTGATCAGAATCTTGAACGTGTTTTGCAGCGCTTGAAGATGATGCTGTCGCGCCGGATTCTTTTCGGCGCGCATATTCGCCTTTGC
The DNA here is from genome assembly GCA_003220055.1 of Verrucomicrobiota bacterium. GTDB lineage: Bacteria > Verrucomicrobiota > Verrucomicrobiia > Chthoniobacterales > UBA10450 > AV40. The sequence continues at coordinate 10,327 of QHRF01000019.1, read as the reverse complement.
CTCCAGCCGAAACGTGCGCAGATCGGTCAATAAATGTCTGAAGATTTGCAGCCGATCGCTCCCAGGAAAGCAATCGAACTGGAGCATGATCGACGGATAAAGGGACGCGACGTCGCAATGCCAGACGTTGCGGGCAACGCCGGTGAAGAAAATGTCAGTGTAGCCGCCTTCGAAAGTTTGCGGCATCGGCAGTTCGGGGATGCCGTGTTTCTGGCGAAAATATTCGCGCAGGAACAAACCGTTGATCCGGGTTGCGTTGCCGCGCACGATCACGTCCTGGTAGTTGTAGGGAAAAATCTGCGCCTGGATGAAGTAACTCGGGCTAAGTAATTCCGAGACCGCGCGAGTCTCGCGCACGCCGCACAGCGCGCGACGACGAAATTTCTCTCCGCCGCTAACGTAAGCGCGCTCCAATTCCTTTCCGGCCAGCGCGGAGATTTCTTCATCACAAAATCCAAAGTGTCGTGCGACGTCGGTACGCTCGAAACCAGCGAGCGATCGCATCCCGACGTCGTAAAATTGCGCCAGCAAAAAAGTGTCCACGAAGTGGCGTCCGTCGATCGTGAACTTCGGATAGTCGATCGTCTTCTCCGCGATTTGAAGTCGCGACGGACGCGAGCGCAAAAAACCGCCGCTGCGGCCCCAGTCCAGCTTGGTTTTTAATTTCTTCGCTCGGGCAACAAGATAAGGCAGATCGGACCGGAACAAGTTATGTCCCTCGATCACATCCGGGTCGCGTGCCTTGATCAGATTCGTCAGGCGCTTGATGGCGCTTCTTTCCGATTCCTCCGTCTTTTTTGGATCGACAATAATCAGCTCTTCCCAGCCCGTGTTATCGGAGAGCGCGATGCTCATGATGTGATCTGCATCGCCTTCTGAAAACGAGAGCACCTCCAGCTGCATTCTTTTCAGCTCTTCGAACGGCAAATCTTTGAAGAGCGTTCGGCCGGTAGCGGTCAGGTAATGTTGGACCGGGTCGGTGAGGGCAAAGAAATCGCGCCCGGCGTTTTTCAAACCGTTTCGCACCGAGATCAGTTCTTTCCAGCTGTCGACTGTGATCAGCCAACCGAATTTCAGATCGCCCTTGAGCTTTTCTGCTTCGATTCCAAGATCGACAACGTCGGCGTCCGCCCAAACGAAGGGCTGAAACGGTTCCACGTCGGTCGTGGTCGAGCCATCCTTCTCGCGCCGGTGCACTTTCACCGTGCCGGTTTCGCCCAGCTCAATCGCAACGATCCGCGGTGTCGGGTCCGCGCCGAAAAGCATGGTGTTCTTCTCGAATTCCACAATAAGAGATTCCTCGACTTCACTCGGAATGACAACTTAGGTTCGCCGGTATGAAGATTTTTGCTTTGTCGACCTTGTCCTTGGCCTGCCGCGCCGTAGCCTTCGGGGTAGGCGGGTCGATCCTGACTTCGAATTTCGCGTTGGCGCAGGAGATGACCGTCGAAAAAACCGCGGTTAGCGAGCTGCCGTCGTTGCTGGCGATTTATAAAGATATCCACAGTCATCCCGAGCTTTCCACCCGTGAAGAAAAGACGTCGGCGCTGGTGGCGAAGGAGCTGCGTGCGACCGGCTGCGAAGTGACGGAAAACTTTGGCAAATACGATAACCCGAATCTGAAATGCTATGGCGTCATCGGCATTATGAAGAACGGCACCGGGCCAATCGTGCTGGTCCGCACCGACATGGACGCGTTGCCGGTCGAAGAAGACACCGGACTGCCTTACGCAAGCAAAGTCACGGCCAAAGCTGACGGCGGTAGAGAAGTTCATGTGATGCACGCGTGCGGCCACGATGCGCACATGTCGGCCTTCATCGGGACGGCGCGGGCATTGCAGCGATTGAAGGACCGATGGTCGGGAACGATCGTGTTCATCGGGCAACCGGCGGAAGAAACGGTCGGCGGAGCGCGCGCGTTGCTCAAGGCCGGTCTTTATAATCGATTCGGCAAACCCGACTTCGCTCTTGGCTTTCATGACAAAGCCGATCTGCAAACCGGCCACATTGGAGTCACGCCCGGATACACTTACGCGAACGTCGATTCGGTGGACGTGACAGTTCGCGGTGTTGGCGGCCACGGCGCCTATCCGCACAAAACCAAGGATCCGATTGTCCTGGCCGCGGAAATGATCAACGCCTGGCAAACGATCGCGAGTCGTGAAAACAATCCGCTCGATCCAATCGTGATCACAGTTGGCTCAATTCATGGCGGCACCAAACACAACATCATCCCCGATGAAGTGAAGATGCAGCTAACCGTGCGAACTTATAAATCGGAAGTGCGCGATCGAGTGCTTAAGGCGATCGATCAGATTGCAAAAGGAATCGCAAGCGCCGGCGGAGTTCCGGCTGACCGGGCGCCAATTGTTAACGTTTTGAAAGATCAATTCACGCCCGCGACCTATAACAATCCGGATTTGACCAAGCGACTCGTGGGCGTTTGGAAAAATGTGCTCGGCGCCGACAACGTCGAAATTGTCGATCCAACCATGGGCGGCGAAGATTTTGCCGAATACAGTTTGCCCGACCACTCGATTCCAGCGGTCGACTTTCACATCGGCGCCGTCGATCCAGAAAAAATTGCGCAGTTCAAAAGGGAAGGAAAAGAATTGCCGAGTTTGCATTCGAGCAAGTTCGCGCCCGTGCCGGAACCGACCATTCGCGTCGGCATCATCGGTATGACCAGCGCCGTGCTCGACTTAATGAAAAAGTAGAGTTTGCCGGCGAATTACGCGAACTAACGCGAATAAAATTGTAAAGGTCAGCGCTCCTCTGTTTCGCGTCTATTCGTGTGATTCGCGGGCAGGTATCCGCTGTGTCACTTCACCCGGATGTTCTTGCGGAGGAACGTCGGGATGTCGAGGTCCTGACCTTCGACGATGGTCGGCTCGCTTTTTTCGAAACGTCCGCGCGTGACCGGTTCGAACTGCAAAACCTCCTGCTTCACCTGGACGATTTTTTCTTTCGGTGGCTTCGCCTCTTTTTCCATGACCGGTTTTTTCTTCGGCGGAATCAAGCGCGGCGCGGGCTTTTTGATCGATGGGGCCGGCACGGGCGGCGGCGGCGCTTCAGCGGCGACCGGTGGTTCGACCGCAATCAAATCGTCCGGAGCAGGCTCCGGCAAAGCTGCGCTTTCAATCTCGGGGACGATGTCGATCTTCGGAGGCGCTGGCGGCTGCTCTTCAACTTGTTCCAAGATCGCCGGCGGCGGCGCGAGAAACGGTTCCGGCGGCGGTGACGTGTCTTGGGTGGCGATCGAATCCTCCGAAGCGAGCGAGCTGATGATCGTGACGCTGAGCCGATTTCCCATTTTCCCATCAACTGCGGTCCCAAAAACAATTTGAGTATGATCGCGCACGTGTCGGCCGAGCTCGCGCATCAGAATTTCGACTTCGGATAAAGTCATGCCTGGACCGCCCGCAACCTGAACCAGAACGTGCGCCGCTTCCGATAACATGCGGCCTTTGTCCATCAGCGGATTTTTCAACGCCTGGGTCAGCGCATCGTGCGCGCGATTATCGGTGTCGGATTCACCAAAACCGAACAGGCAGCGGCCGTTTTGACTGCGTAACGCGGCGAACAAATCGTCAAAACCGATTCGAATGAGGCCCGGTCGCTGAATTAAATTGACGATCGAGCGCACGCTCTGGCTGATCGTCATGTCCGCGATGCCGAAAGCCTGATGAATGCCGGCTTTGGGCGCGACCATATCGCCCATTCGGTCGTTCTCGAAACAAATCACCGCGTTCGCAATTTCATTTAGTCGCGATAATGCATCTTGGGCCTGGGCCGCGCGACGTTTCCCTTCGAAGGAGAAGGGGAGCGTCGCAAACGCGATCACGAGCGAGCCGGCTTCGCGCGCGAGTTGCGCGACGATGGGCGCTGCGCCCGATCCGGTGCCGCCACCGAGTCCCGCGCAAATAAAAATCATTCGCGCGCCGGCGATTGCTTGACGAATCTCATCCGCCGATTCGATCGCAGCTTGATAACCGAGCTCGGGATCGCCTCCAGTGCCGAGCCCGTGCGTGCTTGAACGACCGAGCTGGACTTTGCGCGCCGCAACCGAGCTCGCCAGCGATTGGACATCGGTGTTGATCGCGATGAGATCGGCCTTGTCCATGCCATCGAGCAGTACGCGATCGAGCGCGTTCGATCCCGCGCTGCCGACTCCGACAACTTTGATGGGAATTGGTTCCTCTTGCCGTTCCGGCAGACTGTAATTTTTACTGAGCTGAATCATGTGAGCTTTCTGTTGTCATCGCATTCCGCTAAAAAACCTTCCGAAAATTCGAGTGATGCCGCGCCGCGGCCGATCGACTTGAACGGCCTGGGCGTATTTGAGCAAACCGATTGCGGTTGAAAACTGCGGGTTCTCGACCGCCGAAGTCAGACCGGAGAGCGTTTGCGCGTGCGTGACGTGCGCCGGCATTTCAAAAATTTCGCCGGCGAGATGGTCGATCCCGTTCACCAGACTGCAGCCGCCGGTAATGAAAATCCCGGCGCCGACATAATTGATGAACGGCTCCTCTTCGACCGTGCGCTTGAGCAACTCAAAAGTTTCGCGCAATCGCAGATGAATGATGGTGTTGAGTGTCTCGCGCTCGATTTCTTTGCCGGCAAATCCGGAATCGTCCTTCAACAAAATCGTCTCGCCGGGCAGACAGTTGCCGAGAACGCAGCTGCCTTCTTCGGTTTTTAATTTTTCAGCGCGGGCCATCGGAATCCGCAGCCCCATGGAAATATCATTGGTGATGTGATCGCCGCCGATCGCGATGGCGCCGCTTTGTTTTACTGCGCCGTCGACATAAAGAATGTAATCGGTGGTGCCGCCCCCGATGTCGACTACGAGTGCGCCGAGATTTTTTTGGTGCTGGGTGAGCACCACTTGGGCGGAAGCGAGCGCGCTGAAAACCACGTCCTCGACTTCAAGTGGCAATTCTTTGACGCAGCGAATCGTATTTTGAATGCGCGTCCGAACGCCGTGAATGATATGAAAATCTGCTTCCAGTTTCCCCCCCAGCATGCCGACCGGATTGAGGACGCCGTCTTGGCCGTCGACTTGATAGTGCTGAATGATCGAGTGAAGAAACGCGTTTTGTGCTGGAATGCTCACTTCCCGCGCGTTGATCTTTACATCTTCGACATCCTGATCGTCGATCTCGTCGCGCTCTTCGGGCAAGAGCACGCATCCGCGGTTGTTGAAACTTTGGATGTGGCCGCCCGCGACCGCGACATAAACGCTTCGAATCATCACGTCGCTTTTTTGTTCGGCATCGACCACCGCTTCGTGGACGCATTTCATCGCCGTTTCAAAATCCACAATCTCGCCCTTGCGCACACCGCGCGATGGCGCCTGGCCGACGCCCAGAATTCTTAACGTCCCGTCCGGACGCGTTTCGCCGACTACGACGCAAATCTTCGACGTCCCAATTTCCAAACCAACGATCAGATCACTATTCGCCATCTTATTTATTTTTTCTTGAAAGGTTGCCGCGGAAGTACACGCTTTGCGGCCGGAGTCGCGGTTGGCGACAGAGCGGGGCGCGATTTCGCAGTTGTGGCCGACGGCTTCGGTGATGTCTGCACCGGAATCGCCTTCATGATGCGCGGTGCTTCCTCCGGGTTGATCGTCTCGTTAATTACTTCCGCGGGCGACTTACCGAATGTGACTGGAATATTTCGTTGCACGAGCAGATTCACGGTCGCCAGCTCGCGATGGGCGTCGTCGGAATAGATCAAGAATTGCTCCAAGCGCTGCAGTTGCGTATCGAGGTTATCGAAGCCGAACGTCACGCGGCTGTGATTTTTGTCGGTCACCACTAGGCAGTAACCTTTCGAAACATCGATCTCGCGAATCTGAAACCGCGTTTGCATAAAGCTGCGCGTGCTCAGCCGCAGCAACTCGAGCGCCGCTCGCGCTTCAGGCGATTCGACGATTTTTCCGGCCTCGAGCGATTCGCTCACGCAACCCAAAATCAGCGGCAGTCCCAAGTATTCCGGTAACAACTTCTTTTCTTTCATCAAAACGCCGCGCGCGTCCACTAGAAACGCGGCGTCCGATGCAAAAGGATCGGCAATCTGTTTTTCACTTGTAATCCAGCCAATCGGTTTGCGTTCGACAATTCGGATGTCGATTTCGGCTGGAAGTTTGCGGACAACTTCGACTCCATCGACCTGCGGCAGCTCCTGCAATCGCTCGTGGACGCGCGCCAGGTTTACCCGAAAAATATTTTCCCCTTCGCGCAGATCAGCGACGTTCAAGATCTGGTCGCGCTGCAAAGTTCCATCAGTCTGCACTTCGATGTTGCTGAGCTTGTAGTCCGGGTTGTCGATGAAGAATCGCTTGGCCGCGACCCGGGCGCCGACATAAATTCCCCCGGCCAACAGAATCACCAGCGCGATCTTCGAGAACACGACGAGCAGCCGGCGGTTGCGGTGCTGGACCGCCTTGCGCGATCGCACTTTGACGTCGAGTAAATGTTGCTGCCGCCGTTGCCGGAAGCTGGAGAGACGCTGATTGCGCGCGCGGGGACGTTTCTGTCGCCTCATCGTCGAGCGCGCTCCCTTCTCGCGCGCGAAAGCTCAATGATGCGCAGGCAAAGATCGACATAGTTGATGCCGGCCGCGGCCGCCCCTTCCGGAAGCAGACTCGCTTCGGTCATTCCCGGGATCGTGTTCACTTCGAGCACGAATGGCTCGCCGGCATCGGTCAAAAGCACATCAACGCGTCCGTAAACGACCAGGCCGAGGGCGCGAAATGCCTGCAGCGCCAGCTCCTGAATCTTTTTCGCTTTATCGGGATCGATCTTCGCCGGACAAACATGCTCGGCGGCGCCGCCAGCCTGCGGATTCAGGAACGGGTACTTGTTGTTGAAGTCGTAAAAACCGCCCTTCGGAATTATCTCAAGAATCGGCAGGGCTTGATCACCGAGGATACCTATCGTCAATTCGCGGCCAGATACAAATTTTTCCACTAACAATTTGCGATCGTACTTCGCAGCCTCCTTCATCGCCGAATCGACTTCGCTTTCGTTCTTCACGATCACGACGCCCACGGTGGAACCTTGTCGCGCCGGTTTCACCACCAGAGGCACCGGAATTTTTGGGCGCCGACCAGCATCGACAACTTCCCATTCCGGCGTGACGACGTTGCGCTCGCGAAACTTTTCTTTCGTTAAAATTTTATCGAACGCGATCCGGCTTTCTTCGACGCCGTCGCCGGTGTAGGGAATGCCGCGGTCGTCGAGAATTTTCTGCAACTGCCCATCCTCGCCGAACGTTCCGTGAATCGTAATGAAGGCAAGACCGACATCTTTCGGGAGCCGGAAGTTTTCGTCGCGAACATCGACATCAACGACCTCGACGTCCAATGAGCGCAACGCTTTCGAAACGCCGCGGCCCGTCGCCAAAGATACGTCGCGTTCCGATCCCGGCCCTCCCATCAACACGGCGATTTTTTTTGGTAAGTCTTTCATAATGCCCGTCCGGTTCGGACTCATTAGGCGGGTTCTCCCACGATTTGCACTTCGGTTTCCAATTCGATTCCGCGCTTGGTTTTCGCCGCTTGCTTGATTCGGTCGATCAGCTCGAGCATCTCGGTCGCGGTCGCGCCACCATCGTTCACGATGAAATTACCGTGCACTTCCGAGACGCGCGCTTTTCCGACGGACGAATTTTTTAAACCGAGCTCGTCCACCAGTTTTCCGGCCGGACATTTCTCCGGGTTTTTGAAAATGCAGCCGGCACTCTTCGCGATCGGCTGTGTGGTGCGGCGTTTTTCCTGGGATTCACGCAGACGTGATTCAATTTGTTCGCGCGGTGCCGGCGATCCGCGGAATCTGGCGGAGACGGCGAAGTTTTGTTCGAGCAAAGGAAAATGCCGGTAATGCACTTCCAGCTCGTCTCGATTTTTATCGTGTGCGTTTCCTTCCCCATCGAGGTAACGAACGCGCACGACCTTTTCGAATGTTTGCGCGCCCATCGCGCCCGCGTTCATCCGTAGCGCGCCGCCGACCGCGCCGGGTATTCCTTCCATCCATTCCAATCCGCCCAGATCTGCCGCCCTCGCGGCGTAGGCAATCTCTTTTAGCTTCGCGCCAACGCCGGCGGTGATTTCGTTTCCGTGGATGTCGATCTTATCGAAGTCGCCGCCGGAAGGATGAACGACTACGCCGCGAATTCCGCCGTCGCGCACGAGCAAGTTCGAACCGCGGCCAATCACAAAGAGTGGAAGATTGTCGCGCCGGCAAAACCGGATCAATTCGCTCAGCGCCGTTTCGTTGCGCGGTTCTACCCAAAATTGCGCCGGGCCGCCAACGCGCAACGTGGTGTGTTTTGAAAGAGGTTCGTAAAGACGGACGTCGCCGCCTTCGCCGACGATCTCTTTCAATTTCTCGGCAATGACGAGATCGGCTGCCAGGATCGACAATTGCTCGTGAATATTGCCGGCGCCCAGGCTGAGGACGAGATCGCCCGATTCAAGCAGGTTGCCAACGTCGCGATGCACCCACTCCAATCGCGGCTGATAACTCACGCCGCAATGTCCGTGTGCAGCGATTTCGTCGACGACCAGTTGGCCAGTGACGCCTGGCATGGGCGATTCATTTGATCCGTAAACATCAGTGATGACGACGCGATCTGCTTGGTCGAACGCGCGTCCAAATTCCTTCCGCAGCGCTTTGGTGCGCGAGTAGCGGTGCGGTTGAAACATTGTCAGCACGCGCTTGCGGCCGACCGATCTTGCGGTCTTGAGTGTAGCTTTGATTTCGGTCGGGTGGTGCCCGTAGTCGTCGACCAATAAAAAGCGCGGGCTGTCGTACTTAATTTCGAACCGTCGCCGGGCGTGTTGAAATTTTGTGAGCGACTTGGCGATTTTTTCAAAAACAACACCGAGCTCGGTCGCTAGCGCGATGACGCCAAGCGCGTTCCTAACGTTGTGTTCGCCGGGAACATTGAGAACAGCTTCGCCGAGTTTTTCTTTGCCGCGGTAAACGCTAAACGCCGAGCTAAAGTCGCGCAGCTCTATATCGGTGGCGCGGTAATCGGCTTCGTCCGATAAACCATAGCAAATAACGCGATCGGAAGATCGACATATGCGAGTTGCGTTGGGCTCATCGGCACAATAAAAGACTTTGCCGGTTGTTTGAGCGAGCAATTGGCGGAATACTTTCTCGATTGCAGTCAGATCGGCGTAAAAGTCGAGGTGCTCTTCCTCTATATTAAGTACTAGGGCGTGCTCAGGATGGAACAAGGCGATTGTGCCGTCGCTCTCATCGCCTTCGGCCACGAAAAATTCCCCGCGGCCGTCCCAGTGTGCGTTCGTCCCGAGAATCGGGATTTCGCCGCCGACATAATGCGACGGGTGCAATCCGCCCTCCCGCAACACATGCGCACTCATCGCGGACGTCGTGGTTTTGCCGTGCATTCCAACAACGAGAATCCCGCGCTTAGCCGCCATGATTGCAGCGAGCGCTTCGGCGCGGCGGACAGTTCTCTTTCCATTTTCCCGCGCGCTTTTCAGGATCGGATTGTCCGATTTGATGGCGGAAGAATAAATAACGAGCTCGGCGTCCCGAGCATCCGCGGCGCGATGTTGTTGGTAAAATTTTAAACCAAGCCTTTGCAGCCGATCGGTCTCCAGTGAATCCAATTTGTCCGAGCCACTGACTTGATGGCCGAGCTGAAGGAGAAGCCCGGCAATTCCGCTCATCCCGCTCCCAGCGACGCCAATGAGGTGAACGTTGTGCCGTTCACGCGTCAGGAATTTTGCAAGATCGATATCCTTCGTCATGACTGGGTATATTTTTCCATCGTTACGGCTACGCGATTAGCAGCGTCTCGCGGCGCGAGATGCGAACATCTCTCCGACATCCGGCGAAGTTGCTCGGGGCGATCGATCATGTCTCGGATCTTCTGAGTAAGTAATTCGGGAGTTAGCTCCGATTCTTTCAGGACAAACGCCGCCCCCGCGCGCGCGAAAATTTCGGCATTGCGAGTCTGGTGATCATCAGCGGCGTAGGGAAACGGAATCAGAAGGCTGGGCAGTTCGAAAGAAGCGATCTCGGCCAGGCTGGCGGCACCCGCGCGTGCGACGGTAAAGTCGGCTGCGCTGTAAACTTCTTCCATGTGATGATGAAACGCGGCCACGTACGCGGGGATTCGTTCGCGCCGGTAGCTGTCCGCCACGAAACGTTCATCCCGGGCGCCCGAAAGATGAATCACTTGGAGCGCACTATCGCGCAGGAGCGGCAGGGATTTGATGATGGCTTGATTGATTCCGCTCGCGCCCTGACTCCCGCCCATCACCAGCATGGTCGTGACACCA
>QHRF01000089.1 GCA_003220055.1 Verrucomicrobiota bacterium | reverse complement strand
CGATCGTGCTGCCTTCCTTCGACATAGTGATAAACAGCTCGCCCGGTTGACCGTCTTCGTACAAGCCCACCGTGATGTAACCTTCGTGTCCGGCAATCTCGAACCGATGGGTCAACGACATCCGTGTGTCGGGCATGCGATGACGCAACGGTTTGTCGATCTTGCCGCGCAGCGTCGTCAGTTCTTGTTCCAATTCGAGAATGCGTTTCTGGAAATCTTCGCGGTCGATGGTGATATCGAGCGCAACATCGACATCCTCCGTAGTTCCGCCCATGTCGCGCGTCTTGCGCGTGTTCAACGGCGCCGATCGCTTCGAGCCTTCGCGATAAATCGCGATTGATTTCAAGCCGAGCCGCCAGCCTTCGACGTAACTGTTCATGATGTCGTCGACTGTCGCTGTTTCCGGCAGGTTTACCGTTTTCGAAATCGCGCCACTCAAAAATGGCTGCGCCGCAGCCATCATCCGCAGATGCGCCATGTAATTAAGTGAGCGTTCGCCTTTGAACGGCTTGAACGCGCAATCAAAAATCGGTAAATGCTCCGGTTGCAGTCCCGATGCTATTGTTGATCCATCTGAATCGGTCACGTCTTCAATCGTGTCGAAGGCGTCGATGTGCGCGATGATCCGGTCTACTTCTTCCGAATTATAACCCAGCTTTTCCAGCGCCGGCTTGACCGTTTGATTCACAATTTTCAACATGCCGCCGCCGGCGAGCAGTTTGTATTTTACCAGCGCGATGTCCGGTTCGATGCCAGTGGTGTCACAATCCATCAGAAAACTGATTGTCCCGGTTGGCGCCAACACCGTCACTTGCGCGTTGCGATAACCGTGACGCTTGCCCAATTCCGCTGCCCGCTTCCAAGTCTTGGCCGCGTCCTTTTTTAAATAAGCGAATTCATCGACATCCGGGATCTCGCTGACCGCGGAGCGATGCAGCTCGATGACTTCGAGCATGGACGCGACATTATTTTTCGCGACTGGTTTTGGAACGCCGTTGCAGAGCGCGTCTTTATAACCGGGAAAAGGACCGAGCGCCTGCGCCATTCGCGCACTTTGCTCGTACGCTTCCCCGGTCATGATCGCGGTAACGGCGCCGCAAAGCGCGCGGCCTTCCACGCTGTCGTAGCTGTAGCCATAGCTCATCACCAACGATCCGAGATTGGCGTAGCCCAGCCCAAGTGTTCGGAAAATGTGCGAGTTCTCCGCGATCTCTTTGACCGGGTAACTGGCATTATCGACCACGATTTCCTGCGCCGTAATGAAGATGCGGACCGCGGCCTTAAATCGCTCCACATCGAACTCGCCATCGACCGTCTTAAACTTGAGCAAATTCAGTGAAGCCAGATTGCAGGCCGTGTTATCGAGAAACAAATATTCGCTGCACGGATTGGTCGAATTTTGCCGGCCGGTCCCTTTGCAGGTGTGCCATTTGTGAATCGTGGTATCAAACTGCATTCCGGGATCGCCGCAGATGTGCGTTCCTTCCGCGATTTTTCGGAGTAATGTTCGCGCTTCTTTCCGCTCGCACGGTTGGCCATCGGTCACCCGGCGCGTCCACCAATCGCGACCTTCGAGCGCGGCTTCCATGAACTCGTCGCTCACGCGCACACTCAGGTTTTCGTTTTGATACATGACCGAGCCGTAAGCATCGCCGTTGTAGCTGCCGTCGTAACCCTGCTCGATTAGCGCCCATGCTTTCTTCTCTTCCCTTTGTTTGGCGTCGATGAACTCCTCAATGTCCGGGTGCCAATCTTTGAGGGTGTTCATCTTGGCGGCACGCCGCGTTTTCCCGCCGCTCTTCACCACGTTCGCCACTTGATCGTAGACTTTGAGGAACGAGAGCGGACCGCTCGGCTTGCCGCCGCCGCTCAATTTCTCTTTTGTCGATCTTAACGTGGAGAGATCGGTGCCCGTGCCACTGCCGTATTTGAAGAGCATCGCTTCGCTCGTGGCCAGACGCATGATGTCTTCCATCGTGTCGTCCACGTCTTGAATGAAACAGGCGCTGCCTTGCGGATACTCGTACTGAGTCGGAGCGCGTTCGGCTTTTCCGGTCTCTCGATTATAAAAATAATTTCCGGCACCGGCATCTTTGCCGATGCCGTATTCATGATACAAACCGACATTGAACCAGACCGGCGAATTGAATGCGCCATGTTGGTTCAAACAAAGCCAGGTCAGTTCATCATAAAAAATTTCCGCCTCCTCCGCGTCCGCGAAATAGCCGTCGGCCATTCCCCAATCGGCGATGGTTCGGGTGACTCGGTGAATCAATTGCCGCACCGACCTTTCGCGGCCGCCTTTGTGCGGATCGGTTCCGTGCGCGATATCGCCGTAAAAATATTTCGAAACCGCGATCTTGGTCGCCAGCGCGCTCCAATTTTTTGGAACCTCAACGTTTTCCTGTTTGAAAATGATCTGGCCACTGTCGTCCGTGATCTCCGCCGTCCGATGTTCCCATTCGATCTGATCGAACGGTTTCACCGCTGGGTCGCTGAACACCCGCTCAAAATGCAAACCGCTAACTGGTTTTTTTGCTGACCGATTCTGGCGACGATCAGCTGCCTTTCGCGGTTTGTTCAGAGCAGAAGGTCGGATTCCGGGTTTGAGTTGGATCATAGCGGGAAGTGCTGATTAAGGTTGTGAATTAGCGGTGAATTCCTGCCAACAGCCCTACTAACAACCTGTGAATTCCGGCGCATAACAAGTAATAGCGGAGCCATTCGGCGGACATACAATATGCAGTGCAAAGTCAACGCAAATCAAGACGAAAATTGTGACATTTTTCGCACGCTAAAGCTTCGCGTCGGCTCTGACCTAAGTGGCTAGCCAAGCCGTAGCCTTGGAGCGGCAACGGAATCTTTCATCGACCAAAGTCCGCCTTCCTTTCGCTCCGGCGTGGCAGCGTTTCGCTTTGCGCTTCGCTCCAAGCGAAGGCTGGCGGAAGGGGTGGGATTCGAACCCACGGTGGGTTGCCCCACGCTCGATTTCGAGTCGAGTGCCTTAAACCGGACTCAGCCACCCTTCCCTTTTTGCAAGATCGATATCCTGCTGATCCATTCCGAAAAGAGCGCGTTTATTATGAGGCGAGCACGACCATTTGCAAATCCGCCCCAAGCGTTGGAACCGTTGCGCGCACGGGACGTTCTTGACTAACCAGGCGAACCGAAATAAACGTCGCCTCGAACAAAGTTGGCTGCGGCATCGTCAATGCTGGTGAACGGAAGGTGCGATGATTAGGGCAAATTGTCGGGCGCGTTTCACCGCCGCGGATTTCGATTTTATTGTCCGCGCTCTCGCACGCTCGCGCGGCGATAGCGTTTCCCTGGTCGATCTTCTCAGTGACTCGGAAACCCGCGACTCGATTCTCGATCATCCGCGCCTGGTCGAGACCATTCTTTCCAATGCGGGCCATCTCCACATCTCGTCCCAATTCTATTTTTATGTTCTCGCCCGGTACGTCTTGCAGCAAGCCGGCATTGGCGATCGCAAACTTTGCGATTATGTCGGCTCGCTGCTCGAAACTTTTTCGCGCGCGAATCAATTGCAGAGCCCGGACAAGATCGAGCCGCCAAAGGACGGATTCGCCGGGGCGAGCAACCGCGCCCACGAATATATTTCCGACATGCTGATCGCGCTCACCCGCGCCACGCCCGAGCAAACGTTTCTTCTGCGCGCGCACGTTGGAAATTACTCCCTCTTCATCAGTGGCATCTTTCACGAGAACACCCAGCGCCGCAGTCTTCGCGGGGCGCCCGACATCGAATTTTACGAGAAAATCGGTCGCAGCAATTATCAGCTTGTCGCTTCGCACGAAACCGCGCGACGCTGCGAACTCACCGATGTCTTCGCCGGGTTAGCCAGTCGCTTTCACGACGTTCGTCTCGCGCTCAACGAACTTTCCGATCGCTTGCTTCATCTCGATGAAGATGCGCGGTCGTCCCTTGTTTTGTGAACGAGACGCTATTCAGTCAGATCCAAAAACTTTTCGAGCGCACTTACGCACAGGTCGGGATCAATCTCGAAGATTGCCTGATTGACCGGCGCCGCTGCTGGCAATTGTCGATCTTGGCCGGCAGATCAGCCCGCGAATTGAGTGAGCTTGCCCGCACATTTCTGCGCACGGCCGACGATCGCCTTTACGTCAGTATTTATTATTCCCGTTGGCTGATCGAGCAACTAGAGCGACACGACCCGCGCGCTGGCCTAAGCGATCACAATATCCGCTCGCTCATCACGTTCGTTGAAGAAATCAATCACGCCCTTCACGCCGCGCTCCAGTTTAAAAATGGCGCGCGTGAGATCGCCTCGGAAGATTTTGCCCGCAATCTTGAGCTCCAGGCGCAGGTCGATACCTATCTTGTTCTTCTTTTGTTCGTTGCCTTCTTTCGAAAAACCCAACGCGTTTCACGCACTGACCGCCGCTGGCTCCGCTTTCATCTTTTCGCACGGCAATGCCCGGAAGCGTTTCGCGATCGCAACCTCCGGGCGCGTTATCTGGAGACGACCGAGCTGGCCTCGAGTTACACTTACTATCTCGACAGCCTGAACGGTGCACGGCGGCTTGATGAAATTCGGCGTTTCCGATCCCTCGATTATTCCGACAAGAAAAAACGAATCCTAGCGCTGCCCGGCGCCGAAATTTCATCGCGGCGCGTGAATTTAATTTGCGAAAACTGACACGCAGTCGCTAAATACCGGTCGTGTTTAGTTTGACGATGCTCGGGAGCGGCAGCGCCGGGAACAGTGCGCTCGTCGCGACCGACCATTGTAAAATTCTGATCGATGGCGGCCTGAGCGCGCGGCAAATCGTCTTGCGCCTCGAACAGTGCGGCGTGGTGGCCGAACAGCTCGATGGCGTTCTGCTCACCCATGAGCATGGCGATCACGTTTGCGGGCTGGAGGTGCTCTGTCGCAAATTCGATCTGCCGATTTATGCGAACGCGCAAACCGCCGAAGCCGTCCGTTACGACGGCGCGTTGGATCGACATCGGAACTGGCGAATCTTTCGCACCGGCGCCGAGTTCAAGATTTGCGACGTCCTTGTCCAAACTTTCCCGGTGCCGCACGACGCGGTCGATCCCGTCGGCTTCGCGTTTTATGCCGGAGCGCGCGGCCTCGGGTTTATCACCGACCTCGGTTACGCCACAAAGATGATTGTGGAACGGCTTCGACAAGTGCACACGCTCGTGATCGAAACCAACCATGACGAGAAACTGTTACAGAGCGACACACATCGGCCCTGGCCGGTGAAACAGCGGATCCAGTCGCGGCACGGGCATCTTTCCAATAACGCGGCCGCTACCGTGATCGAAGAATTGCTTCCCGGAGAAATCGATCGGGTCGTGCTTGGACATCTCAGCCGCGATTGCAACACGCCCGCGCTCGCGCTCCAAACCGTCCGCGAGGCGCTCAGCAAATGTGGCAAGATCGACATCGAACTTTTTTGTGCCACCCAATCGGATATCAGTCCCAGGTTTCGCATCGGCGAGACCGAGCTCGGCGCATTTCAGCCGACTTTCGAGAACGCATTTTTCCCGGCAGCATGAGCGGGATTGCGGTTGAACATCGCCGGCCAGAGACAGCGGAAGAAATGAAAATCCGCGATGCGGTGGAGTCCGATTTACCGGCGATCATTAAAATTTACAACGCCGCGGTTGCGACTCGTGTTGCTACTGCGCAGTTGGAACAGGTCACGCTGAAAGACCGACGCGGCTGGCTGAAGGAACATTCGGCGGACCGACATCCATTCTGGGTTCTTGAAATGGATCGGCAGATCGCAGGTTGGCTGACGCTAAAGCCATTCTTGCCCCGCTGTGCTTATCGCGGTACGGCCGAAGTCAGCGTCTATGTCGATGAAAAATTCCGGCGGCGCGGAGTCGGCCGAACATTACTCGGCGAAGCGATCGCTCGCGCGCCGTCCCTTCAGATCAGGGCGATGGTTGGTCTTATTTTCGCCCACAACGAACCAAGCTTGCGGTTATTCGACCAACTTGGCTTCGAGCGCTGGGGATTACTTCCGCGCATCGCGCAACTTGATGCGGTGGAACGCGACCTGACCATCATGGGTCGCCCCGTTTAAGATCGACATTCGAGTTTAAACTTCTTCCGGGCCGACGACGAGATGAACGACGCCGGCGGGATCGGAGATGAAGAAGCCGTTGAAATCCTCGCGCAGATTTTCCACTTCATCGCGACGCGCGACGCCGTGAATCTTTAGAAACGACGAGGCGGCCTCGGTGTCGTTAGTTTCGATCTCGAGCCAAATGTCGGGATGACTCAGATTCGGCACTTTATCGATCCAGAGCCGGTTCGGACCGAACTGAAAAATGCAACCGTCGGATTCTTCTTCGATCAATGGGAGCGCGAGCGTGTCGCGATAAAAGGCGACTGTCTGATCGTAGGTGTGCGCGGGACATTTGATTGCAATATTGGCGCCACCGGAAAACTGCGGTCCGTCGAGTTTGGCCACCATATTGTCGATCTAAGCTCGCCGTTGCCTGCGGTCAAAGATGCTCGAGCAATTTCTGCGCGACCGTCTTTGCCTTTTCCAGCGCCACCGCGTCGTCTCTAAAACCGGCGAGACCGACGGTGAGGAACGCGTTACCTTTGGCGACGTAGAGTATCAGCATTCTCGAAGCGAACCCGCTTTCCCCGCCGCCGGTAAACATTTGGGCGGCGTCGCCAACATCGGAAACTTTTTCCATCGTGCCGTTCGCTGCCGCCAACAGCTGAAGTTCTTTTTGCGGACCGATCGCGTTCGGTCCCGGCAGCTGCAGGCGAATGATCAACGATTTGCCACGCTGAACGCTGTAATAATTGCATTTGGAATAATAACCGTCGGTCCCGTCGCCGCTCCGCTGGCTTGGGTCTTTGACCGGTTCGCCCAAAATAGCGGACGCCTCCGCTTTGTTAATGATCTGTGCTACATCGGGTCGCGAATCCGCGGCCATTACTATCTTCGTTAGGCTGATCGCCAAAAATAGTGCGCCGATCAATCGTTGGATCGACATCTCTAGCCGCCCGAACCAGTGCCGCCGGGTTCAGTCATCGAAACTGGATCAAGCGCGCGCTCGAGTTCTTTTTCCGGCAAGATTTTTTTCTCCCGGCAAAGTTCGCGGACAGTCTTGCCGGTTCGCACGCTTTCTTTGGCGAGCTCGGCCGCGCGGTCGTAACCGATCTTGGGCGCAAGACTCGTCACCATCGCCATGGAAAGCTCGACCAATTCTTCGCAACGAGCTTTGTTCGCCGTGATCCCAGTCACGCATTTTTCACAGAAGACATCGACCACATTGGCAAGCAGCCGGATTGATTCGAGAAGATCATGCGCCATTACCGGCATCATCACGTTGAGCTCAAAATTTCCATTGGCGCCGGCCCAGGTAATGGCGGCGTCGTTGCCGAAGACTTGAGCGCAAACCATCATCATCGATTCGCACATCACCGGATTCACTTTGCCGGGCATGATCGAGCTGCCCGGTTGGGTGGCCGGCAATTGAATCTCGCCAATGCCGCAACGCGGGCCACTGCCTAACAGGCGAACGTCGTTCGCGATCTTAAACAAACTGACCGCAATGGTCTTGAGCTGGCCGCTTGCTTCCACGACCGCGTCTTTGCCGCCCTGCGCTTCGAAATGATTTTTCGCTTCGTAAAACGCGATCCCGGTCCGCTGCTCAATGTGCCGCAGCATTTTGCCGGTAAGATCGACATGCCGGTTCAAACCAGTTCCAACCGCGGTGCCACCAAGCGCAAGCTCGCGTAGAATGTCGATCGATTTTTCCGCTCGCTGCTTGCCGTAGGCGATTTGCTGCGCGTAACCCGAAAATTCCTGGCCGAGTCGCACTGGGGTGGCATCCATCAAATGGGTGCGACCAATCTTGATAATGTCCCAAAACTCTTTTGTTTTCGCGTCGAGTGCGCCCTGCAGTTTTCCGAGCGCTGGCGCCAAATGATTTTTCAACTGCTCGGCGGCGCTGATGTGAATGGCCGATGGGATAACGTCGTTGCTCGACTGTCCCATGTTGACGTGATCATTCGGATGCACCAGCTCGCGCGAGCCGATCTTTTTGCCAGCCAATTGCGCGCAACGGTTGGCGATCACTTCGTTTGCGTTCGTGTTGGTGCTCGTGCCCGAACCGGTCTGGAAAATGTCGAGCGGAAAATGGTCGTCCAATTTGCCCTCGATCACTTCTTCGGCTGCTTGCACGATCAAGGCGGCGCCCTCGGCGTCGAGTAAACCGAGATCGTGATTGGCCTGGGCCGCAGCCCATTTAATTAAGCCGAGCGCACGAATGAACGGGCGGGAGAAACGGTAACCGCTCACCGGAAAATTCAGGACAGCGCGTTGGGTAGAAGCGCCATAGAGAGCGGATTCGGGGAGCGGCATTTCTCCCATTGAATCCTTTTCCATCCGCGTCCGGCCGCCGGTCATGCGTTATTTGCGGAAGCTCGACTTTCCTGAAGGGATAGATGCGATTCGCCGTTACGGCCGTTCGATTTCTCAAAAACCGTGATGAACATCGGCGGAATGTTTTGCAGGAAATATTCAGATTCGGCACGGTCGAAAATCTTAGCGTGCTGCTTCAGCTCGTTTGTGACTTGATAAATGATAAACCGACCGCCAGCTGCGAGTGCGTCATGGGTTTGTTGGAGCAAAGCGCGCTTCTTGTCGATCTGCAGAATGCTAAACGGGATGCCGGAAACAATATAGTCGCACGCGTCGATGCCGCGTCTGCGCAATTCCAACGGCAGGTGCGCAGCGTTGTCGTTGATCACATGCACGCGCGGATCCCCTCTAAATTGACGCTGTAAATCGCGCGAGAAAGCAGCGTCGAGCTCAAAGAGAAGCAATTGACAATCCGGTTTCATCCGGCGCGCGATCTCGCGCGAATGCACTCCTTCGCCGGGACCGTACTCCGCGATCACGCGCGCCTGGTCAAAATCGATTTTATCGGCCACGCGTTCGACCAACGCCTTGGAACTGGGTATAATCGATGCGATTTGGAACGGGCGCTTCAGGAATCGTTTGAAGAAAAGGGCGCTCATCGAAAAGCGAATAGTCACCCTCTAGCCCAGCATTGTCCAGTCGCGAGTGCCCTCGGGCGGCCGGATAGCGGATCGTTAGGCTCCTCCGGCCCAAAGAAAGGATTGACATCGATTCTAGAATTTATAATGCTTTGGCCGAGCGAAATGTCTTGCCCATTTTCCCGCGAATTGGTGATTTTCCCACATGCATAACCTCCTAACGGTTAAGGAAACGGCCAAATATCTCCGTATCCCGTTGCCGACCGTTTATTATCTCGTCCAGCGCGGCCAGCTTCCCGCTATCCAAATCGGCGGTCGCTGGCGGATCAAAAAATCCTCCCTTGATAAAGACATTCTTAAGGAAGACAAATCCGGCCAACCAACCGTCCTCGTGGTCGACGATGACGAAAGCTTGCAAAACCTTTTGAAGCTCTTCCTCCGGAAAATCGGTTTTAGCCGCGTCGTTGTTGGCACAGTGAAAGAAGCCCTGGCTGCGCTCGAAAAACAAAAATTCGATTTCGTGTTTCTCGATTTAAAATTGCCGGACGGTCCGGCCGACGACGTTTATGATGCGATCAAGCAAGACCAGCCCGGCTGTCCGATTATCATCATCACCGGTTATCCGGACAGCGCGATGCTCGACCGAATTTTGGCCAAAGGACCCATCACGGTTTTGAAAAAGCCGCTCAAAGTCGAGCAATTGAAAGAAACCGTTCGTATTCTCGGCCACAAAGAAGCGGTCAAGCTCGCCGCGTAAGAGCCACCGGCTCCAGCAAGATGGGACATCTTGCTCTTGACTGGTCACTCGCCACTGATCACTTATCACTCCGCTTGAAATGCGCGGTTAGCTCAGTGGTAGAGCACTACCTTGACACGGTAGGGGTCAGAGGTTCGAAACCTCTACCGCGCACCATTTTTTGAAATTCCACGACGCCGCAGTGCAAAGACTCTTTCTCCCATCTTCGGTTTTGTTTCTGGCCGCATCGTTCTTGCCAGCACAGAATAATTCCTCTCAAACTGATGCCTCGCGCATTGTATTCACCTCGATCTCCGGTCCGGTGCGTAACGCTGTCGTTTACGCTCCAAATCCGGTGATTCCACGTGCTGCACTTCAGCAACACCGCGGTGTCTACAAGATTGATTTGGATAACGGAATTCCCTACGACGCCCGGGTTGTGCGCAGCACCGGACACAAAATTTTGGATGATGCCGCCGTCGAAGCGCTACGAACCTGGCGTTTTCGACCGCATCGCCTAGTTTGGGCCACAATTCCGATTGAGTTTCGCTGGACGAAACTGCCACCGCGAAAACAATAATTGTCAATCGGAGAACCAGGCAGCATTTTTTGATGTCGACACGAACCGGTTCCCAAGTTTTGAAGAGCGCGCTGGCCGCGGCGACCAAAACGCTCGACTCGATTATCGATCTTGAATCGCAAATCACGAAGGCTGCGGAGTTGGTTACCGATTGCCTAACGAGTGGGAAAAAAATCCTGGCTTGTGGCAATGGCGGCAGCGCCGCGGATGCGGCCGATTTTTGCACCGAACTGGCGTGTCGCTTTGTGGAAGATCGCCGGCCATATCCGGCGATGAATCTTTCGCAGGGCGGAAGCTTGCTCACGGCGACCGGCAACGATTACGGCTTCGAAGAAATTTTCGCGCGCCAAGTGCACGCATTTGGAGCCTCCGGCGACGTCCTTATTGCCATCAGCACCAGCGGCAAATCGAAAAATATCCGGCGCGCGATCGAACAGGCGCGCGATCGGAAATTAAAAACAATCGCACTTCTCGGCCGCGATGGCGGATCGGTGGCTGGCATTGCCGATGTCGATCTTATCGTGAAAGGCGGTTCGACCGCTCGAATTCAGGAAGCGCACAAGTTCATTCTTCACGTGCTTTGCGAGATCTGCGAAGCGCGTTTGCCTCGGAAATAGCTCAGATTAGACGGCCACCGCTTCCGCCGGCGCGCTGGAGGGGGTGCGTTTACTTGATCGGTAGCGCCAAATCGCGAATGCCACGAACAGGAGATCGAGAACCACGCCAATCGCGACATAAGTCTCGCCGCCGATCCCGAATCCGTAGGAATGCAAACCTTTGCCGAGAACAAAGTTGACGCCATACCACGCCATCAACACCGCCAGGAAACAAACCACGCTTGCCACCACCAGACCAAATTCAGTCCACCAACCGGCCAATCGTCCATGCAGCGCGGTCAGATAACAAAGTAGTGCGATAAGTGCCCAGGTTTCTTTCGGATCCCAGCCCCAGAACCGTCCCCAGGAATAGTTCGCCCAGACGCCCCCAAGGATTGTCCCAGCTGCCAGCAAAAGAACACCGAGCTGCATGATGCGGTATAACCAGAAATGCAACGCCGCGTTGTCGCGCGTCTTCACAGGTTGAAGCGTATAGAGGACGAACATGACATTACCGAATGCCCAGGCCAGTAAGAACGCCGCGTAACTGAGCGTGATCGTCAATACATGAACGGTCAGCCAAAAATTATCGCGTAGCACTGGAACCAGCGGATCAATGCTTGCCGGCATCGCGATCGGCATCTGATGAACGAGCAAGAGTGCTAGAAATGTCGCTGGCAGCGCAGCGACAAGATAAATCACCGTTCGGTAGCGGGCATAGAAGATCATCGCAAACGCCGATGCAGCGAACGAAACCCAGATAACCGACTCGTACATGTTCGTCACCGGCGGCCGGCCGGCGATCAGACAGCGCATCACGATGCCGCTGACGTGAAAGGCGATGGCGAGAGACGCAACCGATACTCCGACACTTCGAAGCAAACGGCCGCCGCCACGCGCGTGCGCGACCAGCAGAATCACAAACGCCAGTCCGTAGAACCAAATCGCGCGATAGAATGCTTCGAAATGATTGTAAAAATATTCCAGCCGCAATTGTCGCTCTTGCGGATAAATAGAAGGACTTAGGGCGCGTAAACTTTCACGAAGCCGGCTGGCGGCGCGACTGAAATTGAATCCATCAGCCTGCGCATAACTCGTGGCCGTTGTTTGCAATTCGATCTGGATCGGCGCGAACTGCGTTTCGCTGTAGTACCGGGAAAACTCCGGTGGAACGACCCAGGGGTCGGTTTCGCTCTTCGATGCGGGAACAATCAAGAGAGCGCTGCCATTCATAATGTTCGCCAAAAGGGCGAGCCGATCGCTTACTGCGAGCGCCTCCTGTTGTACACGATCAAGAGTTTTCTCAGCGCGCTTCAAGGCGTGGGCTTCGTTTGTAAGCCGCTGCAATTCCGTTGACGCAACCAATTGTTCAAACGAAAAACGGCGCTCGGTCTTATCGAGGCCGAGCTTTTCCTTAAGTTGGCCTAACGAGACCAGCACCATCGGCTCCGTCCGCCAATCGTGCGTTTCCAGCACCGCCGAGAAAATGAAATCATTCGGCTGCCATTTTCGTCCAGCTTTGTCGGTATATATCGATCTGCCAGTGATTCGGATCAGCGTTTCGCGCGAAAAAGTGTCGATCGGTTTGCGCCGTCCGCCGTCTTGGACCGCAAGCAACCCGAACTGATGAAAATCTAGCCCGCTCGTGTCTGGTGTTGGCTCGAGCGGGTTTCGATCTTGGGCGGTCGCCTCAAAGAGCCCAATCGTAACCAAGAGTGCAGCCGTCAAGGCGGGGTGGAGATGTCTCACGCGCGAGCAGTTTATCTGAGGGCGGAGGCAGCGACAAGCCCGCCATAATCCCCTGAAACAGGCCAGCTTGAAAAGGTGTGGCCCGTCCGATGCTTCTGCGGGTTATGCGGCTGGTTCCCCGTAACTTGAAGCCGCGTCTGATCAGCTCTATCGATCCGGACGGGACCGTGTCAGGCGCTGGTAGCTGCGGTTCCGTTTCTCTTTCAAAAGGAACAGCCGCCCCATCCAGCAATCGTCGTCGGTTTTACATTGGGATCTTCATGGGCGCCGCGGCGCTGTTCATCTTCGCCCTTACTTTCGCTCAGCACGCTGGTAACCAAAGCAACCGTTTCGATTTTCCTACCTTCATTAAGGCGAGAACACGCGATTTAGCGGCCGGACCAGCTTCGGCTGCTTCTCCGGCGCCGATCATGATCGAACTAAGCAATGACTGGTGCGCGTGAGCGCGATCTCACTCGGTCATCCACGACTCGCGATAATCAACGGCAAGGCAGTCACCGAAGGCGATGCAGTCACATTGCAGGCCCCCGGAATCATCTATCGGCGTTACTCTGCGCGTTGTCAGAATCGGTGATGGTTCGATCAATCTCTCCGACGGAAAGAAAATGTTCAGCGCCCGCCTCACCACTCCGTCGCCGCTGAACCCAACGGCCCCCTGATTGTTCGCCCGACCGAATCCGTCCTCCGGGCGGATCGTGTTTGCGTCCAGCCGAAACGTTTCGCGACTTTTCAATCAACACGAATTCCTGTAAACGCCGTTCAATACGATGGCCCATCCAAGTTCCGTTTTCTGCGTCTCGTCGGGCGCAACGCGACCACCGATTCTGCGGGCAACGCCACCTTGACCTGGTAAGTCAACTGCGCTTTAGACTGCGCAGCTCGTTCAGCAAAAAGTTGCCAACCCGCCGCCCGCGGTTCCGCAAAGTTCTCCAAACGCCGCGATCTACGAAATAGGTCAGAAGAATGCTGTCGCGCGTTTTCACCTCTGGTCCGACCGGCTTCGCCGAATGCCAGGTGTCATTCCAGACGGCAAAGGCATAGCCGGTGTTTGGCGCGAATGGCATTTGCGTTCTTTTCGGTTTACTCCCATCCGGCAATTCTTCGTGAAAAATCGTGCCGATATGCGTATGGGAATTGTCGGACGGTAAGTAAAGCTGAACTGTGATTCCTTTCCAAAGACTGTCGGTGTGCTTGAAAACGCGGTAGCCAGGAATGTCGCGGGTCAGAATCGGCACTGGGTACATTCCAACGGCCACGAAATTCTCTCCGAAACGCCGTTTCAAACCCGGCCCGAGGTGCTGGATTAACGCAGCTTTTACCTCGTCTGAACGAAGGACGCGACCAACCAAGTCCCAAACTGCAAATTTTTCCGGCGGCAAATGGCGAATGTATTCCGGAAACAAATCAATCTTGGTCCGGGTCGGTTTTCCATCCGGCCGGCTGCTTCCCACCTTGCTTTTGCCCGACATCGGCCGGTAATCGTTCTCGTCCGGCATCGTGCGCAACATTTCCGCATAAAAGTCGGCCGGGAAAACACGATCGAACTCTAAATGATAAAACGGAACGCCGCCCTCGCGCGCGTTTCGCACCGAGTCGGCGACGAACTCAGTTAAGCTTGAAAGCGACCATGAATTTTGCACGGGTTCCTTGTTTGGAGCGGCAATCATTCATCCCAATAGACGAATCCTGTCAAGTCGCTGGAATCGGCGTGCGGATAATGTTAGACGATTGCACCATCCAAATTGAATCATGAGCGAGACGAACGAAAAGGCTTCGTATCTCTGGAGGCTTGGCCGTTGGATGGCTGAATTGGTCCTCGTTTTCGTCGGCGTTTATGCCGCTTTCTGGCTGAACAATTATCAGCAGCATCTCCAGGAGGCGAAACGGCGCGACCAGATTTTGGCATCGATCGAGCAAACGCTGCGCGATGGAATTGAGAGCGGGAAAATTAACGGGGCACAAGAAGAACGACAAGCCGCGGAATTTCAGCAAGCGCTCGACGCCGGCGAGATGCCCCGGTTGCATCCGTTTGTTTTCACGACCGACTACACTCCGATCGACCTCGCCACCCTGCTTCAATCCGGCGGCATCGAGCTCCTCGATGTCGAGACGCTCACCGCGTTGCGCAACGACGAATCGGTTATCCGCTGGGGGCTGAGCCGCATGGCGCATTATCAGAAACTCAGCGACGAGCTAATCGTACCGAATCTCGACGAAGACATTTCCTTCTTTTACGATCCGGCCGCCAAGAAATTGCGAAAACGCTTCGAGATGTATCCCGAAGCTCTCCAGACAACGGTGAAATTTGCTCACGACCTCGAAAAAACCCACACCGAGCTGCTCAAACGAATTCAGGCCGAGCGGCAACGCCATTAAGATGATTTCAATTACTCGAGTCTCTTGCTTCTTGTTACTGTTTCTCGCTGCTAACGCGAGAGCCGCCGATTATCCGCCTCCGACCGAAGGCGATTACACGATCCGCGATTTCAAATTCGCTTCCGGTGAAAGCTTGCCGGAGCTGCGGATTCATTATCGGACGCTCGGCAAGATCGACAAAGACGACCAAGGCAAGACGCGCAATGCGATTTTGATCATGCACGGAACCACCGGCAGCGGTGTGCAATTTATTCGTCCGGAATTCGCGGGCGAACTTTTCGGAAAAGATCAGCCGCTCGATGCGACTAAATTCTTCATCGTGCTCCCCGATGGAATCGGCCACGGCAAATCGAGTAAGCCGAGCGACGCTCTGCATGCGAAGTTTCCGCGTTACGGTTACGTCGACATGGTGGAGGCGCAGTATCGACTGTTGACCGACGGCCTCGGTGTCAATCACGCCCGACTGGTCATGGGCACATCGATGGGCGGAATGCACACCTGGCTTTGGGGTGAATCGCATCCCGATTTCATGGATGCTCTCATGCCGCTGGCCAGTTTGCCGACCCAAATTTCCGGTCGCAATCGCGCCTGGCGGCGCATCATTATTGACGCGATTCGGAACGATCCGGCTTGGACCGGCGGCGAATATAAAACGCAACCGCCGAGTCTGCGCACCGCTGCGGAAATGCTCTGGTTCATGAGCAGCAATCCGGTCCTGCGCCAAAAAGAAGCGTTCACACTCGCGAAGACCGACGAAGTGCTCGACAAATTCGTCGAACAAATCGTGAAAACAGACGACGCGAACGATGTTCTTTACGCGCTGGAAGCATCCCGCGATTACGATCCCGGCCCGAACCTCGAAAAAATTCGGGCACCGTTGCTCGCAATCAATTCGGCCGACGATCTGATCAATCCACCAGAGCTTGGAATTCTCGAGCGGGAAATTAAACGCGTTCCGCACGGTCGCGCGAAGGTCATTCCACTCAGCGACAAAACGCGCGGCCACGGCAGCCACACGATTGCGGCGCTCTGGAAGGATAAATTGGTGCAGCTGCTCAAGGACTCGGCGAAATAGTCGCTGCCTTACCGTAAAATCGATTCGCTAGAGAAAGCCTGGTGAGTTTGTTGCCGATTGACATATATACGGATAGACGTATATGTCATGAACGATGAAACGAAAGAGTAAGAGCGGGCCGCCTTTTCTTTTCAAAACGCTCGCCGATCCCACCCGGCTGCGTTTGCTCAATCTCCTCGCCTGTGGGGAAACCTGTGTTTGTGAACTAACCGGTACTCTCCGCGTGGTGCAGCCTAAAGTGTCGCGACATCTTGCTCACTTGAAGCGGGCCGGATTGGTAGAGGCGCGCCGTAACGGCAAGTGGACGCATTATCGCTGGACGGAACAGGCCGATCCGCTGGCACGCCATGTTCTGCTGGGCCTGCGACAGTGGATGGCGAAAGACAACGCCATGAACGGGGAGCGACGCCGGCGCGGGGAAGTTTGCTGCCGAATCGGCCGAAGGAAGGCAACCTTCAGTAAATGAAAACCGGCGAATTCATTTCGGAACTGTGTCGCGCGCCAAGCAATCAGTTGATCTTTGTCAATCTTTACGGCCGCACAGTTCACCGCGGCTATCATCTGACGGAATTGAAAGCGGTGTCGTTGCACACAGTTGATTGCGGCGGTCAGACGAATCAGTGGCAGGAAACGATCGCGCAACTCTGGGTGCCTTCCGATCCGGATCGCGATTACATGACCGTCGGGAAGTTCCTGAAAATTTTCAACAAAGTCAGCGGCATGATCCCACTCAATCTGGACACGGAAATTCGAATCGAATACGGCGACGATAATTTCTTTCCATCGACATATCGCGTCCAAGGGGTCGCCCAAGAGCAAGGCGTCACCCGCGTGTCGCTTGTACCGTCGGAGACCACCTGCAAAGCGCGCGACCGTAGAATTGCGCTTTTAAAAACAGACCCATGCTGTGCAAATGCGACTGCGCCATGCTGTTCGACTTGAGCTAAACTCAAGTTTTGAGATCGACATCGACTGATCGCGCTTTTTCAATCGCGCAATGAAGCGCGCAATTTTCTGTTTCAGCTTACTCCTGGCGGCGACAAGCGTCTCTATCATTGCCGCCGACTTCGATGTCATTATTAAGAACGGCGCCGTTTACAATGGCACCGGCAGCGAAGCGCAACATGTCGATCTTGCCATTCGCGGCGATCGCATCGCGGGGGTGGGCGATTACAAAAACGCAACGGCGAAAACGGTTATCGATGCGCGCGGGCTGGCGGTCGCGCCCGGTTTTATCAATATGCTGTCCTGGTCGACCGAATCGCTGATCCAGGATGGTCGCTCGCAAAGCGAAATTCGTCAGGGCGTGACCACCGAGATCATGGGCGAAGGCGAATCGATGGGGCCGCTGAACGATCGTGTTCGTGAATTCATGCTCAAGCAGCAGGCCGACATTAAATACGACATTACATGGAAGACGCTGGCTGAGTATCTGCAGTTTCTCGAAAAGCGCGGTATTTCCTGCAACGTCGCTTCATTTATCGGCGCAACCACCATTCGCCAGAATGTCATCGGCTTTGACGATCGCCCGCCGACACCGCAGGAGCTTGATCAAATGCGTGAGCTCGTGCGCAAAGAAATGGAAGCAGGCGCGCTCGGCATCGGCACGTCGCTGATTTATCCACCGGCGTTTTACGCCAAGACGGATGAATTGATCGAACTCTGCAAAGTCGCCGCCAAATACAAAGGCAAATACATCTCGCACATGCGGAGCGAAGGAAACCAGCTGCTCGAAGCATTCGACGAGTTGCTCCGGATCAGTCGCGAAGCCGGAATTCCGGCGGAGGTTTATCACATCAAAGCCGCCGGCCAGAAAAACTGGGGCAAAATCGACAATCTCCTTTCACGGATCGAGTCAGTGCAGAAGGAAGGGCTCAACATTCGCGCGAACATGTACACATATACCGCGGGCGGAACCGGACTCGATGCCTGTTTCCCGCCATGGACCGAG
Organism: Verrucomicrobiota bacterium; assembly: GCA_003220055.1. Lineage (GTDB taxonomy): Bacteria > Verrucomicrobiota > Verrucomicrobiia > Chthoniobacterales > UBA10450 > AV40. The sequence continues at coordinate 16,888 of QHRF01000089.1, read as the reverse complement.
GACGGCGGCTATCCAGCCCTCTTCAAACGGCTGCGCGATCCGGCTACGCGCGAAAAAATCAAAGCCGAAGTGAAAATCGACAGCGACAAATGGGAAAATCTTTATCTCTCCGCCGGTTCGCCGGATCGCATCATCCTCGTTGGCTTCAAATCGGAAAAACTAAAACCGCTCACTGGCAAATCGCTCGCCGAAGTCGCGAAGATCCGCGGCAAAGATCCGATCGACACGGCAATGGACCTTGTCGCTGAAGACGAATCGCGCATCGGCGCCGTTTATTTCATGATGTCGGAAGAAAACGTGAAGAAGGAAATAGCGAAGCCGTGGATTTCGTTCGGCTCCGATGAAGCGTCACAAGCGCCGGAAGGCGTTTTCCTGAAATCGAATCCGCATCCGCGGGCCTACGGAAATTTCGCGCGCGTCCTCGGCAAATATGTCCGCGACGAAAAAGCGATCGCGCTACCAGAAGCGATTCGAAGATTGAGCGCGTTACCCGCGACCAATCTCGGGCTCGATCATCGCGGATTTTTGAAAGAAGGAATGTTCGCCGACGTGGTCGTGTTTGATCCGGCGACCATCGCCGATCACGCGACGTTCGAAAAGCCGCAACAATACGCGACTGGCGTGAAACACGTTTTCGTGAACGGCACCCAAGTGATCAAGGACGGCGAACACACCGGTGCGAAACCTGGACGTGCGTTGTGGGGTCCGGGCAAAGTGCGCTAAGCCGCAAGCGCAAAATCGACATCGGACAATTGGGGGTGTAGCCGCGTGTCTGCGAACGGTTTGCCCTGCGCTACCTCGAAAGAGGCACGCGCGGAGCGCGCCTTCCGCGTAGTTTATTTAGAGGCAGATCACTTTTGAAATGGACCCGATCGGCAGTATTAAATTGCGCTGGCTCCACGGCGCGTTACATGACGTCACTTACGAGCTGGCCCGCTCACAATTTCAATTTGCGCCCCATGCCTGGGAGCCGGCGATCAACGCTTACCGCTGCGAAAAATGCGTCCGCATATGTGTCGATCTCGCCGGGGTCGAACGATCGCAAATCGATCTCACGGTCGAGCCGCAACGCGTCCTGATTCGCGGGGCGCGGGAGTTGCCGGAACCAACGCACGCCGAAGGCCGAGCGGTGCGTTTGCTGGCGATGGAAATCGATTACGGACCGTTCGAGCGCGAGGTCGCGTTGCCAGCCGAAGTGGAGATCGATCAAGCCAGTGCCGAACAACGCAACGGATTGCTCTGGATTTCGCTGCCGCTAAAACAATGATGAACGAAGAACAAATCGCTGTGCCGGCCGAACTGGAAATGAAATCCAGCATCGGTCCGACAATTGCCGCGGACATGACCGACGAAAGCCGTGTCCCACAGATTCCGGAGGAATTGTCGATCTTGCCGGTGCGGGGGTTCGTTGTTTTTCCGGGAACGATCGTGCCGCTCAATGTCCGGCGACCAGCGTCGATTCAATTGCTCGACGAAACGTTGCCGCGCACAAAAGTGATCGGTGTTTTGACGCAGCGCGACGAGGCAAAGGAAGACCCGGAACCTGAGGATCTTTACCACGTCGGCACTGCGGCGCTGGTGCTCAAAATGATCCGCCAGGCCGACGATCATTTGCTCATCATCGCCCAGGGCCTCAGCCGATTTACATTGCGAAAAATCGTTGCAACTTCGCCGTTTATTCGCGCGGAAGTCGACCTGGTGAAATCCATTTCGCCACCTGAGAGCAAGGAATGGAAAGCGACGTTTCGAAATCTGCGCGATTCGGCTGCGAGATTGTTTGAGCTGACGCCGGAAGCGCCAGAGCAAGCGCGCTTGATGATTCTGAACATCGCCACTCCGGAACAACTCGCGGATTTTCTGGCGCCGAATTTGAATGCCGATGTCGCGCAAAAGCAGGCATTGCTCGAAGAAGCCGACGTCGAGAAACGAGTACGCGCAGTCCAGAAGCACATCTCGGCGCAACTCGAGATCGCGCAGATCCAGGAAAAACTGCAGAAGGACGTGGCATCTCAATTTTCCGATGCGCAACGTCGCGCCTATTTGCGTTCGCAGATCAAGGCGATCCAGCACGAGCTCGGTGAAGCCGAAACCGGTAGCGAAGAGCAAATGGAACAATTGCGGCAGCGACTCGAGGAGGCCAAGCCGCCGCCCGAAGTGATGAAGCAAGCGGAGCGCGAATTGAAGCGGCTCGATTTCATTCCGCCGGCCAGTCCCGAATTTTCCGTCATCGTCAGTTACATCGAGATCGTCGCCGACCTTCCCTGGAACAAATCAAGCCAGGACAATCTCGATCTCGATCAAGCCCAGCAAATTCTCGATCGCGACCATTACGATCTGGAGAAAGTGAAAAAGCGGCTGATCGAATATCTGGCCGTGCGCAAACTGAATCCAACCGGACACGGCCCGATCTTGTGTTTCCTCGGGCCGCCCGGCGTCGGCAAAACAAGTCTCGGGCAATCGATCGCCGACGCGCTTGGACGCAAATTTGTCCGGATCAGTCTGGGTGGAATGCGGGACGAAGCGGAAATTCGCGGACATCGGCGAACCTACATCGGCTCAATGCCGGGACGCATTATTCAGGAGCTGCGCCGCGCTGGAACACGCAATCCGGTTTTCATGCTCGACGAGATCGACAAAATCGGCGCCGATTTTCGCGGCGATCCGGCGAGCGCCCTGCTCGAAGTTCTCGATCCGCGACAAAACAACACTTTTGTCGATCGCTACCTCGATGTGCCGTTCGATTTGTCGCAAATCATCTTCATCGCGACGGCGAATTACATCGAGGGCGTGCCCGAACCGATGCGCGACCGGATGGAAGTGATTTCGCTGCCGGGTTACACCGAGCGCGAAAAACTTGAGATCGCGAAACGCTATTTGGTCCGGAGGCAGATGGAAGAAAATGGATTGAAGCCGGAACAGTGCGAGTGGCAGGACGACGCGCTTCGGCAAATCATCAACGATTACACCCACGAAGCCGGCGTGCGGGAACTCGAGCGCCAGATCGGAGCGATTTGCCGTGGAATCGCCTCGCGCGTTGCCCGCGGCAGGACCGAGCGCATGACGGTCACGCCGCAATTAGTCGCGCAAATGCTGGGACCCGCCAAGTACGTCCGCGAAACGAAATTGAAAACGAGCAAACCGGGTGTCGTCACCGGCCTCGCTTACACACCGGCCGGTGGCGAAGTGTTGCACATTGAAGCGACTCGTTATCCGGGCAAGGGAAACGTCACCCTCACCGGTCACATTGGCGAAGTGATGAAAGAATCGGTCCAAGCCGCACTCAGCCTTCTCCGCAGCCGTGACGGCGAGATCGGCGTAAAACCGGAAGACTTTCGGGACATGGACATTCACGTGCACGTTCCCGCCGGCGCAGTGCCGAAAGATGGACCGTCCGCCGGCATCGCTATGTTCACCGCGCTTGCTTCGCTCTTCACCAATACGCCGGTGCGACCGGACGTCGCGATGACAGGCGAAATCACTTTGCGGGGGTTGGTTTTGCCAATCGGCGGACTCAAAGAAAAAAGTCTGGCCGCGATGCGCGCCGGCATCTCCACCGTGATCATTCCGAAACTGAACGAAAAAGATCTGATCGATGTTCCGGAAGAGGCGAAACAAAAACTGAAATTCGTTCCGGTCGAAAATGTCGATGAAGTCCTCGCCGTCGCGTTGGAAAAGGATGGCGCCGCAAAACGAGCGAGCGCGGATGGAGCAGACGGAAAAGGGCAAGACTAATTCAGCGTCCTTCGGCGTCCGCGCGTTGCTCGATTTGCAGCAGGGTCGGCTCTGAATTGCGAATCCAATCGCGAGTGGCATTGATATCGCCCCGGTTCACCGGCATCGCCCGACGCACTTCCTCTGGCCGAGCGACGATTTCGTCGCCCACTTTTACCGGCTCGGCTTTTGGCGCCTTCCAATGGCGGCCGAACTTGCGGAGCGCGTAGTACATTGTTCCTGCTTCCACCGCGCTCACTCCGCTGCATCGCATCGCGTGGTAAAACATCCGGTCGCAAACTTCGTGAGGGCGGTTCTTCTGGTCGTAAGCGACGTCATGCAACACCGAAGCGTTCCGATATTTGCCTTCAAACGGCCCGCCCATGAGCGACCAGAGCGATCGAGGAATCGATGCGCCGTCTACAACTGATCCAGCTGGCGCGATCCAAACGACGCCCTCCGGATCAGAATAGCGAAGTTCGCTTAGCAAAGTCATGGTGCGCCCGTCGTTTTCCCAACGCGCTTCGACATACCCGCTGTAATGCCCCCATTTGTTCGGCTGTTTTTCGGCGAAACGAACCCAGGCGGGTTTTTTGTCTGAAGCGCAGCCAATCAGGGCCGCGATCATAATGGAAGATCCAATCCACCTGACGAATTTTGAATTCACGATCATAAATCTGATTCAGCGCGCGACCGGATGCACTTCTTGCACTCCCTTCGCCGGTTTCGGACCCATCGGCGTGATTGGTTCGCCTTCAGTTTGTTTCCGATAGGGCTGAAGATAAAACATCATGAACACGCCGACGACAACAAGGAGCGAGCCAATCCATTTCAAGAGCCACCCGGGGTCGCGCAAAATTTGGACGCTGCTTTGTTGGAGATTATCCGGGTTCCAGGATGCTTGCGAAATTTTGTAGGTTAATCCGGTCCAAGTCCGCAACCAGCCGCTCGGATAACTGAACGGATGATTCATCCAACAGGAACCGGCGGCGCTTTGGCCGTCTGAATTCGTTACACGCAATGTGCTCTTGAATCCAGCAGGGCTGTCGCTGCCTTCGTTCCGTTTCACTTCGAAGTCGAGCAGCTCGAGCCCAATCGGCAGCGCAAGCGTTTTCCAACCGTAGGCAATCATCGTTTCGTTCGGCGAAGTGGGCACCGTGACCTGCCAGCCGGCTGGCACCCATTGCTCCAATGTCTCGCCATTTTGTTCCACCCGAACACGCACGCCGTCGGGCAGTTCGGCCGCCCCCGATACCGATGTTGCGGTCTCCGACTTCGCCGGCCTGAAATCCATCCATTGCTCGGCGTGCGGCAAAGTCTTGTCCACCACGAGTTGCCAATCCGCCCAGCCGGTAATGAGCGGCTTGTCCAGGTCGATCTTGCCGGATGATTTACCGTTCTTGCGCGAGAGCAATTCGTAGGAGAGAGCGCCGTCGTTTGCAACAAACAGGCTCAGATGATTCGGCGCTGCTTCGCCAGCGGATGGCATTGTGGGCGGACCGCCCGTCGTCGGCATTTCGCCTGTGCTATGTGGATTCTTCGTTTCCGATGCCGTTTGGGGAACGCCTTTGCCGCGAATCGTAATCAGGACCGCCGGATTGTTCGGTTGATCGCTGATCGAATTCGGTTTGCCATTCTCGATCCGAAAGTCGGCCCAGTAATTGTCGATCTTAAGTGTGAAGGGCGTTTTCTCGATTTTCGTTTCGCGGCCAACATTCTCCGCAACATCAAAACTTGTTTCTTTTCCACTCAACGAAATCAGGACACGGCCTTTGTTTCCATTCTCTGGTGGTTCGAGCCTGACCTTTGCGCCGGTGCTGCCGCCTTTGTTGACGTGACCGATCTGTTCGTCCGGCGCTTTGCTGAAAGCGAAAATCGATTCCTCGAGATCAACCGCTTCATTCTTGGCGCCGGGGAGAACGCCAGTCCGGCTCGGACCGGCCACTACCGAAGAAGCGGCGCCGCGTTTAAGTTCGATGTTCGCCAGTCCCATCGAAAAACTTCCATGCTGCGGATCGTCCGCCAGTAACCAGGTTTCGAGGCGCTGGTTCATCATCGCCGTTTCGATTTTGAAATGCACCGCTGGCGCGCCGCCGTCTTTGAGTGGTCTCGGATTGAGTTTGCCTTCGATTGCCGGAGCGTAATCGACGATTTGCAAACGCGCGCCGCTTGCGAGCTGGCCGAGATTTCTTGGATGCTCCGGATCAGGCGGATGGTGCAGAAATTCCGCGGGATAACCTTTGATGATCCCGTCGAGATCATGGACGCGAAGCTGATGCTGATCGACCAGCAATCGGTTCGTCGGCGCTTCGTCTTTGAAGAGCGTGATTGTGCCTTCGACGCCAAAGATCCGGCCGATGAGCGACCCAATCAGAAGCGTGATGATGCCGAGATGAGTAATAAGAAACGCGGTGTGATATTTTTTCCAGGGCCAACGCGAGAACGCGGACGCGGTCAAATTCGCGCCGAGTAAAACGAGCCAAGCGTTGAACCAGGGCGCACCGTAGACATAAGTGCGCGCGACTTTGGCGTCGAAACTCGATTCGTAGAGCGTACCGACGATTGCGCCGGCGATGAGCACGGCCAAAAGCACAACGGCGAGCTTGAGCGATGAGAAAAACTCGAAGATCGTGTTCTGCTGCCACGCGGGCTGGTCGGGTCGATTCAGTTTGGCCATGCGAAGATCGACATCTTCCGCGAGGAGACGCGCCCCTTCAACTGATACGAATGGTAGCTACAGTTTGGTCCGCAACGCCCGGAGATGCTCGGCGAACGCGGCGACATCGAAATCGTAGTGTCGCTGGACGTCTGAGCGTAACGCACTCAACTCTTTCTCGATTTTTGGTGAGAGATCGAGCGCGAGCGCAAGGCGCTCGAGCGCGAGTGTGAGCCGGAGAGCGCGATAAAAAACATTTTGGCGCGATATGTTACTCGATCGGAATTCCGAATCGCTGGCCGCAAGCGTTTGCAAGATTGCCATTAGCGAATCGCTGGTTGGGCTCCATTTTGCGGCACGTTCTGCGATTTCGTCAGCGCTCTGTTGGACCCCTGGAAACGCGCTGAATTTAGTCAAGTCATTTCCGAAACCGGTTTTGTCGAGCAGCCAAACCAACGCATTTTCTTGATCGAGCAGTTGAGATCGCTCATCCGGGGGAGACTTGATGAGGGCCCAGGTTATTTCGCGGAGCGCGATCGCCTGGCCTGTCAGCCAACTGCGCGGCCCACTCGCCGGATCTTCGTCGCGCCAGTGCTTTGGTTCGTTGACCGATTGACTATCGAGCTCAAAAACGAGTTCAGGGTGACCCGCTTTCAAAATGTCAGCGTCGACATTTTGGTGGCAGGCGACGCACGCGTTCGCGCGCACATAGAGATTTCGCAAGTCATGCATGCCGGCGGCCACGCGCGTTGCGTAAGTCCAATCGCTGCGGGTATGTCCGCGCAGCCACGATTCGGCCGCGCCGTGGCAACTTTCACACGACACGCCTTCATCGGGGCGTGCGCTCGATGTGAGCCGACTTGGAGCAACAGGTTGAAAAGGAGAATGACAAACGGTGCAGCGTGCGCTCGACTGCGGTTGCGAGACGCCGACCGCTTCACCGATCCGAGCCGAACGCGCATCCAGGAGAATGGCATACGCGCGCGTGTGAAAATCTTTTTGCGACCAGGTGATATATTGGCTGCGTTTTTCGCCGGCGCCGCCGTGACAACTGGAAGATCGACATCCAACCGCGCCGACGAACTTGGCGCCGGCTTCAGGAGTTTGAGATGGTTCTTTAGCCGAAACGCTAACGACGGCGATTGCCAAAAACGCAATGAAGCGCAGCACGCCGCGAGATTAGCACTCTGATTTCAGAAACAGTAAGAGATTTCTCGGTCCCAGCCGGACCAGCCTTTTCGCTCGAAATGACAAAACTCAATCGGTCCAGGATTTCCAGCGTTTGCGGATCGGCTTGGTGTAGCGATCGAGATCGATATTCTTCACGCCCTCCCTGATTGAATCCGTGGAGCCTTCGAGACTCTCTTTCATTCCGTGGAAGAGCGGCCAGAGAAACGGCAGCGAAAGCACGCTCCAGTTGATCCGCCCGAGCGGCGTTTTCACTTCCACTTCTTTTTCGGTGCGCGATGTGTAATGAATGGCCAGACCGATGGCGAGTCCGGCCACGAGGGCGCCAAGAATCATCGGCACCGGATTTTCGCGAAGAAACAGCTCGGTCCGTTCCCGACTCGTTCTCCCGCCAATTTGTTCCCGGCGACGAGGGGGCGGCTCCAGGACGCTGGGCGGGCGGCGGCGGCGTTTTCGTGCCGACGCCTTTTGCTCAGCGCCGAGAGGCTCGTCATTCACAAAATCGTCTTCGATCGGATCCATCATCAATTGATTCGCAACTGCCACGACGACCGCGCTGGTCGGACATCACGGCGCGAGCCGGTCTATCGACCAAGAACCACTCGATTGCAACGTGTAACGAAATCGATCGTGCAAACGGTCCGGGCGTCCCTGCCAAAACTCCATCCGGTCGGGTTTGAGACGAAATCCACCCCAGTGCGGCGGAAGTGGAATCTGTCCTTCAGCGAAACGTTGTTTCATTTCTTCGAGACGAGCATCGAGAACTCGCCGCGCATCAATCACCGCGCTTTGGTGCGAAGTCCACGCTCCAAGTTGTGCGCCGAAAGGCCGGGTGTGGAAATATTCCTCGGATTCTTCGCGCGAAGTTTTTTCCACTTTCCCCTCGATTCGGATCTGACGCTCCACTTCCATCCAATACATCACCAGCGCGGCATTTGGATTTTTCTCAAGCTGCCGACCTTTGTCGCTGGAATAATTCGTGAAGAAAACAAAGCCGCCCTCGTCAAAATCCTTGAGTAACACCACGCGGGCGGACGGTTTATTGTCTAGGCACGTGGCCAGAGTCATCGCGTTGGCATCGTGAATCCCGGCTTTGATGGCTGCGGCAAACCAGGCGTGAAACTGTTTGATCGGGTCGGGATCGAGATCGGCCCGCCGCAATCCGCCTCCGATGTATTCGTGGCGAAAACCGGCGTAATCGAGAGAAATTTTGTCCATACGCAAGCAGCGATCGCTTACGATATTTCGGGACGGCGACGATGTCGATCTTAGGTTGGTTGTTAAGCCGCCGTGGCCCTGATTCGATCGGTTTCTTCCCCGCCGATCGAGTCTTGTGATGAAAGTTCCCATCCGACGATGGCGCGTTTCCGAACCCGACCGCCGCCGTAATTTCCCAGCGCTCCAGTCTCACGAATGACGCGGTGGCACGGGATGACGAAGGAGATCGGATTGGCACCGACCGCACTGCCGACGGCGCGGGCAGCCCGGGGCTGACCGATTGCGGCGGAAAGACGCCCGTAGGTCGTAAGCGACCCGGTTGGCACCCTCAAGAGCGCACGCCAAACTCGCAGCTGGAACGGTGTCCCGCGGACGAATGCCCGCAAGGGCCGACGGGATTGATTTTCCCGCGGTTGTGCAAAAATTTTGCCCGATAATTCTTCGGCACGTTGATCGGCGCGATTCAATTTTGCGTTCGGCCATTGCGACGTTAGAAGATCTCGCGCGCTATTGCGGCCGCGGCCGTCGACAAAAGAGAGATGGCAAATTCCGCGCTTCGTTTCGGCGATGAGCGCTTGGCCGAATGGGGTCTCGCCAAAACCGTACTCGATCTGCATTCCGGCGCCGCCGTTTTTCATTTCACCGGGCGACGCGGCCTCAAGTGTCACGCAAAGATCGTGTAATCGTCCTGGTCCAGACAAACCGGCGTCGAGCGCGACGTCGAAAACATTGTCGCGATTTCGCAAAAGGTATTTCACATGCTCGAGAGTCAGGCATTGCAAAAAATCCTTCGGAGTGACGCCGGCCCAAGCTGAAAAGAGCCGGTGAAAATGAAACGGACTCAGACCAGCAGCGGACGCGAGTTGGTTGAGATCAGGCTGCTCAGTATGATGTCGATCCAAGAACCGGATCACGTTTGCGACTCGTTCGTAATCATTCATGCCGTCAGTTTGTCATCGCCAAGACTGCGTGCCCACCCGCTTCTTGCTGCGATTTACAAATATTTCCGGACCTGCGAGATGGTCAACCTGCCCGGACAAGCCGGCCGAGTTCGCGCGCCAACGCCTCGTTCGCTTCACCGTCATCCTGATAACCCCAAACAATAACTTCCAGGATTTGGGCGCCGATCTCGCGATGTCCTTGGAGCGCCGCCCGAAGACGCCCGCGCGGCGACCAATCCTCGGACTCGGCCGCGGCGACATTCTCGTAAGACGAGCGCGCATCCCAATAACAATAGAAAACGTGGAGCGGCGAACCGCGATCGTCGAAGCGATACGAGCGGATGGGCATAGTCACGCCATTGACCGTGACCATGCGCAGACCGTTGTTTCGTTCCATCGTTCTGCCGCTTGCGGGAAGACAAATATCGGGCCGATGCACTTTAACGAAGCGCGCCGCCGTTCGGCCGGGAAGCCATCGGAAAAAATACATCGCCCATTGGTGGCCATCCTCGCCTTCCCAGGCGGCGGCGCCTCCTTCATTGAATCGAAGCAACGATTCGGCTTCGGGCGCGATCGGCACGGGCTTGTAGTTGTTTTCCGATTCCGGCCAGTGCACCGCCCAACGCGAACTGGCTGCGATTTGGTGGGCCCGATACCAAATCTGCACCGACACCTCGACAAGAAGCAGCCAGATCGCCAAGCCGATTAACAGACCCGAACTGAAATGAGTCGGCGCATTCTGAGAGGACGGCGGCAACGGAATTTGTGGTCTGTTTCCACGCCGCAACATGATAAGACTCACCAGCCAAAGGCCAAACAAGCAAACGATCAAAATGGTTAGGCCGGCGGGGTCATGCCACGCTTCGATGCCGGTAGCGCCCCGCTTTGTTCCAACCCAAACGAGAATGGCCGTGCGGACCACGTTGCAAACAAACGCCAGCCCTGCGCCGATAGTGACCAGAGCGATCCGGCGGATTGCGCTGAAAAAATAAAGTTCGCCAAGAAAGAGAGAGATCATCAGCGTGGCCTGCAGCGACCGAACGCCGCTGCAGGCTTCTTCGATTCCAATGAAGCCGGTGCCGACTTCGATGACGTTCCCGTGTTGAAGAGCCGGAACAGCGGCCAACTGCAAGAAGGTGACGTTGATGGCGGTCACAATCCGCATCAGATCTTGAATAACGACCTGCTCGATCCGGACCGGCCACGGAACAGCGACAAGAAAAAACAAAAATGGAAATGCAAAGTGCCGCAGGTAGGCCCGACCGCCGATGAGATAAAGAAACGAGAGCGAGCTCGTGACCACGATCAGCGCGAGTAGCCAGCTCAGCAATCGCCAGTCTGGATTTGCGTCGACAAGAAAACGGATCGGAAGAAAGAGGACCGCACCGACAATCAGCAAGATAATCGCCAGCCACGCCGCGGTTGCAGCCATCGGCGTGGGCCGGCTCAACCACCGCCTCCAAAACAAATAGAGCGAGAGAAGTGGAACAATCAGGCCGTAGTTGTACTGGGGATTAAGCCACCACTCGGCTTTGAGAAAATTGATGAGCTCAAACCAAAGAAACCCGAAGATCAGAATCGCGATGATCCAACCTGTCCTTTTCCGAGTTGTTGCGGGGGCGTCTGCGGTGCGCGCAATCATCGGGTAATTTGCGGCATAGGGTAGCCGAGTCCGAGAAACTTGCGAGCCGCTGAGCAAGAGGAGGCTGGGCGTTTTGCCAACGGCGGACCATGATGTGCTATTTATCCTCCGTCTAATTTCTAACTCTCTTGGAAAAGTCAGTCGAAAGAACACAACGAACAGTCATCAGACTTTTGTTCGGCATTCTTTTCAGTCTGATTTTTTTGATCGCTGCGATCTGGGGCGGCCACGATCTTTACGTCCGCTGGCAGGAAAAGCGATTGGTGCGCCGGGCCATGTTCGACATCGAACACGGCAATGAACGCGACGCCAGTCTGGCCGCGCGCAGCATTTTGGAAATGAAACCGTCGAGCGCGCGCGCCGCCCGAATTATGGCGCAATTGGCCGAGCGCGGGGGCGAACGTTCTGCGTTGGACTGGAGGCGGAAAGTGATGCAGTTGGATCCACATTCAGTCGACGACGCGCTGGCACTAGTTCGGTGCGCCGTCCAATTCAGCGACATCCCCGCCGCCGAGCTGACTTTGGTCGCGGTAGATGAGAATTCGCGAAATACCGCGTCTTATCACGAAGCTTCTGCTCTAGTGGCGCAGTTCAAACACCAGGATGAAAAAGCGGAAGCCGAATGGAACGAGGCGCTGCGTTTGCGTCCGGACGACAAGTCCTTCCAGCTGCAACTCGGAATGCTTCGGCTGCGAGCGAACGAACCGAAACGGCGGGCTGCCGGCGAGGCAATGTTAACAGCTTTGCGTTCCGACCTCGCCGAGCGAAGCGCCGCTACCCGCGCATTGATCAATACCGGCGTCAGGCGAAAAGAAGATCCACGCAAGTTGATGGAGCTCGCGCGCGAATTGCAGGCGTATCCCGAAGCGACATGGAACGACCGATTTGTTTATCTCGATTTTCTCCATGGGCTCCAAGATCCTCAATTCAGCGCTTACCTGACCGAACTGGAAAAAACCGCGCCGAATAAAGCCTCGTCGCTGGCGGCTCTCCTCTCGTGGATGGCTATGAACAATTTGAGTTTGCTCGCTCTGGATTATTCCAAGAGTTTACCGGCCGAATCGCTCCGGAACTGGCCGGTGCCGCTCGCACTTGCCGATGCTTACGTGCGATTGCGAGACTGGCAGAATCTGGAAGCAGGCACGGCCAAGGCGAATTGGGGACGGTTCGAGTTTCTGCGGCATGCCTACCTAGCCCGCGCCTTACGCGAACAGGACAAGCCGGCTGCGGCCGAACACGAATGGAGTGCTGCAGTTAAGGCTGCAACCAGTAGCGAATCACTGGTTTTATTGATTCAACCGGTTTCGGAATGGGGCTGGGAAAACGAAACGACCGATCTGCTCTGGGCACTTTCCAAGCGCCCCGAGAAACAGAAGGACGCATTCGTGGCTCTTTATCAGCATTATGCTAAAACCATGGACACGCAGGGACTTTACCGGGTGCTTGTTCATTTGTCGGAACTGGATTCGACGAACCTCAATATCCAAAACAATCTCGCACAAGTTTCATTGCTCTTAAATGCTAATCTGGAAAAGGCGCGGCGTTCAGCGGCAGATGTTTATCACAAGTCGCCGACGAACCCCGCCTATATGACAACTTATGCCTACTCGCTTTTGACTCAGGGCAACGCGAAGGAGGCGCTGCGAATTATGAGCTCTTTGAGCGAAGAGCAATTGAGCGATCCGACAATCGGCGCCTATTACGGGATTTGCTTGGCAGAGCTGCGCGACGAAAAAGCGCGCGACTTCCTCAAGGCCGGACAACAAGCGATGTTGCTTCCGGAGGAAAAGAAGTTGATCGACAAAGCGCTGGCTAGTTTAGATTCGGCGCCGCGCCCTTAGTAGCAGCCTGACAAAATCGCGCCGCAGCCAATCGTTGGCGCAGTCTAAGTTTTGGCGGAATGGCCATGAGATGGTTTTTCGTCGAGTGGCGCTGCGTATTCATCGTTGTCGGCCGGCAGCGCTCGCTACGTCGTCCTGCGGTGGAGCCGAAATAAATCGCAGGCACCGGTTGAGGTCGCGGAAATCAGCGCGTTCACCAACGACCCAACAGGCTTGTTGCTTCTGGACGTCCAATTGGCTGCGGCAAGCGGTCCGAATTCGCCTCCTACTGAGCCGCCGCTGATTCCGTCTCTTAATCCTTAATCTCCGGCTGCCAGGCAGGTAAGAGGATGTTGGCTGCCTCTTCGCAACTACCTGTTGCCAGAAAGAACTTTGTCCAAATCAGCCAAAACCTTGTCGAAATCCGGCCGGGTTTCGCCGCTGTCGGAGAGTACTTTACCAGTAGCGTCCGCCAAGATAAGCCGCGGTATCTGATGGGTTAACCTTTCCGCAATCGCACCGGCTTTACCACCGAGTTTGTCATAGGCGATCGCCGGCCACGGCATGTTTGTCTGGCTGAAATAATTCTGCATCGCAAATGCCGAGCGATCCGCGCTAAAAAAAACTACCTCGAATTCCGGATGCTGCGGGGCGACGCGATTGTAATAATCAATCAATTGCGCAGTGAATTTGCGACCTGGCTGCGACCAAATTGCAGAGAAGAAGAAAAGGTAAAATTTTTTCTTCTCGAGTGCTCCATCATCGAACGGCATCAAATTTCCCTCGTGCCAATAAACGAGATCGTCTTTGAGATGATCGTAAATCGAGCCGCCCCTTTGCGCGTCGGTAGGCGGATTAGGTGCTGGAGAAATGCCACCATTGTTCTCTTTTTGGCTGTCTGGTTCCGATTTCGGAAATGCCTCGCTAACCTTTGTTGATTGTGCCGACCGCTTTTCCGCGGCCGCAGCAATCTCCAGCGGCGACAACTGATAGACGCCGCTTCGGAGTGCATTGATCAGCGACTCACCGGCGCCAGCTTTGATAAGCTGTTGTTCGGCTTTCGAATCAAATGTATCGCCAAATCTTCTCGTCGAAAGTTCTCGTAGCACTGCTTCATTAGAATAACCAGAACGAAGCATCAGACTCACATCTTGGGTCGTAAGCGGCGTCAGCGCCGCAATCAGGGAAGACACGTTTGTCGCGAAACACAAAACCAGGACCCAACGGAGCACGCTAATTATGGAGCAGAGAATGGGCCGAATGAAGGCGATGCCGGAACTGGTATGGAGAGATGCAAGGACGGCAATAGCGTAGTCGTTGCCTGGCTGCCGATCTTTGGCTGGAAATTTGCTCCGAGACATAACGTCGTCCGACCAAGTTCGTATGTTTCGCTCCCTTATTCGGCAGTCACTAACGCTTGCCTTCATCGAGGCCCTGACGTTGCTGTTCGCCATCAGTTGGCTGGACTTGGTGACAGGGCATCAGGTTTCGCTCGTCCTTTTCTACACCGCCCCAATCGTTTTTGCGGTTTGGCTTTGCGATAACAAAAGCGTCTTCGTGATCGCCGGTTTGGCAGGCGTTCTTTGGTCGTGGGCCGATCTTATAATTGGCAATTCTTATTCCAGCGGCACGGTTCAGGCATGGGAACTCGCGATCCGTTTTGCGTTTTTCTTCCTCGTCGGCGTCGCCGGTATCGCCATGCGCGAACAACAGCGCGCTTCGAACGCGCGCATCTCGTTGCTCGAACACACTCAGCGACTCGAAAAGCAGATCATTGAGGTCAGCGAGTACGAACGGCAGCGGATCGGGCGAGATCTTCATGATGGCCTCTGTCAATTTCTGGCGGCGATTGGTTGCGCCGCCACGTCGCTTAAAATCGATTTGAAAGAACAACGCCTGGATAAGTTCGCGGCGGAGGCGAGCGAGATTGAGAAACTCTTAAGCGAATCGGTCGAGCAAGCGCGTGATCTGTCACACGGCTTGGTGCCGGTTCAACTAGACGAAGCCGGATTACGAGCCGCGCTGCAGGAGCTCGCCGCCTCCACGAGCCGCCTGCTCCCGGTCGAGTGCACGTTCGAATCTGCTGGCCAAAATGGCGCCGGTCAAATGGGCAAGGCAACACATCTTTACCGGATCGCGCAAGAAGCGATTCATAATGCGACCAAGCACGGTAAAGCGCGCAAGATTGACATCCGACTCAGCGCCAACGCGAGTGCGATGAGCTTGAGCATTGCCGACGATGGAATTGGCTTTTCCAGAAATGAAAACGCGATGAATGGCGTTGGGATCAGCATCATGCGTTATCGCGCCAACATCATGGGTGGCGAGTTTGCGATCGAAGCCGGTGCCAGCGGCGGCACAATCGTGTCGTGCACCATTCCAACGGGAGCCGCGCGATGAAAAGTGAAGCCGCACAACAATTCCGCGTCGTTCTGGTCGAAGATCACCCGATGTTTCGCGAGCAACTGGCCCAACTCATTAATAAAGAGCCGGGGATGACCGTCTGCGGCGAAGCCGATAACATTCACGATGCTCGCCAGTTGATCGAATCGAAAGCCCCTGACATTGTGATTGTCGATCTTACCCTCAAAGGGCCGAGCGGACTCGAGCTTATCAAAGACCTGAAGGCAAAAGAGATCGACGTTCCGATACTAGTTCTTTCGATGCACGATGAAGCTCTTTACGCTGAACGAGTCCTCAAAGCTGGCGCGCGTGGTTATATCACCAAGAATGAAGTTTCCAAAGAAGTCATGACCGCTATTTGTGCTGTTCTTCGTGGCGAAATTTATCTTCCAAGCCGAATCGCCTCGCGCATTCTCGAAAGCGTTGCGTCTGGCAGAAAAGGTGAAAACGGCGTGACTCAGTTAACCGATAGAGAACTTGAGGTCTTCGAGCTGATCGGGCGTGGACGCAGCACGCGCGAGATCAGCGATCAACTCCATCTCGGCGTTAGCACGGTCGATACTTATCGGGCACGAATCAAAGCGAAGCTACATTTGGAAAATTCCAGCCAACTTTGTCATGAAGCGATTCGATGGGTCAGCTCAGGACAGAAAGCCCCCGTCTGACCAAAGACTTTCGCTCGAGATGTCGTGTATTTCGCTACGACGGAATCGCGTAGCTGTAGCGTGCTCAGGGCATTGCAACTGCTCCGTTACCCCCTGACATGAGAAATGATTCCTACGGGGTGAGCCTAAAGCGTTCGAAAAACCCTCCCGCAGGGGTCACGCTCGTCGAAACGATGGTGGCAGTTGCTCTGGTAGCCGTTTTCTTCGTTTCAATCTTCGAGGTTAACGGACTCTGTCTCCGCTACATAAAATCCAGCAAGAACAACGTAGCAGCCTTACAAGGAGTGCAGGACAGGCTCGAGCAATTGCGAAACATGTCTTTCGCCAATCTGACGAGCGCCTCATCCGTGCAGAGTCTGATGGTCACCCCGGCAAACGGATCCGAGTTTCTGGCCAGGAGCCCAACCGAGGTCGTCACTTTGAGTGCGTATCCCACGCCTGACGCCAGCAATACCCAAATCACCCTGTCTGCCGGAGCCTCGTCAGCCAATATGAATTCAACTGACTCCAACCTCGCTAACGCCAAGCTTGTAAAGATTAACGTTACCTACACTTGGACCGAGACCTTTTGAGGCAGATCCCGAAGCGAGCAAAGCGAAACGATCGTCTCCGCAGGAACCAAGAAATGAAACAAAAGCATCTTC